>JAJFIJ010000254.1 GCA_021775105.1 Rhodospirillales bacterium | reverse complement strand
GGCGACCCACCGGTGGGGGATCGTGAAACGGTTATCCTGAAATCCGGCAAATCCAAGGGTCGACCGTGGCAGCGTAAACCGCGCCTGCAAGTCCGTATGGCCGGGGAATATGAGGTGATTTTCCTGCGTCGCGCCCTGAATATGGCACTGGCTATGGAAAACGGGAGCGTTCAGATCCATGTTGAAGCCCCGGAATTCGGGCTTGAGGCCAGCCCCCTTAAGGACCGGCATAAATCCGAGCGCGCCTTGCAGGAGCTGGATAAACTGAAAGCTGTGGTCTCCGTTCTGGCTTTTGATCCACTAAGGGCAGAGGTTGAGACCCGCGCCGATGCACTTTATGTGATGGGGTACCATGCCATGGCCCGCCCCGGCACCAGAGAGCTGCGGACCCGTTTTCGTCTGCTGGCGACCGTTCACCACCCCGATTCCGGCTATGGCTCGCACCAACGAATGAGCCAGCTGAACGCCGCCATGGAATATCTTAAAAATCATCGGGATTGACTCCCTGCCTTGCCCGCATGCCAGTGGTAACGTAGAAAACAGAACATTCAGAA
Organism: Rhodospirillales bacterium; assembly: GCA_021775105.1. Taxonomy (GTDB): domain Bacteria; phylum Pseudomonadota; class Alphaproteobacteria; order Rhodospirillales; family Casp-alpha2; genus JAJFIJ01. The sequence continues at coordinate 28,445 of JAJFIJ010000254.1, read as the reverse complement.
GAGGAACAACGCATGCGTCTAGAGAACAAAATTGCCATCATTACCGGGGCCGGGTCAGGGTTCGGCGAAGGAATTGCTGCCAGATTTGCCGAAGAAGGCGCGAAAGTGGTGGTCGCCGATATCGACCCTGAAAATGGCAAGCGCGTTGCCGAAACCACGGAAAATGCCGTCTTCTGTCAGGTTGATGTGACAGACAATGCCGAGGTCAAGGCAATGGTCGAGATGGCGGTCGGTGAGTTTGGCGGCCTTGATATTCTGGTCAACAATGCCGGAATTGCGCAGCGTAACGGCTCCATGCTGGACGTTCCGGAAGACGTATTCGACCGGATTTATGCGGTCAACGTGAAAAGCATCTATCTGTCGGCCCTTCATACTGTGCCGGTTTTGCGCCAACGCGGGGCAGGTGTGATCATCAACACAGCCTCAACCGCTGCCGTCAGTCCGCGTCCGGGTCTGACCTGGTATAACGGATCAAAAGGCGCCGTCGTTACCCTGACCAAATCGATGGCTGTTGAACTGGCCCCTGACAATATCAGGGTGAATGCGATTAACCCGGTTATTGGCTTGACCGGTCTGACGGCTGATTTCATGGGCGGAGAAGACAAGCCGGAAATTCGTGAAAAATTCATCTCGACGATTCCATTGGGCCGCATGTCGACGCCGCTCGATATCGCCAATGCAGCGCTTTATTTCGCCTCTGATGAAGCGGCATTTGTTACCGGCGTTTGCATGGAAGTCGACGGCGGGCGGTGTATCTGACGATGACAAAATTAACTAAAATTCTTCTTACCCGTCACTTTCCGGACGCCGTCATTGAGCGAGCCAGACGCGATTATGACATGACCCTGAACCCGGATGATGCGGCCTGGCAGGGCGATGCGTTAATCACCAACGCCGAAGGCATGGACGGCATTCTGCTGAGTTCATCCAATAAATTCACAGTCGATGTGATTGCCGGATTACCGGACAGTGTGAAAATTCTCGCAACCTTTTCGGTTGGTTACGAACATCTTGATCTGGAGGCCGCCAGATCACGCGGTATTCTGGTCACCAATACCCCGGATGTCCTGACCGAATCGACTGCCGATACGGCAATGATGCTGCTTCTCAATGCCGCCAGACGGGTCAGGGAATCGCTGGAAATGGTAACCACAGGCAATTGGGTGGGCTGGACACCGACCCAGTTGCTGGGCATCCAGCCGGGCGGACGGCGTCTGGCAATTCTGGGGATGGGGCGTATCGGTCGCGCCGTTGCCCATCGCGCACGCGCGTTTGGCATGGAGATTCATTACCACAACCGCTCCCGGTTAAGTCCTGATCTGGAATTGGGCGCAATTTATCACGCGACACCCGAAGATCTGTTCCGGCATGCGGACTTTCTGTCGATCAATTGCAAAATGACACCTGAAACAACCCGGCTGATCAATTCAGATACACTTGATCTGTTTCCGGAGAACCCGGTTATTGTGAACACCGCCAGAGGGGGGATTGTCGATGATGACGCTCTGATCGCGGCCCTTCGGTCTGGCCGCATTGCGGCGGTGGGGCTTGATGTGTTTGAGGGTGAACCGAAGCTCAATCCCGGCTACATGGGTCTCACCAACGCCTTCCTGACGCCCCATATCGGCAGTGCAACGGTTGATACACGAAATGCCATGGGCTTTCGTGCACTGGATAATCTGGACGCCTACTTCAGGGGCGAAAAACCGGGCGACAGGCTGGTCTGAAAACAAAACCGCCCGAAATTGCCTTCGGGCGGTTTGTATTGGACAAGGTTTGTATTGTTTCTAGTTGCGATTGCCAAACAAGCGCAGCAGGAACAGGAACATGTTGAGGAAATCCAGATAAAGTGTCAGGGCTCCCATCACGGCTTTTTTCTCACCAATTTCATGACCATCCGAAGCTGAGTACATGCCTTTGATTTTCTGCGTGTCCCAAGCGGTCAAACCGGCGAAGATCAACACACCTAGAACCGAGATTACGAAGTGCATTGCGGAACTCTGGAGGAAAATGTTGACCACGCTGGCGATGATCAGACCGATCAGGCCCATGACCATAAAGGTCCCCATCGCAGAAAGATCGCGCTTGGTTGTATATCCATACAGACTGAGGCCGGCAAAGGCACCCGCCGTAATGAAAAACACGCGGGTCACACTGGCTCCGGTGTAGGCAAGGAAGATGTAGCTGATCGCCAGCCCCATCAGGCCAGAATAGACCCAAAACACGGTTTGTGCGGTTGATGCCTTCATGTGGTTGATGCGTGCCGACAGGAAGAACACGATCCCCAGCGGAGCCAACATAACAACCCACTGTAGAGGAGTGCCGTAGATCGCCGCCATCAGGTCCGGGGATGTGGACGCGGCAAACGCAACACCACCGGTCAGGCCGAGGCCAATGCACATGTAATTGTAAACTTTAAGCATATAGGCGCGAAGTCCAACATCGATGTCGGCGTCGCGCGCCTGAGCGCCCGTCATCTGAGCGGTACGCAACGTAAACTTGTTGTCGGGTCCGAGGGCCATGTCTTACTCCTGAAGTTGCTCGAAACAAAAAATTATGACTTGTGCTTAAATATGGCACGAAGTCGGACAAATGCAATAGGAACCGGGAGGATGCGCCGCAAAATCGGGTCAGCCGCCCGAAACTCAATCGATCCGCAGATGAACCGCAGCTTTCTGCCCCAACGCGCGCCAGGTGCCAAGTAATCCCGCCGCCATGATGACGACGATGCAGACGATCAGGGTCCAGGCTACAACGTCACCCAGAAACGCCCATTCCGAGCGCATCAGAAAGCGGATCACCGCCCATCCTGTCAAAGTGCCAATGGCCGCCGAAATCAACCCCGTCAGCAAGCCCAGAAGCCCGTATTCCAGCAGATAAACCGTCAGTATGCGCCTGCGTGTCGCGCCCAGCACCTTGAACACCACGGCATCATAGACCCGGCGCTGGTGCTCGGACGCGATCACACCGGCCAGCACTACGGCCCCGGCGATGATGGTCAGCGCTGCGGTGCCCTTGATCGCCGCACCGATGCCGGACAGGATTTTCCCGGCTGCTTCCAGTGCGTCGCGAACCCGGATCGCGGAAATATTGGGAAACGGGTCGGTCGCCGCCTTTTCCACCGCCAGTTCGATGGCAGGATCGGCCTCAATGGCCGCGATATGGGTCAGGGGGGCGCCTTCCAGGGTGCCCGGCGCGAAGATGATGGCGAAATCAAAACGAAGGTGGCGCCAGTCGATTTGACGAAGATTATGAACCTTCGCGGTGATCTCGCGGCCAAGAATGTTAAGCGTCAGGGTGTCGCCGATGCCGATGCCAAACCCTTTAGCGAGACCGGCGTCAAGGGAGATGATCGGTGGACCGACGTAGTCGGCGGGCCACCATTCTCCCTCGGTGACTTTTGATTCGACGGGTTTAGTCCCGGCAAAAGTCAATGCGCGGTCACCGCGTATCGCCCAGTGGCTATCATGACCGAGATTGACCTGCTCGACCGGTGTACCATCAATTTTAACGATACGCCCCCGTAGTGTCGGTAGACGCTGATAGCCACTCGTACCCTTGATCCCGGTTACTGCTTTATCGAAGGCCGCCACCTGATGAGGCTGGATATCAACGAAGAAGAACGCGGGCGCGCGTTCGGGCAGGCGTTCGGAAATCTGGCGGCTCATGTTGCCTTCGATCAGGGCGATGGCGACCAGAACAGATAACCCCAGGCCCATGGATACGATGATCGCGGGTGTTGCCGCACCGGGCCGGTGCAGATTGGCCTGTGCCAGTCGCCATAGGGCATTGGCGGGTGGTGGAATGCGTGCCGCCAGCCGCATCACCAGACTTGCTCCGCTGCGCAACAGCAACAGCGTCAATGCACTGCCGCCGACAAACCAGTACGCAAAATAACGGTCACTGGCGGTGCCGATGCATAGCAGGGCCAGAGTAAAAATGCCGACCATCATGGCGATTCGGTAATTTCGTTTCGGTTTTGCATCAATCGGCGCAATCCGCGCTCTGAACAAGCCTGCCGGTCTGACTTCCGATGCGGCAGCGATCGGCCAGAGGGAGAAGGTTATGGTGCTTAACATCCCGAACCCGGCGGCCAGCGCCAGCGGTTGCATAAAGACCCCCAAGACCGGTTGAACCGGGAGCTGATTGCCGATGAGGTGCAGTAAGATTATCGGGGAAAGTCCACCAATCATGATACCGATGCTTACCCCGACAAGGCCCAGTATCAGGACCTGAAGCATGTAGACCTTGAAAATCAGATCACCGGAGGCGCCCAGGCATTTGAAGGTGGCCAAGGTGGCAATTCTGGCGTTCAGGTAACTTTTGATGGCCCCTGTAATGCCGAGCCCGCCAACCAGCAGCACGGTCAGGCCGATAAATGACAGAAAAAGGGTCATGCGTTCGAAAAATCCCCGCACGCCGGGTGCCGCCTCCTGAGGTGTGCGAATACGCCAGCCAGCCTGCGGGAAGGTGTTTCCCAGTTGCTGTTTCCAGCCGTCAATGTCTGTCCCCGGGTTGAGGGTCAGGCGATGATGGTACTTGATCTGGCTGCCGGGCTGAATCAGCCTGGTGTCACCGAGAGAGGCTTCAGATATCAGAAATCTTGGCCCGAAGGTGAAAACGTTGGCGATCCGGTCGGGTTCACTTAACACAGTCCCGCGAATCTGGTACGTCGCTGCCCCCAGCCGCACCTGATCGCCAACGGCCAGGCCCAGACGGACAAGCAGGTTGGCATCAACAATTGCGCCCCAGACGTTCCGTTCCGATTTTAGCAAGTCCAACAATGGTTTTGCCGGATCGGTCAACAGGTCGCCAACCAGTGGGTAGGCCTGATCTACGGCCTTAAGTTCGACCATGGCCCGAACGTCGCGCCGATCAATTGGTCGAACCATGGCCCGCATTTTGATAATTTCCGAATAGGATGTTGAATTGGCTTTCAGATAAGCGCGATGGTCCGCAGTTGCCGGGCGGTGAAGCAGGCGGAGATCAATGTCACCGCCCAGAAGTTTCGCGCCGTCAGCTGATAAACCTGCGTTCAGGGCGTGGCTCAAACTGCCAACGGCGGCGATCGTCATGACCCCCATAATCAGGCAAATCAGGAAAATCCGAAACCCACGCACACCGCCCCTGAATTCCGCGATGAGCTCGCGTTTCGCCAGTTTCCAGGCCAGTATCAAATCAGCCATCGGCAACCTGACCATCGGCAATTGTGATGATCCGCCCACAACGTTTTGCCAGTTCCGGTGCGTGGGTGACCAGGATCATGGTTGTGCCAATACGGGCTTGAAGGTCAAATAACAGCTCCATGATTTCCCGACCGGTCTCCTGGTCCAGGCTTCCTGTAGGTTCGTCGGCCAGCAATATCTGAGGTTCGGCAGCGAAGGCACGGGCCAGCGCAACGCGCTGCTGTTCACCACCGGAAAGTTGGCCGGGATAATGATGGATGCGTTCGCCGAGACCTACGGATTGAAGATGATGGCGGGCCTTTTCGAAAGCGTCCTTGTGCCCGGCAAACTCCATGGGCAAAGCGACGTTTTCCAGTGCCGACATTGTCGGCACCAGATGAAAGCTCTGAAAAACAATACCAACGTGATCGCGCCTGAAACGGGTCAGCTGATCTTCATCAAGTCCGGTAATGTTTTGTCCGGCTGCCGAAATCGTTCCTTTTGTCGCGGGCTCCAGTCCGGCGATGACCATCAGCAGTGATGTTTTCCCTGATCCGGATGGGCCGATCACACCGATGGTTTCACCTTGATTGATTTCAAGGTCGATTCCACGAAGAATGTGCACCGGACCGGCGGCGCTGTTAAGCTCAAGATGGACGTTACCCAGCGAAAGAACAGGATCGGATTTTGTGGAAGGCATCATGACCAGCAAGTTGTTACATCAAACGCGGAGAAAACGCTCCGCCTTCCGGCAATATGGGCCCCTGCCCGCACTTGTCAACGCCGTCAGCCTAATCATCGCTCTCACATGTGCGTCAATCACATCGGTTCTCTCGGCTGGTCCGGGCCAGACGGTTCTGATGATTGGCGACAGCCTGACGGCAGGACTGGGTCTGTCCCGCAGTCAGTCGATACCTGTGCGGTTGCAGTTGGCCCTCAAAAAAAACGGGATAGACGCGAAAATTATCAACGCCGGAGTATCCGGCGATACGTCGGCAGGGGGTCGATCACGGCTTGGCTGGGCTTTGAGTGAAAAACCCGACGCCGTAATCATTGAGCTTGGAGCCAACGACGGTCTGCGCGGTCTTGATCCGAAAGCGACTTATGAAAATCTGGATGCCATCATCACCGAAGCAAAACGCGCGCGGGCACGAATTTTGCTGACCGGCATGATTGCACCGCCCAATCTCGGATCTGAATACGGTGACGAATTCAACGGCATTTATCCGGCCCTGGCGGAAAAGCACAGCGTCGCGTTTTTCCCGTTTTTCCTGCAAGGCGTTGCCGCAATTGCCGAGCTTAATCAGGACGATGCCATTCATCCCAATGAAAAAGGGGTTGATGTTATTGTCGGCAATCTGCTGCCTTATGTTAAGCGGTTGCTCAGAGAGGGCGCAGAGTAGATGATCATTTCAACCACCGGAGTTCGGATACAGGCGGGCTAATGAGCAAACTTACAACCTTCAGGTCAGTTTATGCCGAAGCCGATGGCTGGGCCGAGATTGCCAAAAAACTGGAAGAAAAGCTGTCTGAACTGCCCGTCCCCGGTGAAGGATATTCCCGTCTCGGGTTCATTTATGTGACCGACGTGCTTGGCGACGATTTTTCCAGCATTCTGACTTATCTCCGCCAGCGTTTGGGGATTGAAGACTGGGTCGGCTCAGTCGGGCTTGGTATTTCTGTCGGCGGCAAGGAATTTTTTGACCGTCCGGCGGCGGGCGTCATGATTATGACCCTGCCGACCAATACTTATGCAGTCTTGCCGACCATAACGCAAAGTATGGAAGAAATTCGGACAGACGTGCGCCAATGGATGAAACTCGCCATGCCGCCGTTTGGCGTTGTTCATGGCGATCCGATGAATGCCCGGATTACAGAGTTGATTGATGCGTTGTCGATGGAAATCGAGAATCTCACTCTGGAAATTCCGGGGTTTCTGGTCGGCGGCCTTGCCGCATCGCGAGGTCCGGGGTTTCAAGCCGCGGGCACAGTTACAGACGGCGGCCTGTCGGGCGTTCTGTTCACACCGCAGATTGAGGTCGCTACCGGTCTTTCGCAAGGCTGTGCACCTGTCGGCGGCACGCACCAGATCAGCGAATGTATGGACAACGTAATCATGGCGCTTGATGGCGACGTGGCACTTGATGTGTTCAGGGAAGACATCGGTGAATTGCTGGCCCGCGACCTCAGCCGGGTTGACGGTTACATTCACGCCGCCTTCCCTGTCGAAGGTTCCGACATGGGGGACTATACGGTACGCAATCTGGTTGCTATTGATATTGAGCGCGGCTGGCTCGCCGTTGGCGAAGCGGTTCACAATGGTGACCGGGTGCTGTTTGTTCGCCGGGATCCGAAATCTGCTGAACAAGATCTCCAGAGAATGGTTGAAAACCTCTTGAAACGATTGCCCGAGCCACCAAGGGCTGCGCTGTATTTTTCCTGCGTCGCCCGCGGCCCATCCCTGTTTGGCAATGAAGGGTTCGAGACTGAGATTATTCAGAGACTGCTCGGCGATATTCCTCTTTTGGGATTCTTCGGCAATGGCGAAATCTCCAACAATCGCCTATATGGATATACGGGTGTGCTGACACTCTTCCTCTAACGATTTTTCACAAGGTCACCTCGCGTATGAAAATGAATAATCTTGGACGCACCGGCATGCGCGTCAGTCGCATTTGTCTTGGCACCATGACCTTTGGCGAACAAAACACGGAAGCGGAAGGCCACGCGCAACTGGATATGGCAATAGACCACGGCGTCAACTTTATTGACACCGCAGAGATGTATTCATTTCCGGCCAGTGCTGAAACGTTCGGTCGCAGCGAAGAGATCGTTGGCACCTGGATGAAAAAACCCGGAAACCGGGAGAAAGTGATCGTTGCCACTAAAATCGTCGGTCCCGGTTCACGGTTCGATCATATCCGGGGAGGTGAACTGGATTTTAGCCGGGCCAGCGTCAGGCGTGCAGTTGAAGACTCTCTCAGGCGTTTGCAAACAGACGTTATTGATCTCTATCAGACTCACTGGCCGGAACGTCCGGTTAATAAATTTGGCCAGCTCGATTTCCCCCATGATGAGCCGGAGGGCGATTGGGTTGCATTTGAAGAACTGTTGGAGGCTATGGACGATCAAGTCAGGGCGGGCAACATCCGGGCCTATGGCGTATCAAACGAAACGCCCTGGGGACTGATGAAAATGCTGGCGGTGTCAGATACAAATAACCTGCCGCGTATCGCCAGTATCCAGAATGCCTACAGTCTGATCAATCGTATGTTTGAAGTTGGTCTGTCAGAAATCGCTCTTCGCGAAGATTGCGGCCTGCTCGCCTATTCTCCCCTGTCGTTTGGCGCGTTGACGGGAAAGTATCTTGATGGCGGATTGCCAAACGGCTCGCGGCATCAACTTTTTCCCGATTTCATGCGCTATTTTCATGAACGTGCGGTCAAGGCGACGGAAAGTTATGTCACGCTCGCCCGCAACCACGGGCTTGATCCGGCACAAATGGCAATTGCCTATGTCAGCACGCGCCCGTTTGTCACCTCCAACATTATCGGTGCGACGTCGCTGGAACAGCTTGAATCGAACCTTGATACAGAAAATCTGGTGCTCAGTGAGGACGTGCTGAGCGGCATTGAAGCCATTCACAACCAGCACGCCAATCCGGCACCCTAAACAGGGCTTTCAGCCGGGAGTTATCGGGCATAGAATTTGGTATGCGTTTGTTCGTTGCCATTGGCCTGCCTGTCTATATCCGCCAGACCCTGAGCAGTTTACAGGGAGGAATACAGGGTGCGCGATGGGTTGATGGGGACAACCTCCATCTGACGCTACGGTTTGTCGGTGATGCAGATGGCGGCCAGTTGCGCGACCTGGACACAGAACTTTCTGACATCGAATTTCCGGCCCTTGAGGCGACGCTGGCGGGGCTTGGTACATTTGAGCGTCGCCATCGGGTGCATATGCTGTGGGCCGGGATTGAGACGTCGCCCGCGTTGCTGGAACTCCGCGCACGGGTCGAAGCGGCGGTCATGCGGGCCGGGTTCGGGCCTGAAAAGCGTAAATTCAAGGCCCACGTGACGCTGGCGCGATTCAGACACGGCGCCGGACCTGATATCGGTGACTATCTGGAAGCCAACAATATTTTTGCCAGCGGTGTTTTTCCGATCGACAGCTTCAGTCTATATCTTTCGCATCTCAATCGCGACGGCCCGAAATATGAAGCCCTGTTTACCTATGAATTGATGACGATGGGCGATTGACGTTTTTGCTGTTCCGTCGCGAATTAACGATTGCCGACACGGATATCGAAGTGGTACGCCGGGTCGTTCATGGGGTGGGTGGCCTTCAAAAACATATCTGTTTCGTTTTTTACGCGCAACACCTGTTGTACGGCCTGCATCTGATCAGAACTATAACCGAAAACACGACGAAACTGGTTGACGATCTCTGTTTCGCCCATGGTGATATCCCCATCAGCCAGCGTAATATCATAGAGATTGACCAGAATGCACAGGCGCTGGGCAGGGCTTAATTTACTGGCAATGTCGCCAATAAAAACGCGCACATCGACTTTTCCGGCAAATCTGAAGGCGGAATTTGAAATGGTCTTGAGGCCATCTTCAGACAGGTCACCCTTGCTGACATGTTTGCCCAGTAAGCCGAGCAGTTTACCCTTTTCCTCAACCGCAGCCTTGTTATCGCCCATGATGACATAGGCCATTGCGGTCGCCAGAATCTCGATCGGTGACATGGCGGGTGTTCCTTATCCAGCTCAGCGTTTATGACTTTGGCGGGAAATACGGCTGTCTGCAACCGGCAAAATTATTGAGCGGTAACAAGCCGATCAAGATCGCTCATCTTGTCGAACACCAACTGGGCACCGACGTCCATTAACCGGTCGCCGTGATCTTCAGTAATATGTCCGCCGCCAAGAAAACCAAAAACCCGCATTCCGGCGGCAACGCCAGCCTGAACGCCAGCCAGACTGTCTTCAATGACGATGGTCTTGTCCGGTCTGGTTTTCATTTTCCGGGCGGCATGGAGGAACAGGTCCGGGGCCGGTTTGCCGTTGTCGACATCGGTGGCGGAAAAAATGCTGCCGTCGAAATATGGCAAAAGATTTGTCAGGGTGAGGGAATTGCGGATTTTTTCATGTTCGCCTGACGAGGCGACGCATTTGGGCAGCGTCAGATTATCAAGTGCTGCTGATACGTTGCCAATGGCCTGCAGTTCAGTCTCAAACACCAGACGGTCGCGGCGCATGGTTTCTGCCTCGAAATCGTCGGGCAGGGTCAGCCCATCCTTATTCAGGATATCTTTTCGCATGGTCGCCATGGACAGTCCGATAAAGCGGGCCAGGGTCTGTTCCACGCTTATGGTCAGCCCGACTTCGGTCAGGTAGTCGGCCATGACTTTGTTTGCCAGCAGTTCGCTGTCGACCAGCACGCCATCACAGTCAAAGATAATCAACTCGGGTTGGGGCATGTCAAAATCCAAAACGTCTAAGGGTTTGTTCTACCTGTGAAACATAATAACCGCCGAACAGGCGCACATGAACCAGTAACGGATAGAGGTTATAAATGTCCAGTCGTTCTTCAAAAAAGCCCGGCGCAAGGGGTCGGTGCTCCTGATAGCGTCGGAAGAACCGGTCGTCAAATGTAGAGAACAGGGTGGTGAAGGCCAGTTCGATTTCAGCATGGGCAAAATAGATAGCAGGATCGATCAATCCTGTGATCTTGTTGTCTTTGCAAAGGATGTTTCCACCCCACAAGTCACCGTGAACAAGACTTGAGGCGTTTGGCTCAGGCAAGCGGGTTTCCATTTTTGCTGAGAAATCTTCCAGACTTTTTAATGTTTTTAAAGGCAAGTGTTTGATCTTGTAAGCTTCACGGGCCATGTAAAGCAGGCGGTGGTCGCGAAAAAAATCAATCCATTTCAAGGATTTTGAATTGGGTTGGTGCTGGCCGCCGATTAATGTATCCATTTCGAAATCGAAACAGGGAGCTGAAATGTCGTGGAGGCTGGCAATAAGATCCGCAGCATGCTCTTCTGCCGCACCGTTCAATGTTCCCCCGGAAGGTAAGTGAGCCATGATCAGCATGCGGTCATCTGAATGATAAACCTTGGGAATGGGAAGCTTGGTATGATCGTAAAGATAACGGAGCATCTTCGCTTCGATATCCAGTCCGTTATTCCGATTCCCGGTCTTGATGACGATGGACCGACCATCGCCCAGGTCAGCACGGTAAACCTCGGCGATGCAGCCGCCGGACAGCGGCGACAGATTCTGCACCGGTTGGTCGAAAATCTGCTGGATCCGTTCGGAAAGCATCATATCTGGACTTACAGTCCGTAGCGTTCCCGGATATCTGCCAGCAACCCGGCAGAGGCGGCCTCCAGCATGTCGTACACGCTATCGAAACCGTCATGATAATAGGGGTCGGGAACATCCATGCGGCCGAGTTCCGGGGCAAACTTCATGAACATGTGCAGGCGGTCCTCGTGCCCCGGTGGGCACATGGCGAGCAGGTTATTGTAGTTTGAGCCATCCATCGCCAGCACGTAATCAAATTCATGGAAATCCTCGGCAACGGCCAGTCGGCTCCTCAGTCCGCTAAGATCAATCCCGCGGGCTTTTGCAATCTGTTGCGACCGACGGTCCGGCGCATCGCCATTGTGCCATCCGCTGGTACCGGACGAATCGGCGATGATTTGCTCCCCAAGCCCCTGCTGTTCAACAAGATGACGAAACACGCCTTCGGCGGTGGGTGAGCGGCAAATGTTACCGAGACAGACAAACACGACTTTGACCATGCAATTTCTCCCTTGGCGCAATTGGATTAGGGATTATCATAGGCTTGGCGGGAACGGGCAAGGAAACAAACATGAGACCGATATCGGGCAATATCGTGATTCTGACCGGGGCCGGTATTTCCAAGGAATCCGGACTATCCACCTTTCGCGATGACGATGGTATCTGGGCAACGGTCCGGATCGAGGATGTGGCAACACCCGAGGCCTTCCAGCGCGACCCAGAGGGCGTCCATGAATTCTACAATGCCCGCCGCCAACGCCTGGTGGGAGGTGGAGTTTTGCCCAATGCCGCACATCAGGCGCTGGCCAGACTTGAACGCAATTGGCCGGAAGATGTGTTGGTTGTGACCCAGAACATTGATGATCTTCACGAACGTGGAGGGTCGGAAAACGTCCTTCATATGCATGGCGAATTACTGAAAGTCCGCTGCATGGCTTGTGGCGAAGTCGAGGTCTGGCCGGACGACCTCGCTCTCGACCTTGTTTGCAAGAGGTGTCATGTGGCCGGGCGGTTGCGACCGCATGTTGTCTGGTTTGGAGAAATGCCATTTTTTATGGATGCTATTGAGCGGGCCCTGTCTGAATGTACGCTGTTTCTGTCGATCGGCACGTCTGGTAACGTTTATCCGGCAGCCGGATTTGTAGCGGGTATCGAGCGGGTTGGCCGGGCCCACACAGCGGAACTGAATATGGAACCATCCCAGGGTGCAAGTCTGTTTGCCGAGGCCCGTTACGGGTCGGCCACAGAAATTGTCCCGGCTTATGTGGATGAATTGCTGAGTGGACGATTATGACCGGTCAACTGGATGATCTGCTGAGTGAAATTTCCGCCTGTCGGGCTTGCGATAAACACCTGCCACTGGGCCCACGCCCTGTTGTCAGAGCGTCCGCAACGGCACGACTGCTGATCATCGGACAGGCGCCCGGAACGAAGGTACACGAATCCGGTATTCCCTGGGATGATGCGTCTGGCGACCGCTTAAGGGATTGGCTTCAGGTCGACCGGGAAACGTTTTATGACGAAAACCGGATTGCCATTATGCCTATGGGGTTCTGTTATCCGGGGCGTAACCCGAAAGGTGGTGATAATCCACCGCGGCCTGAATGCGCTCCGTTATGGCACCATCGCCTGCGTCGCCAAATGAAGGGAATTGAATTGACCCTGCTGGTCGGTTCTTATGCACAGGCGGAATATCTTGATAAGCGGCGATACAGGACCATGACCGAGACTGTCCGTGCCTGGCATGAATTTGGTCCGGATATAATCCCCACACCTCATCCGAGTTGGCGAACCACGGCATGGCTGAAAAAGAATCCATGGTTCGATGTTGAGGTTTTGACGGAGCTGCGCAGGCGCGTTTCCCAGTTGTTCTAGATCATTTACAAGTCTTAACACGGTGGATTATCCTAAAGCTGATTTTCTGTAGCGGCAGATTGAAAATTCGGCTATACACGCTAAGGTCACGTCTTTGATCTTGGCTTGGCACTGTTTTTGCCGTTTAGCAGAGTTGTCCGACGCTCATGCATACTATCGCTGATAACGACCTGTTCCACCGTCTGGCTTTTGATAATCCGTGGTGGGAGTTCAAAGCCGATACCCGAATCGAGTTCCGAAATCCGCCGAAGCGTATTTTCTTTTCGGCCTTTTTTGATCTTGTTTCCGGTAAACCCGCTCACGATGTGCAGGTCCTGGCCGGGCCTCTGCGCGCCGGAAAAACCGTAATGTTGCGTCAGGCCGTGGCCGGACTGGTTGAAAAAGGCGTCAAACCGACCAGCATTTTTTATTGCAACATGACGGTGCCGAGCTATACGGCAGCCAACGTAGCGACGTTATTCGAGATGTTCTGTCGCCGGTACAGACATGATCAAAAGGCTGAACTCTACGTTTTTTATGACGAAATCCAGTACGTCAGGAACTGGGAACAGGAGCTGTTAAAGCTCGCTGATATGCGCCCGAATGCGCGCATAATTGGCGCTGTTTCGTCAGGTGCGCCGGCAATTACAACTGGTAAATCCACCCATGACGGGCGAATCTCGACATTTGTTTTGCCGCCGCTGAGTTTTCTCGAATTCTTGCGTTTCAGAGAGTCGGAAGAGAAGATTTTCGGTACCGACAAGGGGGACGGGAAACCGTCGATGTCTCTGCGCGCCAACGCTCTGCCAGCGCTGAATATGGAATTTTACCGCTACATCAATTTCGGTGGCTTTCTCGAGGGTATCATCATGTCGAAAGACGGCACGCCCGCCCCGACGTTTATCAGGGACGGCGTCGCGGATCGCGTGTTGCACAAGGACCTCGCCAGTCTGCACGGGGTCAACGATGCTCAGGAACTGAATCGGCTGTTTTCCGTGCTGGCCTTCAATACAGCGCGTGAGGTGACCATGGATGAGCTGGCGAAATCCGTAGGTATTGCCAAAAACACCCTGAGGAAATATCTCGACTATCTCGAATCGGCGTTCCTGATCCGGCGTCTGACCCGGGTTGACCGCGAGGCCAAAAAATTCCAGCGCGCGGTTGCCTTCAAGGTCTACCTGACGGCCCCTTGCCTTTATAGCGCGCTCTATGCGCCGGTGGCGATGAAGGACCAGTTCTTCAAGCGTCTGGCGGAAACGGCGCTGGTCAGTCAATGGCTGGGGTCATCACATATTGAAAATCTGGCTTATGCGAGCTGGCGCGGCGGCAGCATTGATCTTTTGAGCCTCGATCCTGAAAGCGGACGCCCGGATCACGTCTATGAACTTGACTGGGACAACCGTTACGGTCGTCCGGGCAAGGGGCCGGAAGAGCTGATCGGGTTTGTTGAAGGCACCAACCGCAAGGCCAGTCCCTACATCCTGACGTCTGGCATCGCCCGCCCTGCTGCGATGCGTGGAATCGACTTCACGCTGGCTCCTCTCGCCCTTTATACGTACTGGCTGGAGCGTGACTCAGCCCCCGCGATCTCAGGTAAAAATTAATCATTTGTTATATGTTCTGTAAGGTTAACGTCAGCTAGGCGGAATACTGTGTGACCAGATTTGATTAATACTAACCGACACGCCTGATAAAAACGGTATTCACTTACGATGCTTTTGAGAAAAAATATCCTCCTTTCTGCACTGGTCGCGGCTCTGGCTCTGGTGTTTTCGGCAAATACAGCGCTTGCTCAGTGCAAGCCGTTTCCGGCGTACGAGCTGTGGAATACGCTTAGTCATGAGCGGGCTAAAAGCTATGTGAAGCGCAAACTCAAGGGGGACTGGACGCCGTACATCAGCCATCTGGAAAAGCAGCTCAAAAATATTGAAAAAATTGTCGAGAGTGGCAAGGGTGCGCGCCTCAAGCACAAAGGCGAAACGGTTACTCTGACCGGCAAAAAGCTGCTTGAATACCAGCAAGCTTCTCTGGCTCGCCTGGACGTTGTGCAGTGTCTGGCCGATGAGATGGAAGTTGCTGATCTGAATAATTTTGCGACTGCCGCCGGTGATGAAGAGCCGGTAACCGAAGTCTCTGCAAAAACGGCGATGGCGGGCCGCGATGCCAGTGAGATGAAGCTTGAAGTCAGCACCTCATGTTCCAACGGCGTGTCCAGATTCAAGATCAAAAATCAGGGTCCGGACTGGCCCAAAGCCGGATCGTTCTCGATCTTTCGTATTGATGGCGGCAAAAAATATCCGGTCAGCGCCCGTCGCATGCGTTTGAAACAGGGGCAATTCGCCTCTTTCACCGTCAAAAAATCCCGCAATCCGTCGGGTAATCTCGGGCTTTTTGTTGGCCCCACCTGGTATAAACGTGCGTTTGCCTACGACGCCACGCTGACCTGTTCGTAAATAATCCGGTTTTTCTTCTGCCGAGTGACAATGGTCACTTCGTTTCGGTTCCGTTTCTGAGATAAAGACCTCAGATACAGCGCCTGTTGCGCCCGAAAATGTTTGCAGAGGAAAAGATCACGATGCCGACCCTGAGAATGACCACCTGGCTGTCGCTCCCCTGGATCCCCCGCCGTGTATTGAGAATGCTGGCGGTGATTATCCTGTTGCCGGGGATGTTGCTGTTGGGTGCGCTCCTGATGGCCGAGGATCAGGAAGATCGCAATCATATGAAGGTCGCGGCATTGGCGCTTGCTGAAGATATGCAGAACGCGCCGCCGGCCAACGGCTGGACGGTCACCAGTATCGGCCTGAACGAAAATTTCCATATCGAAATGAACGTCGAGGTGAGCCTTGCCCACCAGGCCGAATTCATCAAGACTCGCCATGGCCGGGTTCAGTACTCCTACCTCAAGCTGGTCTGCCCGTCACCGGAAGCCAAGGTCTACACCCTGCTGCCGAAGTTCGAGACCGTTCGGGTCAACCTGAATTTCAATAACGAACTGATCGTTACCGGGGTTTGCCCGAAATCGGGTGGGCTGTTCGGATAAACCCCCGAGCCGGACTTCCCGCTTAATTGCCTTTTTGCAACCGCAGCCGGAGCGCGTTCAGCTTGATGAACCCTTCGGCGTCGCGCTGATCATAAACGTCATCCTCTTCAAACGTCACAATCGCTTCGTCATAGAGACTGTTCGGCGACGTTCGACCGGTGACCATGACATTACCCTTGTAGAGTTTCAGGCGCACGGTGCCGGTGACCCGTTCGCTGGCCTTGTCGATCAGTGCCTGTAGCATTTCCCGCTCCGGGGCAAACCAGAAACCGTTATAAACCAGCTCTGCATAGCGCGGCATGATTTCGTCCTTCTGGTGCATTGCACCGCGGTCAAGGGTCAGGCTTTCAACCGCGCGCCGGGCGGTGAACAATATGGTGCCGCCGGGGGTCTCGTAAATGCCGCGGGACTTCATGCCAATGAAGCGGTTCTCGACAATATCGAGGATGCCAATGCCGTTTTCACCGCCCAGCGTATTCAGCATGGTCAGCAAATCGGCCGGGCCCAGTTTTTCACCGTTGATGGCAACCGGGTCGCCACGCTCGAAATCAATGGTGATTTCGGTAACCACATCCGGTGCCTGCCACGG
Organism: Rhodospirillales bacterium; assembly: GCA_021775105.1. Lineage (GTDB taxonomy): Bacteria > Pseudomonadota > Alphaproteobacteria > Rhodospirillales > Casp-alpha2 > JAJFIJ01. The sequence continues at coordinate 11,481 of JAJFIJ010000254.1, read as the reverse complement.
CGGCACGACCCGGGTATAGACGCTGTCGGGTGCGGCTTCCCACGGGTCTTCGAGGATTTTACCTTCCGACGAAATATGCAGGAGATTGGCGTCCTGCGAGTAGGGGCTTTCGCCGCGCTTGTCCTTGGGAATCGGGATCTGGTGTTTTTCAGCAAAATCAATCAGCTTCGTGCGGCTGTTCAAATCCCATTCCCGCCACGGCGCGATGATCTTGATGTTCGGGTTGCAGGCATAATACCCAAGCTCAAAGCGGATCTGATCGTTGCCCTTGCCGGTCGCTCCGTGTGATACCGCATCGGCGCCAACCTCGGCGGCAATCTCGATCTGGCGTTTGGCAATCAGCGGCCGGGCAATCGATGTCCCCAACAAATACGTGCCTTCATAAATCGCATTGGCGCGAAACATCGGGAAGACATAATCGCGGACAAACTCTTCGCGAAGGTCTTCGATGAAGATATCCTTGATGCCCATCATCTCGGCCTTCTGGCGCGCCGGTTCCAGCTCTTCGCCCTGACCGAGATCGGCGGTGAAGGTGACGACCTCGCAGTTATAACTGTCCTGCAACCAGCGCAGGATGACGGAGGTATCGAGACCGCCGGAATAGGCGAGGACAACTTTGTTGATGTTCATGCTCATCGATGAGGGTCCTTAAAAGCGGGAACAGGAAGTCTTTGGAAAGCGCGCGCAGTATAGGCAAATGTCTCGCCATCACAAGGCCAGCGCGCGCAGAATTCCGGCGGCTGAACGGGTTCCTCTGTCAGCCGTCAAACGCCGTCGCTGCCAATCCGGTCTCCAGCGCGCCGACCAGTTGATCAAGCTCGCCTTCACTGATCACCAGCGGCGGCGCCAGAACAATGCGATCACCAATAATCCGGACAATCGCGCCTGCGTCGCGGGTCGCATCGCCGATCTTCTGTGCCATGCCAAGGGCAGGGTCATACAACGCGCGTGTCGTCCTGTCTTTGACCACCTGCATGCCCCACAACAAACCCCGTCCGTCAACATCATCAATATTCGGATGATCACCCAACCCGCTCAGCCGGGCAGCGAGGTAATCCGCTGATTTTCGCACCGTGGCGACGACATCGATCTCCTCATAAATCTTCTGCACCTCAAGCGCCACGGCGGCGGCGACCGGGTGGCCTGCATAGGTATAACCGTGCGAAAAGCTGCCAAGTTTGTCGCTTTCCACCAGCATCGCCTGAAACACCTTTTCGTTGATCAGCAGCGCCGAGATCGGCTGGAACCCGGCGGACAGCTGTTTGGCCGAGGAAATCATGTCGGGGACCATCTCCATCGTCGTCGACCCCCACATGTTGCCTGTTCGCCCGTACCCGCAGATCACCTCATCGGCGACCAGCAAAACGTCGTATTTTTTGAGGACCGCCTGTATTTTTTCATAATAGGTCGGTGGCGGAATGATGCCGCCACCGGCCCCCATGATCGGTTCGGCAAAAAACGCACCGACGGTTTCCGGACCTTCTTCCAGAATAAGTGCTTCCAGATTATCGGCCATGCGGGTGGCAAAGTCGTCTTCCGTCTCGCCGTCCTGGTGCTCGAGGTAATAACACGGGAAATCGGTGTGGCGGAACGGCTCAAACGGCAGGTTGAAATCACGGTGCATGTCGGGTTTGCCGGACAAACTGACGGCCGCCGCCGTGCTGCCGTGATAGCCCTTCATCCGACCGATGATTTTGCGCTTGTCGGGTTTGCCAATGGCGTTGTGGTAATACCACACAAGCTTGATCGCCGTGTCGTTGGCTTCCGATCCCGAACACTGAAACAAGACCTTCGACATCGGCACCGGGGCAATCGACAGCAATTTCTCGGCCAGATCAATCGCCGCCTCGTTCGAGGTATGCCGGTAGGTATGATAGTAGCCGATATTTTTCATGGCCTCATAGGCAACCTCGGCCAATCGCTCAACCCCGAAGCCCAGCGACGCACACCACAACCCGGCAACTCCTTCAATCAGCCGTCTGCCGTCGCTGTCGGTGACATAAACCCCGTCGCCCGACGACATGATCGACGGCCCGACCTCAAGGTGACGGTTAAGATCAGTTTGTGAATGCACGATAGAGGCAATGTCGCGGGCATGGGATGAATTTGGCAGGAAGGTCATGACGGTGGTCTCTCCGTTCGTGTGCGACTGCAAGGAAGTGTAGGAACGCTTGTCGTGCGCTGCCAGAGGATTCTTGTTTGTCGCCGGTTTTGTTTGCCGCCCGATTCGGAAAACATCGGTTTTTATCTGCTTTTCGGGGTCTTTTTCCGCCCGGAATACAGACAAAAACCGATAAATACCGACAAAAACCGATAAAGTTTCACCAAACCGGAAACCGATGAAAAACAGCCCCGAAAGTCATGGGTATCGACGGGGATTGATGTGCATTTATGGGCATTTTACGCCCCCTTTTTACCGCCAAATGCCCATAAATCCCGATTAATACCCATGAATCCCCATAAAGTTTCATAAAAACGAACAGCACCGATTTGAATTTCTTCGCCGGTCAATTTCTCCCTCCCTCCTTGTGGGGGAGGGCGGGGTGGGGGGTGAAAGTTTCAGCGGGAGGAATGCATATTTTATCCGCGTAAAGCGCTTGACCCCCCATGAGCAACCATAAACATAGGTAACAGATTAGCCCGACAACATAGGTAACAGGTCGTCAAGATGTCTGCGGAGGTGCGTGAGATGATCTTGTTCTGCCGTTTCTGTTCCTCTGTCATCGGCCGGGACGGAAAATGGCGATGCATGATGGCGTCTGTAATGCCCTGTGCCTTAAGCCGGGTGCGCCGTGCATCCTGACTATAAGCGCAGTCAGCATAAACAGCTCCCTCATCGCCCATGATCAGATCATCTGCCGGGGTGCCTGTCGTGAACGTTCGCCGGGGTCGTGATCGCCTTGCGGATCAGTCCGGAACCTTCATCAACCGAGATATGAGCCTTGTAACCAAAGGTCGCCTGCCGACGCTTGACCGTCCAGCTTGCATCCGGGTCCGCCTTCGAACCCGTCCCCGGTGTGATGCCCCGGCCCGGTCCCAGGTCATGGTGTTTCGGGGCCGCGTCAGCCTTGATAATCGAGGCGTCGATTAAAGTCCCGCGGCGCAGGATCAATCCGTGACCGTCCAGTTGCCGGTTAACCTCTTCGAGCAAACGGTCCGTCAGTCCATGGTCCGATACCTGCTGGCGGAACCGCGATACTGTTGAATGATCGGGAACCGCATCATCCAGCGACAGGCCAACAAAGCGGCGGAACGACAATCGCTCAAACAGCGCTTCTTCAAGCCCCGGATCGGACAACCCGTACCATTGTTGCAACAAAAGACACTTCAAAAGAACAACAGGCGGATACGACGGGCGGCCCCGACGAGAAGCATAAATATCGCTCAGCAACCGTTCAAACGACGACCACTCAATAACCTCGGACAAACGATCAAGATTACTCTTCTTGCGGCCCCGGCCAACAAGCTCATCCGCCAAACTCAACTGCCCAACTTCACGGTGTGACATCAATAATCCCCCAACAAAAACCATGAGTTAGAGAATCATAAACAACGGATTTATGCAAAGGTCTCAAATTGTTAAAAATTTATCCTTTTTCTGCTTCCTGATTGCCAAATGTCGTGACCGGGCAAGGTCGAGAGGCAGGGGTATTGCAATGGGCGGTATTCACCCCAGCAGAAACCCCAGTCGCGCGTCGACTTGCGCCGGGGTGATTTCCAGTACTTCGGCCCGGACGACGTTCTCGACGACGAACGGGTCATCGCCGACCCGCTTATCAAGCTCCGCGCGCGTCGTATTATGCGCCAGAATCGCCCCGCCCAATTGCGGCTGAAGGCTGCCGACCAGTAAAAACACGTCGTCTTCCAGCCCGCGTTTTATCCAGTCCTTGTGGCCGTCCATGAACTGACCGGCGTTCGATTTGTTGTCGGAAAATTTCAGCAACACGATAAACATTATTTTTTCTCCTCGGTCCCGCCTGCGGTGCTCATATGTAAAGACTGCAGCCAGTCGATCATCTGATCGACCTCCAACTGGATAAATTTTTCATCACCAAACGCGCTCGCCAGCGTTGCCACGCCCTGACTGCGCACCAGCAGATGTATGGCCAACTCATCGGCATCCGATTTGCGCCCCAATAACGTGAACTGTCCGGCAAGCCAGTCCCGGAACAGGGAAAACAGCGCCGTCGCGCCCTCGCCTGACGGATGCTCAAGCTTCGTCAGTTCCGTGCTCAGGGTACCGACCGGACAACCGAACTGCCTGATCCTGCGCCCGTTGGTGATCAGGATCTTGATAAAACAGCCAATGCGCCCGGCGGGGTCATCGCTGTTGCGCTCCCACGCCGCCAGCATGTCCCGGGTATTTGCCAGTCGCCGTTTTATCACCGCCTCAAGAATCTCGTCCTTGGTCTTGAAATGATAATAAAAATTGCCCCGCGAAATTTTCACTGCCCCGGCAATGTGCGAGAACGAGGTGTGCTCGAACCCGTGCCGGTAAAACAGCTCATCCGCCGCCTCAACAATATGTTCGCGTGTGGTCATTGCGCTCATGAAAGGGAGTTCCCGATGCAGAATCAAAAAATTAGGACGATTGTCCAAATCAAGATTACTCTAGGGCGCACGTCCTAGAGAGTCAAGGGGGTGCCCAAGGATAGAAATTGCGGGGGCCTCGATTCTTCTTTCTGCTCCCTTTGGCCCATGGCAAATAATTGGCAATGAGGGAGGTTCCGGGACCGCCGTCCCATATGGGACGAGGTAAGCTCGGGTTATGAGGTGCGGATGAAAGGTCCGGCGAAAGGATCGCATATTTTGTGTCCAGCGGCGTGTGCAACCCAGAACATACGCGAACAAAGGTGTTATCAGTTCCGGACTATCAACCGAACCAACATCGCCACGTGATTCAAGTCCGAAACCGGGTGGAAACCGGATTTCAGCTTTTAGGGAGCTAACCGTATCAAATATTTGATTATTGATAATTTCTCGGATTGACCTATTGCAGATGTCGTAACGGGCGTCATGCATGTTCAGATCAAGGGCAGATTTGAACGCTTGAGTGTCATTATTAACCTATTGATCAAGATCAAAGCCTGTGGTCGTGGATTGCCCTAATTTATGCGGCCTAATGTGACATTTTTGGAAGCAAAGAGTGGTGAATCAACCGATCAAACTGCCACCTGTAATGGCTCAGGCCGTAGCCCTGATCATCGCCACCGAGACCACCTGCGCCACCATCCGCACCAGCCCTCAACACAACCCTGTGGCCAATTGAAAAGATAGGATTGATGCCAGAACCAAGAAATCGCCGGGTATGGGGAGCTGTCGCGTTGGGCGCCATTGTCTTGATTGCGTTTGTCGTTGTCTATGGTGGAGGTTCGTCGTTCCACTTTGGTCCGAGTTGGGATCGCGAAAATTGGCCAGCTCAGTTTCAGAGCAATGGCGAGCGAATCTACTTCACCGGCACCAGTTCTTCCGGCGTTCGGATCAGCGCGATCGGAGGCGGCATGCATATGCAGATGCACCGTGGCGGTTGTGTCACCTGTCATGGTGCCGATCGACAAGGGAGTCGGCTCATGCCGAAGTTCTGGAAAGTCGTTCCGCCGCTGACGCCAGCAGCCCTGTTTAACATGCACGACGAATCCTCGAATAATGACGGTCATGGGGACCATGAGGAATACGACGACACCACCCTACGGCGGGCCATCACCAAAGGCATTGATCCCAGCGGAGAACCGCTCGACCGGGAAATGCCGCGCTGGATCCTGGCTGCACAAGACATTGCGGACCTCATAGAGTTTCTCAAAAGTCCAGTTCGCAACAGCCGCTTACCGTCACACTAATCACCGGTTGTCCGCTACGGGCACTTATCAGACCTATATGAACTCAGCGATATTCTTATGCTGACGGCGCGAAAGCGGACATTATTCCAGATCACTGATGATAGCTTTATTCCTCTTCTGCATTTTACAATTGACCTGCCACCATCATATCCGGTTTTGACTATCCTCAACCCAAATCCCCCCACAACCACCAAAACGATTGAGCCTTCCGCGCTTGAATGATAGATAGCCTTCGCTATGACAACTGACCTTTCAAAAATCCGCAATTTTTCCATTGTGGCGCATATCGATCACGGCAAGTCGACGCTGGCGGATCGGATGATCCAGATGTGTGAGGGCCTGTCTTCGCGCGAGATGAAGGAGCAGGTGCTTGATTCGATGGATATCGAGCGTGAGCGCGGGATTACCATCAAGGCGCAGACGGTGCGGCTCAAATATAAAGCCCGTGATGGCGAGACCTATATCCTGAATTTGATGGACACGCCGGGCCATGTTGATTTCACCTATGAAGTCAGTCGCTCGCTGGCCGCCTGCGAAGGTTCGCTTTTGGTGGTTGACGCGACGCAGGGGGTTGAGGCGCAGACGCTGGCCAATGTTTATCTCGCCATGGACAATGATCACGAGATTCTGCCGGTGCTCAACAAGATCGATCTGCCAGCCTCGGAACCCGAACGCATCAAGGAACAGATCGAGGAGGTGATTGGCCTTGATACGTCAGGCGCGCTGGAGATTTCGGCCAAGACCGGGGTCGGCGTCGATGGCGTTCTCGAAGCCATTGTCCACCAGTTGCCCGCCCCTGTTGGCGATGCCGCCGCACCGCTGAAGGCGCTGCTGGTCGACAGCTGGTATGACCCTTATCTCGGGGTGATGATTCTGGTGCGTATCCACGATGGCGTGCTCAAAAAGGGTATGAAGATCAAGATGATGGCGTCCGGCGCCGTTTATAACGTCGACCAGGTCGGCTGCTTTTTACCCAAACCGGTCAAGGTCGATGAACTGGGACCGGGCGAAGTCGGGTATTTCACCGGGGCCATCAAAACCGTCGCCGATACCTCGGTCGGCGATACCATCACCACCGAGCGCAATCCGGCAACCGAGCCGCTGTCGGGCTTCAAGCCCTCGATCCCCGTGGTTTTCTGCGGCCTGTTCCCGGTTGATTCCGGGCAATATGAGGATTTAAGGGATTCGCTTGAGAAACTGCACCTCAATGACGCCAGTTTCCATTACGAAGTGGAAAGCTCGGCGGCGTTGGGTTTGGGCTATCGTTGCGGGTTTCTCGGCCTGCTGCATCTGGAAATCATTCAGGAACGGCTCGAGCGCGAATTTGATCTCGACCTGATCACCACGGCCCCCTCGGTTGTTTACCGGGTGCATCCGGTCAAGGGCGAGATGCTGGAGCTGCACAATCCGGTCGACATGCCGGACCCGACGCGGATCGCCTATATTGAGGAACCGTGGATCAAGGCGACGGTGATCGTGCCGGATGACTATCTTGGCGGGATTCTCAAGCTCTGTCAGGAACGGCGCGGCGAACAGGTCGAACTGACCTATGTCGGCAGCCGCGCCATGGTGGTTTACAAGCTGCCGCTGAACGAAATCGTCTTTGATTTCTACGACCGCCTCAAATCGGTGTCGCAGGGTTACGCCAGTTTCGATTATGAACTGATCGGATATCAGGAAGGCAAACTGGTCAAGGTCGCCATATTGGTCAACGCCGAAGTTGTCGACGCATTGTCGTTCATTGTCCATGAAAGCCACGCCGCCAGTCGCGGGCGCCAGATTTGTGAACGCCTGAAAGACCTGATCCCGCGCCAGATGTTCAAGATCGCCATTCAGGCGGCGATCGGCGGCAATGTCATCGCCCGGACCACGGTCAGCGCCATGCGCAAGGACGTCACGGCGAAATGCTACGGCGGCGATGTGTCGCGTAAACGCAAACTGCTCGACAAGCAGAAAAAGGGCAAGAAACGCATGCGCCAGTTCGGCAATGTGGAAATCCCCCAGTCGGCGTTTCTCGCTGCGCTCAAAACGTCTGATGACTAGGGTCAGGACAACCAGCCACGCCTGCAAAACACCCTTGAATTAGCCCTACAACCCGGCGCATGATTCAGATATTTCAATGCCGTTGATATGATTTTGCCCTGACACCATATGAAGAGCCTTCAAATCTGATTTCCGTGTTTTTCGCCGCCCCTGTCACTGGAGTTGTTTCGATCATGTTGTCCTACCTTGCAAAGATAGTCGTTCCCCGATCATTGATGATCGGTGCCCTCAGCGTTTTGGCAGCATGCGAAGACCCGGTTCAGCAAGTCGCCGCCCCACCTCCACCACCCAAAATAACGGTCGCCAAACCGGTGGTGAAGGACATCATGGAAATGGATGACTTTACCGGAAGATTCCGTGCAAAAGAAGAAGTAGAGATACGTGCACGTGTGTCCGGATATCTTGAAAAAGTTCATTTCAGGGATGGCGCTCTGGTCAAGAAGGGTGATTTACTGTTTTCAATAGATGCACGCCCTTTTCAGGCCGAGTTCGAGAATGCCTCTTCTGCAGTTGAGGTTGCGCAGACCGTGGTGGACCTGGCCAAGGATGAATTTGACCGGGCCGTAAAACTGAGAAAATCCGGCACGATTTCAGAATCCACCCTGGATGAACGCCGTCAGCGTTATCTGTCTGCGCGAGGTGACATTTCTGGCGCGCAGGCACGGCTGCGGTCTGCCCGCCTGAACCTCGAGTATACAAAAATTCTTGCTCCCCTGTCCGGGCACATTGGCAGAAAATTGATTTCTGAAGGCAATATCGTTCAGTCCAACACGACAATGCTGGCCTCCGTGGTCGCCATTGATCCCATTCATTTCTATTTTGATGTAGATGAACGCTCTTACCTTGCCTATGCACGACAGGCTGAAAATGGTCAGCGGGCGCTGGAGCCTGTCACGCCGCTTCAAGTAAAAATAAAACTGACCGATGAAGACGAGGCGCGACATGTCGGCTACCTTGACTTTATGAATAACCGCATTGATGACGCCACCGGCACCATGCGGGCACGCGCCGTGCTGAGTAACAAAGACCTGTTTTTGCAACCTGGTCTTTTCGGGCGGATTTCGATTCCGGGCTCTCCCCTGTATAAAGGTATCTTGATCCCCGACGAAGCCATCGGCAGCGATCAGAACCGGCGAATCGTTTTTGTCGTCGGTGAGAACAATGTGGTCAACCCGGTCGCGATCCGCCCCGGTCCCAGGATTGACGGATATCGGGTTGTCCGAAAAGGTCTGAATGGGGATGAAAACCTGGTCATTAACGGACTCATGCGCATCCGTCCCGGTATGAAGATCGATCCGCAAATGACTGAACTCCCGCTAACAGCGACAGCTGAATAGGGAGCAGATCATGCGGTTTGCCCATTTTTTCATCGAACGCCCCATCTTTGCGACGGTGATCTCCATTCTGATCATGCTTTTCGGGGTTATCTCCTATTTTTCTCTGCCCGTTGGTCAGTATCCCGATATCGCACCGCCAACAATTGTGGTGAGTGCAAATTATCCGGGGGCCGACGCCCAGACGGTTGCCGAAACCGTAGCATCTCCACTCGAAGAAGAGATCAACGGTGTGGAAAACATGCTCTATATGTCCTCTTACTCCTCCGGTGACGGAGCCCTGCAACTGACCATCACATTCAAGTCGGGAACAGACCTTGATGATGCCCAGGTGCTGGTGCAAAACCGGGTCGCCATTGCCGAGCCAGGTCTGCCGGATGAAGTGCGGCGGCTCGGCGTAACGACGACCAAAAGTTCGCCCGATCTCATGATGGTGGTGCACATGCTGTCGCCGGATGAGAGTTATGATCAGCTGTATGTTTCAAACTACGCGAAAAGCAATGTCCGTGACCGGCTGATACGCCTTAACGGTGTGGGTAGCGTTCGTATCTTCGGCGAGCGTGAGTATTCTCTTCGTATCTGGCTGAACCCGGACAAACTGGCCGCCTATGCTCTGACCGCTTCAGAAGTTGTGAACGCCTTGCGGGAACAAAATGTACAGGTTTCGGGCGGCACCCTGGGTGAGCAGCCGAACACGGCTGGCAACGCTTTTGAGATTGTTGTCACGACGCAAGGCAGATTTTTCAGCGTCCGCCAGTTTAAACGCGTGATTGTCAAAGCTGGCGAGGGCGGGCGCCTGATAAGCTTGCAGGATGTTGCGCGCGTAGAGCTTGGTGCGAAAAACTATCGCACCAATTCTTATCTGAATGGTAAACCGGCGGTGGCTCTGGGGATCTTCCAGAGACCCGGAACCAATGCGCTTGACGGTGCCGAACAGATCATTGCCACGATGCAGGAGGTGAAGAAGGATTTCCCGCCCGGACTTGATTATAGCATCGTCTATAACCCGACTGAATTTATCGCCCAGTCCGTTGACGAGGTGTACAAAACCCTTTTCGAAGCTTTATTGCTGGTTGTTCTGGTCGTAATCGTTTTTTTGCAATCCTGGCGTACGGCAATCATCCCTATCGTTGCCATTCCGGTTTCTCTAATCGGCACGTTTGCGGTTCTTTCCGCTTTTGATTTTTCACTCAATAACCTGACGCTTTTCGGGCTGGTTCTGGCAATTGGTATCGTTGTCGATGATGCGATCGTTGTGATTGAGAACGTTGAGCGCAATATTTCAAAAGGCATGTCGCCACGCGAGGCATCCCATGTGACCATGGACGAGGTTGGCGCGGCGGTAATCGCCATGAGTCTGGTAATGGTGGCAGTTTTCGTTCCAGCTGCTTTTGTGCCGGGCATAACCGGTGTGTTTTATCAGCAGTTTGCGGTGACAATTGCAGTTTCCACCGTTATCTCGATGGTCAATTCCTTAACCCTGTCGCCAGCACTTGCCGCGTTGTTGCTGAAGCCCCATGACAGCAAGAAATCAGATTTTTTTCTTGCCCGTTTCGGGCGTGGGCTTGCGGACGGGTTCAATAACGGTTTTACCCGGCTGAGCAACGGTTATGCGGCCCTGGTTGGCGGGATTATCCGACTGAAATTTCTGACATTAATCATATACGTGGGATTGATCGGGCTAACGGTATGGACATTCCAGGCTGTTCCGAGAGGGTTCATTCCATCGACTGACCAGGGCTACGGCATCGTCGCCATTCAGTTGCCGGAAGGCAGTGCCCTGTCGCGTACGGATGCCGTCGTTCAGCGCGCGACCGAAATCATCAATGACACGCCGGGTATTCAGAGTGCTGTCGCCTTTGCCGGGTTCTCCGGAGCGACCTTTACCTCGGCGCCAAATGCCGCAGCAATTTTTGCGACCTTCAAACCGTTTGACGAACGTGAAGCCCAGGAGTTGTCTTCAGACGCAATCATTGGCAACCTGTTCGGGCGTTTGCAGCAGATTGAAGAGGCCTTCATCATTGTTATCCAGCCGCCTTCCGTTCGCGGGGTCGGTTCGGGCGGCGGTTTCAAGTTGCAGATACAGGAACGCGATGGCGCAACGATTAACCGGGCCCTTTCCGCAGCTTATGAAATGATGGACAAATCCCGGCGGACGCCAGGTGTCGCCCGGGTTTTCACGACTTTTTCGGCCTCCAGTCCACAGCTTTATCTCGATATTGACCGGGTCAAGGCTCGGCAGTTAAATGTTCCAATCTCGGCTATCT
>JAJFIJ010000253.1 GCA_021775105.1 Rhodospirillales bacterium | reverse complement strand
CGGCGACAAAATAGTCACTGGCCGTTTTCGCCATTCGCGCACCCTTGATACCCCAAAAAATACAATAGGCCCAATAAAGCGCAACAAACGCAAATAACCATATCACTTTTGCTGACAAGATAGTCTCTCCCCTATCTGTTTAATCTGATCACAGCGTCTGCACTAAAGCAGGTTCTGTGAAATGAAGTTTCTGGCAATTTCCAGAGCAGCGGGATTTCCACCTTGTCGCCAGAGCACGCCCGACCCAATACAGCAAATACCAAAATTCCCATCACCGAAGGCAATACAATCGCCGCCTATGATGTCAGGTAAGAAATTCTGGCCAGAAGCGTGGTGCCTCAAGGCTGGAGTCGGAAAATTTCTGTCTCTCCGTCCTGAACAGTGAAACCACGGACGCATTATTGCGCCTCTTATACCCCTTGTTAGGCAAAGAATTTCACTAATTTGCGCTCAAGTCAATAAGATGTTGAAATTGAACAAAAAATATGTAAAATATTTATATTATTTATTTGTAAATTTGTAAATAATGTAAATTATATATAATGGCTGATAAAGCATATCTGGGTCATAAAATCCGCCGTTTACGGGCCGAACAGGGGTTGACGCAAACCAGTGCGGCCAAGGCGCTTGGCATCTCGGCAAGCTATCTTAACCTGATTGAGCACAACCAACGGCCCCTTACGTTACCCCTGTTACTCAAACTGGGGCGGGCGTTCGATGTTGATTTGCAGACATTTTCGGAAGACGAAGACGCCCGGGTTATCAGTGAACTGCGTGAGGTCTTTGCTGATCATCTGTTTGATTCCTTCGGTATTCCCGTCGAAGATATCGACGCTGTGGTGGCTTCAGCGCCCGCACTGGCACCAGCCATTCAGGCCTTGTATAGATCCGTCGTGGAATCGAGAAATTCCGTCACCACCCTGGTCGAACAACTGTCCGATGACGCGTCGCGGGGGCAACTAGCGTTTGATCTCCGGACCCTGTTGACCAACGTACGCTCTTTTTCAGAAATTCTGCTCAATCATGAAGATCTTGAACAAACCGAACGTCAGCACTTCATATCTATTCTGGTTCGGGAAAGCGAACGCCTTGGCGAACGCATGGCCGACCTGTTTGACGCTTCGCCATGGTCCGAGGGAAATCCTCTATCCAGCACCATACAATCGCGAACCGATGTTGCCGATTTCTTCCAGGCCCAGGGCAATTATCTCGACGATCTGGAACAGGCCGCGGGAACGCTGCATGCGGAGGGAATTCAGTCCGCCAACAATGCGCTGGACATTTTGACCCGCCATTTACTAATTCGTCACGGTATTCATGTAAAAATGACGGACCAGCCTGATCGGGTTTCCGTTGATCTCGAACAATCCAGTCTGTCCCTGTCAGCTCATATCTCACAGAACGAAGCTGCGTTTCTATGTGCAAAAGAGATCGCCTATCTTGATCTTGATGAAATTCTCAAATCTTTCCTGCCCGATGGCAACCACCCGGGCGAACGGGCTGAGTTGGTTGAAGCCCTGACCGACTATTTTGCCTGTGCCGTTCTCATGCCCTATGACGCCTTTCTTGATACGGCGCACAGATATGCCTACGACATTGATGTTCTCAAGAATATATATGGCACAACCTTCACTCAATGCTGCCTGCGTCTGGCCAGCTTACGGCGACCCAACGCATCTGGCATCCCGTTCCATCTGATTCAAGTTGATATCGCCGGAAACGTCCTGCGACGCATGGCCGGCTCGGGTCTGCGGATACCCAGATTAGGCAGCCCCTGCCCCCGCTGGAACGTCCACCGTGCATTTCTAAATCCTGAACAAATCAACACCCAGCTGGATGAAACCGTCCATGAAGGGCGGTATTTCAGCATTGCCTGCGCGACATCCACTCCGGGCGCAAACTACGGATCGCCCCGCGCTTGGTCCGCCACCGCAATCGGCTGCGATGTATCTTATGCATCTCGGACAATTTACGCCAACGATCTTGATTTTGACGTCAAAACACCAATACCTGTTGGCTCGACCTGCCGTACCTGTTCACGCTACGACTGTCAGGATCGGGCCTATCCCAATATTTATCCAACAGATTTACTAAATGCCCGCCCGTCAGACTGACCGATGGTTCGGCTCGGGATGGTAAAGGCGAAGACCGCCCCGCCAGCAAGGTTATCTTCAACCCAGATCCGACCGCCGAAATGGTCGACAATCTGGCGGCTGATGGTCAATCCGAGACCCGTACTGTCCGATTTGGCCGTGCCCAGATCACTGATCTGGCGGAACTTGTCAAAAATTATTTCGCGGGCGGAGAATGGTACACCCGGACCATTGTCGATAACCCGGACGACAATTTCCGCATTGCGGGTCGACGCCTCAATCCGCACTTTGCCGCCTTTTGGGTCGCAAAAGTATACGGCATTGGCCAGCAGATTAACGATCACCTGAACCAATCGGTCACGATCAGCCAATACTGTCGGCAAATCGCTGGGGACCTGAACGTCAAGGCTGACCGTGCCACTACTGAACAGGCCCCTGGTCGCGGCAACGGCATCAAGGATAACTTCGACCGGATCAATTTCGGCCATATCCCATTCCATCCGCCCGGCTTCCATTTTCGTCAAATCCAGCGTCTGGTTAATCAATCGGGTCAGGCGCCCGTTTTCCTTGATGATAATCTCCAGAAATTCACTCCGTTTTTCCCCTTCCAGGGCCGGATTGTCATAAAGAATTTCGGCAAATGAACGGATCGACGTCAGCGGCGTACGTAATTCATGACTAACCATGGAAATAAAATCATCTTTCAGGCTGTCCAGTTCCTTTAACTGCTCGTTTGCCACCCGCAACTCCCGCGATGCTTTCTCCAGTTCATTTGACTTCATTTCAAGTTGATGGCTGTATTCAATAACGTGAGAGGTCTCATCAAGAATTTTCATAACCTCATCGATACCAACGATCTCGCCCTTCGCAACGGTCGCCACCATAACCTGGGCGGAAGCCGCGCCGATGGCCCCAGCCAGCAATTGTTCGGTAAAACTGACAAAACGGGAGTTCGCCTCGGCCCCTTCACTAAGATCGATTCCGTGGATCAGGGCATACTGTTCGAAAGACCGGTCAGTACGCGGACCACCAAGAAACCGGGTCACCAGATCACGCAAATCCCTGACGGTGACAGACCCTCGCCAATAACTGGCCGCACCTGACATGCGAAATACATCAACAAACAGAGTCGACTGAATGCGATCAAGCGCATCCTGGCGGGTCGTCAGAGAAATTACGACAAATCCGCCGACATTGGCGAGCATGCTCCAGAACAGGGAATGCGATAGCGGGTCCTGTCCTTCCATACCAAACAACGCATAAGGTTTTAGCAGCTCAATTCCGAAGATACCGGCTTCCATAAATCCGGACGGCAGCCAACCCGAACGGGCGAAAGAGGGAAGCAGCAGCGTATAAACCCAGACTGCAAATCCCAATCCAAGGCCAGCCAACGCCCCTTGTCGGGTCGCCCCTTTCCAGAAGATGCCGCCGATTATTGCCGGTGCAAACTGGGCCGCGGCGGCAAAAGACACAAGCCCGGTTGTCACCAGAGCGTAGGATTCCCCGACCAGTTTGAAGTAAACATAACTCAAGGCAATAATCAGAATGATGCTGCCCCGACGAATACCCAAAAGCAGGCCACCAACGTCGTCACGCTCACCTAGTCCCAGACGCTGGATGCGCAACAGAACGGGCATGACCAGATCGTTGCAGACCATGGTACTGAGCGCCACCGTGGCAACAATCACCATTCCTGTTGCTGCAGACAGGCCGCCGACAAAGGCGAACAGCGCCAGACCTTCTTGCTTCATCATCATCGGGATTGACAACACGAACGTATCCGCCTCAACGTTACCGTCGGGAAACAGCATCAATCCGCTGAGTGCAATCGGCATAACAAAAATGTTAATCAGCAATATGTATAACGGAAAAAGCCAGGCGGCCGTGCGGAGATGGTCCTCTTTGACGTTCTCAACAACTGTTACCTGAAATTGTCTGGGCAGGCAGATAACTGCAGCCATTGAGAGAATGATCATCGTCATCCACAAGCCGTAGGATTCAGATACCACTGGTTCAAACAATTCGGCAAAATCGGCGTTTGCTGCCGCCCTTGAAAACAGATCGGCAAAACCGTCATGCATATAGAACGTGACAAACACCCCGACAGCAACAAACGCGAACAGTTTGAGCAACGATTCAAAGGCGATCACCGCAACCAACCCCGGATGATGTTCACTGGCATCAATGTGGCGGGTACCGAACAGGATAGCGAAGACGGTCAGCGCAATTGCCACCAGAAATGAGGTATCAACCGGGTACTGAAGAACGAAGACATCTCTTGGCATGACGATCTCGGGATATTCGAAAATCATTCCGAAACTGGTGGACACGGCTTTCAGCTGTAGCGAGATATAGGGCATGATACCGACCACCGCGATCACCGTGACCAGTCCGCTGACCACCGGGCTTTTTCCATACCGCGACGAAATAAAATCGGCAATTGAGGTAATCCGGTTGGCTTTGCTGATGCGGATGATCTTGCGCAATACGAACCACCAGAGCACAAACACCAGGGTCGGCCCCAGATAAATGGTCAGAAAATCAAATCCGCTTGCCGCTGCCCGCCCGACACTTCCATAAAACGTCCAGGACGTACAATAAACGGCTATGGACAGTGTATAAACGTAAGGGTTCTCAATCAGGCTACGGCCTTCGTCAGAACGCTTGTCGCCATAATAGGCGATCACAAACAGCAGGCCGATATAAACGACGGAGGCGACGAGGATAAACCAGCCCGATAACATTTATGATCTACCGGACTGTTGTGAGTTTGTGGGGTATCGCTGCTCAGGAGCCGCTTCATCAAGTTTGTGCTCAGCCCGTGACGTCAGGGCCAGCAACACAATCAATCCGCCCCAGGCGAGAAAAATATAGAGAAAAAACACCGGCACGCCAGCCAGGAAGTTCGGGACGCCAAAGATGGATAACAGTGGCGGGTTGAAAATTAGCAATCCCAGCGCAAACAGGGCGGCGCAGCGTTCTCCAGTTATGCCGGATCTGTGCATGTCCCTTTCACCCCGTTTCAGCGCGACCGCTTTTCATCAGCCGCTCGACACGCTCCACCACGTCACGGATGGAAAACGGTTTGGTGATGAAATCATCGGCGCCAGCAGCCATTCCCATTTCGCGTTCCGTATCCCGGCCCTTCGCGGTCAGGATGATGATTGGCGTATCTTTGCGTTCGGGGTTGGCACGAACGGATTTACAGATTTCGTACCCGTCACGCTTGGGGATCATGATGTCGAGCAGAATCAGGTCGGGAGCTTGGCGTTTTACGGCATCAAGTGCCTCTTCGCCGTCGCGGGCAACCGACACATCGAACCCCGCCTGATTCATCAAGAATTCAAGTGACAGGACAATGTTGGGTTCATCATCGACAATCAATACGGATTGGGCCATGGGCCACGCTCCTGACTAGACAAAACAAAGCCGCTCGGCAAACACACCGTTCGAACCATTAGAGGGTACGTGATTTTTCTGTTCAGGTCACAAAGAAAAGGGGGGAAGAGTTTCCCCTTCCCCCGAAGTTTTTTCTTTGTGTCGCCGGTTAGCTTGAAGCTTGCCCGGCAGCATCACCGATATCGTCGATAAGTGCCTCGACTTCCCGGTTGGGTATCGTCGACATCTCC
>JAJFIJ010000252.1 GCA_021775105.1 Rhodospirillales bacterium | reverse complement strand
GGAGATGTCGACGATACCCAACCGGGAAGTCGAGGCACTTATCGACGATATCGGTGATGCTGCCGGGCAAGCTTCAAGCTAACCGGCGACACAAAGAAAAAACTTCGGGGGAAGGGGAAACTCTTCCCCCCTTTTCTTTGTTCCTTCCGATAAGTTCTGTTAGCATCCGCCTCGTAACAAAGCAGGCAATAGTGACGGTTATGGAAACGTTATTTAGCGTTGAATACAAATGGCTCTGGATTGGCGCAATGACGTTCGCCCTGTTTCCCTTCGTGCGGAAACTGATCTGGGTCATGTCGGTACGAAGCCATATTCGCAAGGCCGGTAAAGAAAAAGTCGACGATGCCGAACAGGAACGCCTGAAACGGCGGGCCGGGTTCACGGCGGCGCTTTTGTGTTTTTTGTTTTCAATGGGTTACATTAATATCTTGTTTAGACCATGACCAGTAAATTTTCGAATCCTCGCGTCCTCCGCCGTTTCATTGTTTTGATGCTGATATTGACGGTCGTTATGTTTTCCGTCTGGGCCGTCATTAAAATGGTGAATGAAGATGTGCCGGGGGATTATGAAGTCCGTCAGGGCGACATATTTCTGCAAGACAAACTGTTTGATAAGGCAATCGATCGTTTTGATGCGGCATTGGCCGACCAGCCGGATCACCGTGGTGCCCTGGGTGGCAAAGCAGCTGCCCTTATTTCGCTTGAACGCTACAAGGAAGCAGAAGACCTGCTGACTTATCTGGTCGATTATTTGACCAAGACGCTGGAACCGGATGATCCGACCGGCAAAGGGGCGTTATCTGCGGCCTACGCCAATCGTGGAATTATCAAGGATCGTCAGGCCCGCTATGAAGAGGCGCTGGAAGACTATATCAAGTCCATAAACATCGATTCAGAAATTGCAGACGGGCCAAGTTGGGTCGACCATCTGCTCTATCACGACAAAAAGCCATCAAGCGTGCTTTCGCGGGCCGAATACATCTATAAACAACTGAAGTTGCCCGAAAATGAACGCCTGTTGAGCGTTCCTGAACTGGATGCCAAGCAGCGAATGTATAAACCGTAAGTTCAAATTGCGGTTTAAAAGACCTGAACTAATCCAAGAACATCCTGAAACAGGACGCCAAAGAAAAATACGGCGGCAATACAGGCGAACAGTAGCCTCACCCAGTCTGAATTTCCGTCTTCGTCACGAAACCTGAGGCCATGCCAGGCAATAAAACCGGTAACGCCCAGAAATACGTAATTAACAATGGTTTCGTATTCTGCGGGGATATCAAGGAATTCTAGCATGGCCGAAATGTAGCGGCCTCACCCCGGCAAGGCAAGCGCACGGACACGCAATCAAACCCTTAAGGTCCGGGGCGTGGATGCAATGAATCTGCGCGACCAAAACCATCGCTGACCGGAGCGGATTGGCGGAATTGATCTTTCTCAAAATAGGGAGGAAACATCGACGCGGCGCGTTTCGTCGTTGCATTTGCCAGTAAAATACCGCCGCCAACAAACAGCACAAGACAGGATACGGCAAAGACGAATTTGCGAACCCCGCCAGGTGTTTCCGACCGATAGTCGTGATCATAACGATGATAACGTACATCGTTTTCATCCAGACGGTCCCCATCAGCCAGGCGCAAAATTTGTCGTGCGTAATGCCGCGCCCAGTGCGGGACTTCATCATCCATCATGTAGGCCTGAAACAGTTTGTCGAGCTGCTCGACCGGCAAGTCCTTGTGATGCCATTCTCGGTAGGCCAGTTGCAGCAGCTGAAATTCGCCGACCTGAAGACAGTTCGCCGCACGACCAACGGCGGTTTTCTCAGGATTCTGGAGCTCTTCCATGTCAGGACGAAGAAGCGTGTCCCACAAACCCCAAACCATAGTATGAACCTTTCTACAGTTTTTCAGACCGGCCCTTATAGAATAGACCAAAACCTGAAGATTCAGCATCACAAAATGGTCATCGAATATCAGGTGAAGAAAACGGATATGTGGATTCAGATAAAATCTGTGTAAGCTGATGTTGGTGCAAAGGAGGATAGCTTATGGTCAAACGAGTCTTTGACCGTCGTGGGCGGCAAAACTGGAACGCTGAAAAACATGAAACCGAGGATCGGCGCCTGCGCGAACGACGGGCCAAAAGTGACCGTCGGGTTGATCAACGCAGACAGGGAAGTCCATGGCCTGAAGAGCTT
The DNA here is from genome assembly GCA_021775105.1 of Rhodospirillales bacterium. Lineage (GTDB taxonomy): Bacteria > Pseudomonadota > Alphaproteobacteria > Rhodospirillales > Casp-alpha2 > JAJFIJ01. The sequence goes on along the minus strand of JAJFIJ010000252.1, from coordinate 23,518 downwards.
GATCAGACAGAACTTCGTATTTCCGAGCGTCGGGTTCTGAACCGCCGTGATGTCGTGAACAACGAGACTGAAATCAAGCGGGAAACCAGACAAACTGCTGATGAGCCAGAGCCAGGGCAGCCTTCTCGCGGATCCAGAGTGAGCATCGGATATGACGCAACCCTGATTGAGGCTATATCGATGATGTCGTCACAGAACGCGAGATGGCTAGTGATTTTTAGAGACGGTCAGGAAGCTATTGGAATCCTGTCAGAGCACGACGTTATCGGGGCCATCGCCGAACACGGCGATATTGCCCTGTCGGAACCGGTTTCCCGATTTCTGACGCCTCTGGTTCACTGACCGGAAGATCATCAAGCGACACTGATCCCGATTTTCAGCAGAGCTCAGCCTTTGGCAAATGCCTTCGGCGTTGATAAGCTGTGTTGAAATTCAATCTGCTTTTCGAAGCATTGGGGAATGTCGTCAATCGTGTCTGGAGAGCCTGTCAACTCAAACCAAAAACTGCGCGCCCTGACCAGCGCCGCTGTTGTTTCAGTACTTTTCGCTTTGGCCTTACCCAATGCTCTGCCCTTCATGAGAGTCGCGGAAAACTGGCTTTATGACTATCGTATCATCAACAAGACGCCAGCTCTCGGGCTGCACCCGGATATTGTTCTGGTCAGTGTTACAGAAGACACACTGGCCGGCTTTCCCTTTCGCTCTCCCCTCAACCGCCGGTTCGTTGGCGATATCATCCAGCACCTTGTTTCAAGCGGAGTCCGCGCCATCGGTATTGACTCCGTCTTTGATCAATCCACCATCCCGGAAGACGATCTCTACCTGCATCAGACGATTCGTCACTCCAAAGTTCCCATTGTCGTTGGTGAAGCCGCGCCCCAGACCGGGTTGACGGACAATCAGCGTGCTTTTCAGAAAGCCTTTCTTGAAGTCTTGAATGCGGCCTATGTCAACATTCTGACCGACAGTGACGGATCCGCTCGTCAGGCGTACCGGGGGCAGCAAGGCTCGAAGGGTTGGGTGCCGGGTCTCGCAGACGCCGTAGCGACCGCCGTTGGCATAACCCGGGAACCGGGCGTTCGGCCCATCGCCTATTATCCCGCTCTTGAGGGAGAGCCAATATACAAAGCGTTTCGTAGCTTCCCGGCGCACACTGTCAAATTGTTACCCCCCGCCTGGTTCAAAGACAAGATTGTCCTGATCGGCGCGGAGCTGACGCTTGATGACCGGGTGCGGACACCCTTTTCAGGAACGGTGGGGGAAATCCCGGGGGTATATGTTCATGCTTTTGCGCTGGCGCAAATTCTTGATGGGCGGTCGGTGACAGTTCCTTCTTTTGTCATGAACGCTGGTTTGGTCGCTGTGTTGGTGATCGTCGGAATTATGCTGATTTTGGCACCCTGGCCGCTGTTTTTTCGCTGGGCAGCGGTCTTGATTGTATTGGTTGCCGGATGGGGTGCTGCAATTGGGTTTTATGGCTCAAGTGAATTGATGGTTCCGCTTCTGCCACCGACGCTGGCTTTGTTGTTATCTTCTTCCCTGGCGACGATTTATCTGGTTTATCAAGAACGCCAGCAACAGCGGTTTCTTCATAATGCCTTTTCGCGATACGTGTCTCCCAATCTGGTCGACGATATTGTCTCGAACCCCGACAAGCTTGAACTGGAAGGTGAGCGCCGCTACCTGACGTTCATATTTACCGATCTTGCCGGATTTACCAGTCTCGCCGAACAACTGGACCCCGGGGACATTGTCGGTCTGCTAAACGGTTATATTGATGGCATGTGCGCAATTGTTTTTCGCCACGGCGGCACGGTCGACAAAATTGTTGGTGACGCTGTCGCCGCATACTGGGGTGCCCCCATCGGTCAGGAAGATCAACGCGCGCGCGCGGTCAGTTGCGCCCTCGAGATGGATGAATTCGCGGAAGATTATCGCCAGCGCAACGTGACCGTGGCGGGGATGCTGGGCCTGACCCGAATCGGCATCAATTCCGGCACAGCGATTATCGGTAATTTTGGCGGGGTCAACTTTTTCGACTACACCGCGCATGGCGATATGGTCAACACGGCGGCTCGCCTGGAAGGGGCCAACAAATATCTGGGGACGCGCATCTGTGTTGGTGAAGAGACAAAAACAGGATGCCCACAGTTGCTCTTTCGCTCTGTCGCCGATCTGATCCTGAAAGGCAAAACGGAACCCATCCGGGTGTATGAACCCGTTCCCGATATGACGACGGAGCAGGTGGCGGAATTTGAACGGGTGTTCGAGTCTATGGTAGCGGATAGTGGCGAGGCGCAGGAGGCTTATAAAAAATTGCTCGACCGCTTCCCGAATGACCCGGTATGCAAACTTCACTATGATCGTTTGGGTGCTGGCGAACACGGGTCCATTATGACACTTGCCGGGAAATAGCCATCAACGTAACGTCGCCAGGAAAATTGGCGCTGGCTTCACGGGATGAAACATTGGGGACACTTTAAATGGGGCGACCAAAAGATCTATCTGTTCGTGCGCTGCTTCGAGAGCATGTTTTGCTACGCGATCTGGCGGAGGACGAACTCGACAAACTGGGAAAGCTGGCAAAAGTCCGGGCCTATGATGCCGGTCAGACCATATTCATGAAGGGGGACAAGGCGCGGGGCATGATGGTGGTCCTGAGCGGTGGGGTACGGATTGGCGCCAGTTCACCGGAAGGCAAGGAAGTTGTTCTGAACACCATACATCCGGGGGAGGTCTTTGGTGAAATCGGCCTGATTGATGGGGTTGTGCGCACAGCCGATGCCGTCACCATGGATGCTACCGAACTGCTGGTTCTGGAACGCAGGGATTTCCTGCCATACCTGGAGAACCATCCGGATATCTGTATTCGTTTGCTTCAGCTTATGTGCAAACGCATTCGCACCACCAGTGAACAACTGGAAGATTTCAGTTTCCTTGATTTGCGTCGCCGGATCGCCAAACGCCTGTGTTATCTGGCGAGTACGGACTACGCGGAAGCGGATGACAATGGCGGGGTTGTTATCAGGATCACCCAGCAGGATCTGGGCGCGATGATGGGGACCACGCGTGAAGCGGTCAACAAACAGCTTCGTATCATGATCGACGACGGCCTTATCGAACAACAGCGTGGTGCCATCATCCTGCATGGTCTGGATAAACTGGAGACCGTACTGGCGGAAATCTAGACGATCAAAACGACCGTAGACATTTGATCAGGTGAAGGAAATTGGTTCACCTGCTGGATTATCAATTTACTTTTTGAGCGTAAAAAATGGGGCCGGGGTCAGGATTTTGTTTTCCTGCTCGGTCAGGTAACCGGCTTCTGCACTCAGTTTCATGTAGTGCTGCCAGTCGGGGTCGGCCTGCATGGCGGCCCGTTTGGTTTCGCGGTCTCCAGCGTTTTCGTATACCCAGATATGGACGTAGGAATTGACATCGCCGGTTTCGGTCGCCGCATACAGCAATGGTTCGCCGAGATGACGTACCTGAGCCGCGAGCCCGTTCTCTTCATAAAGCGCAGTTTGTTTTTTGATGGTCCCCGGACGACAACGGTAGGTGCGGTGATCGAAAATCAATTTATCCTCCTTTATGGGATGAGCGCCCGCATTGGAACGGCAACAACTCACAGATATCCAAGTGTGTGAAAAATCACGGCAGCCATATTGTATACAGGCCTGCGGACGTTAGATAAACAGGGTTTTGCTCTATCACTTAATCTTCTGTAAACGCAGGCTCTGCGCCGTTCGGTGGTTGTACAGCAAAGACATTGATGGTCATGGAAATCAGCGTGTAGTACCCAAGAATGCCAGTCAGGTCGACGACTGCATCCGCCCCTAGTACGGAGATTGTGCGCGCGTAAAGTTCGTCGTCAATCTGGCGTTCGGTGTGCAGGCGTTGGGCGAAGGCATAAACGATGGCCTCGTCCTCCAGTTCAAATGTCGGTTGGCGACTTGTGCGGATGGCTTCGATTACATCCGGTGTCAGACCAGCCATCAGACCGAGAGGTTTGTGGGCAGCCCATTCGAATTCGGACCGCCATAACCGTGCCGTCGTCAAAATCGCCAGTTCTGACAGACGTGGTGATAACAAGGTATCGTACCGGCAATAACGGCCAAGCGCCTGCGCATGATCAGCAAGGTCCGGTCGGTTCAGCCATATGGCGAGCGGCCCACGCACGCCACCGCGTGGACCGGATGCAACCACATCGTAAACCTGCTTTTGGCGGTCGGTCATGTTTTCTGGCAATAAAGGGGCAATGCGGCTCATGGGGATTCCTTGCTAAATTAATTGTAACGTCCCGGATTTCACGGAGAAAGATGATGTCAGAATTGAGGTTGAGGATATCGCTATAAACCGCCTCAAATTTGATTTAGCACATATTCGACCGGTCGGGACTATGGAACAATACTATAATAATCTTAGTCCGTATCCGGCGAAGAAAGAATAGATATGGTTGTAATGGAAAACGTCAGAACGCCGGTGATCGATTTCCAGGCGAAGGCTCGTGAGCTGTTGTCCGACAGTGCAAGTTATGATTCCTGTCTGGCCTGCGGGTTATGCGCGTCAGGTTGTCCGGCGTCCGGTTTCTACGGTATGGACCCGCGTCGCTTTATCCGCATGGCGATGCTGGGGATGAACGAAGAACTCTCCAACACACCCTGGATATGGACGTGCACACAGTGCAAACGGTGTGCTTATGTTTGTCCGATGAATATCGACGTTTCTGTTTTGGTCGGATATGCCCGGAGCATCTGGCCCAAGGAAAAGAAACCGCAGGGTATCGTTCGTTCCTGCGAGGCGCAGATGCGGTTTGCCAGTACCAGCGCCATGGGTGTGATGCCAGAGGACTTTGTCGAAATCGTCGAAGAAACCGCAGATGAGTTACGCCAGGACGACGAGCGCTTCAAGGACATCAAAGCGCCGATGGACAAAAAAGGAGCCTACTTTTTCGTCAATCAAAATTCGCGTGAGCCAGCCGTCGAACCCGAAGAACTGGCCCCCTTATGGAAGATTTTTGACTACGTAGGGGTCGACTGGACATACGCATCGAAAGGATGGGCGGCGGAAAACTTCTGTATGTTTGCCGGTGACGATATGGCATGGAAAGAGATGGTCAAACAGCGCGTCGATGCCATAAACGAACTTGGCTGCAAGGTCTGGATCAATACGGAATGTGGTCATTCTTTCTATACCATGTGGAAAGGCATCGAAAGGTTCGGCTTGCGGGTTGATTTTGAAGCGGCCAGCCTGATCAGTTATTATGCCCAATGGATCCGCGAAGGGAAGTTGCCGGTCAACGCCGACTGGAACACAAAAGGTATCAAGTTCACGATACAGGATCCCTGCCAACTCGTGCGTAAATCCATTGGCGATCCGGTTGCCGATGATCTGCGCTATGTTGCCAAAAAGCTGGTTGGTGCAGAAAATTTTATCGATATGCAGCCCTGCCGCAGTGCCAACTACTGTTGCGGTGGCGGCGGTGGATTTCTGCAAGCTGGAATGGCCAAACAGCGCCGCGCCTACGGCAAGCGTAAGTTCGACCAGATTGCAACGACCGAGGCCGATTACGTGCTGACCCCGTGTCACAACTGTCATACCCAGATTACGGACATCGGTGAGCATTTCGGTGGTAAGTACCGGGTTGTTCATTTCTGGAGCCTGATCTGCCTGTCACTCGGGATTCTCGGTAAAAACGAGCGTAAATACCTGGGACCGGATCTGGCAGAAATCGGATTGCAGGAAAGCCACGGATGAACAGTATCGATCCACCGGGGACAAAAACCTATAAGACCGAAGTTCTGATTATCGGAGGCGGGGTCACAGGCGTCGGCGTTATGCGCGATTTGGCGCTTCGCGGTGTTCATTGCCTGTTGATCGATAGCAAGGACCTCAATGCTGGCGCGTCGGGCAGCAACCACGGTCTTCTGCACAGTGGCGGACGTTATGCCTCGACGGATTGGGAAACGGCTGCCGAATGCCGGATAGAAGGAGAAATTCTCAAGCAGACGGCCGCCGAATGCATAGATTCGTGTGGCGGCCTGTTCGTCGCGGTTGAAGGTGACGATCCTGATTTTGTTTCCCGCTTCCCCGGTCATTGTGCCCGGGCAGGTATCGACTGTCAGGCTTTGAGCCCGAAGGAGGCTCGTGAGATCGAGCCCGAACTTTCGGACAAGCTGATCGCCGCTTACGCATTACCGGACGCCACTGTCGACCCGTTCCACATTACACTAGGCAACGTCAACCATGCGCAACAACTGAATGACAGCATTTATCTGCCACATACCGAGGTCGTCGGGTTCGACATAAATGACGGCATCATCACCAGCGCCTTGTGTCAGGATAACCGCACCCAGGGCGCCGTTCGTATTCACGCCAGGCAAATCATAAATGCGGCAGGAGCCTGGGCGATGAAAGTCGCCTGTCTTGCAGGGTGTGCGGATGTCGATCTGTTATACGCCAAGGGCACGCTCATCGTCAGCAATTCGCGAATTTCCAACGGTGTTGTCAATCGCCTGCGTCCTCCGGGTGATGGGGATATACTGGTTCCCGGTGGCACGGTATCCCTGTTGGGCACGACGTCAGACAAGGTCGACAACCTCGACGACATTCGCCCAACCGTCGCCGAAGTCGACCATATCCTGACCGAAGGTTTGCCCATGCTGCCCTGTCTGGAACATGCACGGTTCATTCGAGCCTTTTCCGGTGTGCGCCCGTTGTTGCAGGCAGCGGATGCCGGTATCGACGGGCGCAAGGCCAGTCGAGGCTTCCAGCTCTATGATCATGAGGATCAGGGACTGGCAAACTTTGCCTCACTGGTCGGTGGAAAACTTACCACCTACCGCCTGATGGCGGAAAAAACAGGTGACCTTGTTGCCCGACGCCTGGGCAATGATCAACCTTGCAGGTCCATAACCGAACCGTTGTCAACAGGTGACGCCGTTCGCTGGACCGAACCTGGATTTGCTCCACGATACTGGTTCGAGCGGAACGACCCTGCAGACATGATTCTGTGTGAGTGCGAAATGGTGCCGCAATCGGCAGTCGATGAAATTATCAAATCCGCACCTGGTGCTGAGCAACACATGACATTGCGGGCAATTGGCCTGCGTAGCCGGATTGGCAAGGGCGCCTGTCAGGGATCGTTCTGCGCCGCTCGTGTTGCCTCACATCTTTATGACCGTGGCATTTACGATTGTACCGAGGGGCGTGATCATTTGCGCGATTTCGTGAGTGAACGTTTCAAGGGAGTGCGCCCGATTCTGTGGGGCAAACAAATGCCCCAGCTCGAACTGGCCGAAGCCCTTCACTGTGGCTTGATGGGTCTCGACCTGTCAAACGCGGAAGACAACGAAAATGATGATGGGTCCCGGTAGAAGTTATGAAACAGCAGGCTCGACAATACAAAACCCAGATGGTCGTCGTTGGTTCCGGACTGGCCGGTTTCGCGGCAAGCATATTTGCCCGCGATCGCGGGATCACTGCCGCCCAGATCGGGAATACGGGCACCATTGCCTACACCACGGGATATCTGGATTTGCTGGGCAGTGCATCGGGAATGGTGCTCGATGATCCCTGGAAAGGGCTTGAGGTTCTGCGCCGGGACGAACCTTGTCATCCCCTGTCTCGCATCACTGACGATAACATCCGGACCTCCTTTCACCGCTTCACCAAAGCTCTGTCTGAAATGGGCGTCGGTTATACGGAGCCGGGGGAACACAACTTGATGGCTCTGCTGCCTTCCGGTTTGATCAAACCCACCCTGTCCGTACCCGAAACCATGCGGGCCGGTATCGAAGCGTATAAGGCAGATGCAAAGGCCTTGATTATCAATTTTCTGGGGATGCAGGGATTCAGTGCCACAGAATTTGTGACCAACCTTGAGCCCGTCTGGCGGAACATGATAGCGACCACGCTGTCGTTTCCGGATATGGAAAGCGGCGCACAGGTTTATCCCGAGGTTATGGCCCGGGCATTGGAAGTCCCGGCCATCAGGGAACAACTGGCCGTGCGTATCAAGGCCAAACTGACAGATGCCGAATGCGTTGGGCTACCCGCTATTCTCGGTATTCACAAGCCGGATCTGGTTCACCGGGACATGCAAAAATTGATTGGTGTGCCGGTGTTCGAGATACCCACTCTGCCTCCGGCTGTCGCCGGAATCCGGTTGCGCGAAATGTTCGAACAGGTGCTTCCCGCCAACGGCTTGACTCTGGTGCCCCAGCAAAAGGCCGAACGGCTCGATCTCGATGACGGAGGGGTGACGGTCTATCTTGAAGACAGCTTTGGTGCGGTGGTGATCAAGGCGCAGGCAGCTATCCTCGCCACGGGCCGGTTTCTGTCTGGAGGGTTGACCGCGGACCACGGCATTGTCCGTGAAACCTTGATGGACCTTTCGGTCAGTCAACCCGCAAGTCGGGATGACTGGCACCGGCAAAACTATCTCGACCCTCGAGGCCATCCAGTCAATCGCTCAGGCCTTGAGGTTGACGAACACTTTCGGCCATTGAACGATGATGGAAGGCCGGTTGATGCACGACTATTTGCCGCCGGTACTGTGCTCGCCCATCAGGACTGGGTACGCCAGCGCTGCGGCGCCGGAGTGGCAATCGCCAGTGCGTATCAAGCGGTTGACGCAGCTTGTGAAACTCTGTCAACGCAGGCTTAAAAAACTGTGAACCGACCGGTCGTTTCATTATAACGAACGAGGCCGTACCACAACGCCAGAATAGCAAAACTGACGACATAGGTCATGCCCCAGCTACCGGTCATGGCTGGCAGGAATGCCTGATAACCAACGCTTGTGGCTTCAACCAGATCGAGAGTCATCTCTGATTTCATGACTTCCCAATGGCCGAGGATGGCGCCAAAGGTGGATCCACTCCAGGCGAAAAAGAGAACGGCAACCCATAGTTTCAGGTGGCCTTCACCCATCCGCCACAAGGAACCCGATGCGCAGCCGCCGGCGAAGATCATACCGACCCCGAAGATCGTGCCGCCCAGGAGAGAGCCAAACCAGAAGGTGGCGGGAATGGCGAGATAGGGGTCAAGAATTTCCCTGCTCAATAGAACCGAGCCAAGCAAAAGGCCGACACCGAGCGCAAGAATTGCTGCCTTGGTCAAATCACCTTCTCCGGTCATCATCGGTTCGCGGATGGCGTGAGAGAAGCAGAATCGGGAACGATGCAGAATGAAGCCCAGAGCGAACCCCGTCAGAATAATGATCCCGCGTGAAGAGAGCAGGGAGCTTTCACTACCGTACCAAAAATATGCCCAGCCGAGGACGGCAAGCATCAGAGCAAGACCGACAATCCCGAGGGTGAATTTTGTATTCTCCGAGTAACCGACATGGGTCGGTGCAGTGGTTCCCCACGTAACGTTCTCGAGAACCCAAAGTAATGCCCTGATACCCAGGGCCGCACCGATCAGCAGTCCAAGCAGCATTGCCCATCCGGCTGGTGATGAAAAAACAACAGGGGTGAAAAACCCACCAATGGTGCAACCGCCGGCAAGGGACGCGCCGATGCCCATCAAGGTGCCGCCCAACGCTCCCCACAGGTACTCAATGGGGGGCGGGCGGCTGATCCTGAATTGCCCGGCGAGCATGGCGGCGGAAAAGGCACCCAGCAACAGTGTGAGGTCGAGCAGGGAAATACGGTGGGTCAGAGGATTGTCCAGATGCGGATTGTTGCCCAAAAGCGCGTTCAGGCCAATTAACTCGTTGATCCAGTCCCCCCACAGGCGAAGTCCGCCAAAGACCCCCCAGAAAAATCCGTTGACCATCAGAATCATGGCGACCGTAACCAAAGCCATAGCACCGAAATAAGGCGACCATGAGACAACAAATACAGCTTTGTAGTCATCCCGAAATCCGCTGAAGTTGCTTTCGGATGTCATCATTGTCTCCTGTTTTGGCGTTATTGGCATCTGGCGGGGGTATCAGAATCCTTGGCACCGCGTACGTAAAACGCGATAACATCTGCCGCCATTTCTTCGTCAGACATTTTCAGGAATTTGGCAGCCGCCTTGTTTTTGTCTTTGATGCTTTGCCGGTAGGCCGTGCTTGTATAATAAAGGGCGGAAGCATTTGCCGTGCCTGTTGCGTCATGTTTATTGGCAGCGAAATAGGCTTTCCAGTCCGCCTTGTTGCGTTCATATGGTGAAACGACGCGGTCATTGTCTTGACGATGGCAGGCATTGCAGACAAAGCGGTTGTAGACCCTGCCAATTTTCCAGTTGGTTCCGTCTGCCGCTTGTGCCGACTCGATGACTGGCAACATTCCTGTCAGTCCAATGACGGCAATTTTTAAGAGCGTTTTCAAGACTGCCTCCTCTTTGAAAAATGTGGGCGAGCCGTATTGAGGAAATCGACCCGCCCATGTATGTCAATTCTGGACAAACATGTGTTTGCCGTCCTTGCCATAGGTCGTGGTCGCGTCTACGAAGTAGACCTGCATGTCTTCCTTCAGCATTTTGACAATATCATAGGCTTCACCGCTCCGCGCACCGGTGGAGCAGATGAACACGATAGGTTTGTCAGTCGGAAGGGTTCCGACTTTGTTTTCCAGCGCATCAACCGGCAGGTTGACGGCGCCTGGTACGGGGTTTCTGGCGAATTCCGCCGCATCACGGACATCATAAAGATAAACACTGTCGGGGTTGTCTTTCATGATCGCCTGGAACGATGCAACGGTGATGGTGTCGCCTTCAGGACCCACTTCGATGGCGCCGGACTTCGGCATTGCATAAGGCTTGTTACCCATTGCGCCTTTGCCATAAGCCTTTTTCCATTCGGGGTATCCGCCCTGGAAGACCTTGACGTCGGTGTAACCAAGCGCCTTGGCCTTTAACGCTGAATTGACGCTCAATGGACATTTCACGCCACCGCAATAGTAAATCAATTGCGACTGTTTGTCGGCGGGTAGCAAGTTGACCCGTTTGTCAAACTGGCTGTTGGGGATGCTGATGGCACCGGGAACGTGGCCTTTGGCGTATTTGCGTTTCATCGGACGGGCATCGATAACAGTTGCTTTTCCGCCATCCAGTACTTTTTTGACATAAGCCGCACTTACGGAACCGAGGCGGCCTTTGGCAACCCAGTCCGGATAACCGGCGGCATAGACCTGAATGTTGGTATAACCGAGTTTTTCTGCCTTGAGCGCAGATTTGTGGCTCAGCATACACTTTTCACCCCCACAGTAAAAAATCAGGGCCATTGATTTGTCCCTGGGCAGGACATTTTTCATTTTGTCGAACTGGCTGTCGGGGATGCTGACGGCACCCGGAATATGCCCGTTGTCAAACCGACGTTTCATGGGCCGGGAGTCGATGATGGCGACATCATCACGTGCCGGGATAACAGCATAATCTTTGACAAAGGTATAATCGACAATCTTTGAATACCATCCGGGTTCACCAGCCACGGTTGGTGCAGAATTGCTGACCAGTCCCGCAAGCAAAACCGCTGCGGCAAGGGTCAAAAGTTTAAATCTGGTTTTCATGACTATGTCCTCCTGATGCTGCCCGGAATATCCGGACATGGATGTTTACGTATTTAAAATCGTCAGAGGGATAGCGGTGGTCAGGACTTGCCCGCCATCGCCTTCCCATCTGAAGTCATAAGTCCCGGCCCCGACCACTTTGGTGTAAAACAGCAGGTAAGGATCGGCGGCGACACCTGAGTCGAAATCGGCGCTCATCACATCCCTGCCGTCGAACGTACAGACAAACCGGGTGATCCGGTTTCGGGAAACGGTTTTTCCATCGCCGCCTTTGCGCCATCCTGTTTCCATGGGATGTCGGATTTTGGACTTGATCTGGATGACGTCGCCAATTCTGGCGGTTGTCGGCATTTTGACTCTTGGTGCACCGGGTTTCATGTCGGCCTCCATTTCTTAACCGCATCCGCCGGCACCGCGTGCGACTTTGCAGCGGGCCTTGGCGTAGTAGACGCTGCCGTCATTCATTTCGGCGGCGACGATGATGGTTTGTGATTTGGCAACACGGATACGGGTAACGATTTCTGCCCGGCCACTGAGGGGACTGAAGTGATAGGTCGCCACGTCGGGAACGGTGTTGCGTTCAGCGAGAATGTGCAGGGCCTTGACGTAATCAGATTCTGTCATCGGGCTATCAACGGCAACGGCAATCCGCGTCCGCGTGCCGTCCTGCGTCAGGGATGGCAAGGAGATGTTGATCCGGCCCTTTTCCAGAGTTGCACCTTTGGTCAATTCGGCCAGCCGGGCCTTGGCTTTGCGTGGGGAGGCGTTAGCGTCATGTGGTGCCAGCCCTAAAATGGCCGTAGCGACGATAGCTGCGCCACCAAGGTTCAAAACCTGTCTGCGTGACAACCGGCATTGTTCGATGGGTTCGATGAACATAACCTGTCTCCTATTCTTCCAGATCTTCCCAACCGGTAATCATGGCCTTGATTTGGGAGAAAGTTGTATGGCCGGTGGTCGTCAGATAAACGTGACCGACAAGGAAAATCAGCAAGGCGTAAGCAGCAGCCGTGTGAAGCAGGGCAATAACCCAAAGCTCAATCCCGCCAAATCCCCAGGCCGCCCAGTCGTTGTAGTAAAGGTACGCCAGGCCGGTGATCCAGATTGCCGGTGCCATGGCCAGCTTGAATCCCAGATAGGCAAGCAGTTGCAGAGGGTTGTGTTTGCGCAGTTGGGTCGGTTTGTAAGGGTGGTGTTCGCCCTTGAAGATGCCATAAGCATAGAATTTGATCACCGCCATCAGCTTGTTCGTGGTCGGGATGTAGTGCCGCCATTCGCCGGTCGTCAGATGCCAGAAGATGGCAAATACCCACAACCCGATCAGTATCCATGCCGCTGTGGTATGCAGGTTGACGGCATCTTCAAAACCGAACAGCGTATATGTGCCGTGAATTTCAAACCCGGTTACGGCCATGCCCATGATCAGCAATGCCTGCGACCAGTGCCAGAATCGCTCGAAGGCCTTGAAGATATAAACCTGGGTTGGTCTCAATTCGGTTTTGGGTGATGTATCGTTAACTGAAACTGTTGAACCGGTCATGATACACCTCTTATTTCGCGCTGTTGTTGCGTTTGTTGAAGAAGAACCTCAACGCGCCGTGACCACTGACCCCAAGGACCGTCAGGATCAGCAGGGCGAGGCCACCAAGGTCGAGCCAGCGGTTGGCATCGCGACCGGGAATGTAAACCCCTTCGATACTGCTCAGACGACCGTCTTTGCTATGGCAGTCGACGCAGGCAAGTGCTTCTTTTGCAGGCGCAACCATGTGAGCCATCGGCCATGACATTGCCGTTTCAACGAAACCAAATTTTCCGCTGTAAGGGAGTTTGGCCGCTGCCATGCCTTTTGTGAGGGCATCCTGCCAGTCAAATGTTTTCCAGTACCCGTCTTTGCCGGTGGTGTGTGGGATCGCAAGGGTCTTGTTGCCGACGTCGTAGGGTTGTTTGCCGCGCATCAGTTTGATCGGCCAGATGAGGGCGTTCGGGTCTTTGGCGTCACCCTGGAACTGATTGATTTCAACCACGTTGGTCGGGTCAATTTTGTCGCTGGGCAGGGTGTACAGGACAGAGCCGTTGAACCAGCGGTATTCGGGAACAACGTCCCTTTGCCAGATAAAATCACCTTTTTTGGAGTTGTAGATTTCGTTTCCGACCTGATCCAGTGTGGCATATGGTTTGCCATTGGCGTCCATTTTCCCGGCCGTCGACCAGTCCCACCACATCTTTGAGGCATAATCGCCACGGGCGAAGTGGGGGATGTGGCAAGTTTGGCAGGCCACACGATCCGTATGATCGTTGAGTTTTTCATCTTTCATCGGTCGCGATCCGTGACACGAGACACATGTTGCACGGCTGCCGTCTGTCTTGCCCGGAATGTCTATGCCACCTGCATCCTTCGCCATTGGTGTGTAGCGGCTGCCGGTAACCATATGGGCATCCGTAGTGTGGCACGTCGAGCAACCGAAATTGAGACCGTCGGCGTCCATGTGAACATCAATGAAGGTGTCAGGCGCGTCGAAACTCGGATCCAGATCACCATGTTTGACGGCCTTTCCGCCGCCACCCTTGAAATGGCAGGTGCCGCAGGATGTGCGACTGGTTGGGCCAACGTTTTGCGCAACCTTTGTAAGGCTGGAGGTTTTGCCAGCGCGAAGTTTTGTCTTGTCATAGACGCCGGTTGTATCGTGGCAGACCAGACAGTCGACATTCTGTTCCGACGTAAAATCATACGAGTCATCTTTCCAGCCATAGCCGACATGACAAGACGAGCAGGCGCCCGTATTGGACTGGGTGGAGATGCAGAAGTTATTTATGACATTGCGCTTGCCCAGCAACTGACCGGTCTGCTGGTTTTTGAATTGCCAGGTCCAGTGTTTGGTTTTGTGTACCTGTTTTGCCGCTTCGGTGTGGCACTCAAGGCACGCCTTTGTGACCTCAGGTCCGCTTGTGAATTGTTCTTTCAATGAATCGAACTGCCCATGATCGGCAGTAGATTTCCTGATCTTTGTGGTATCGCTGAGCGGATTGGCAATCGCCGCCCCTCCGATCACCATCAGCGCCATTCCAACGAGCGAAATGATGATGCTTCGGTTTATTTCAGCAGGTACATGCCAACGGTTTGGGGATTTGTAAGCTTCCATAATCGTCACCATTTAAGGGAAATTAAAGTACGAAAATGAACATCTGCATCATATTCAAATAAGTGAATTTGTCATTGATGCATATCAAGTATGAGATTTGGCTCTTTACAAAAATTCTTGATGTGCATCAGTGGCCGTGTGAGGAAATCATAGTAGAATATTTTAAACAGAGACAGGATTCCTGGAACTTGATCCAAGAATGATCAGGCTCAACACGGTTTGAAAAGGAGAGCCCCCTATGGCAAATAGAATTTATATTCTGCTGGGGTGTTTACTGGTTTTCTTCGCGCCCGTTATCCCGGTTCAGGCCGAAGAAGGCACACGGGAATCCGCTGCCCTGCCAGCCGAAGTCAGGGATGCGTTCCTTGCGGAAATGCGCGGGCATATGGGGAATCTCGATGACATCCTTGCTGCGCTTGAAGAAGTTACGGCGGTTTGTCGCGCCTGCCACGATACGTTTCGCATTCAGTAGATTTGCCGCTAAAGGAATCTGGTGGAGCTGAAGGGCGCGGTATCGATTTGCGACGACCTTCCCACCGCCAGATCGGCAATCAGCGTGCCGGTCGCAGGCGCGTGAGTCAGGCCGTAATGGCCGTGACCGAAGGCGTATAGAATACGTCCGGTCTTTTTTGCCCGCCCAATCACCGGCAAGGAATCAGGCATTGAAGGCCGGTGCCCCATCCATGAAGTGGCATCGGTTGTATCAAGATCGGAAAAAAGATCCCTGGCCGTCTCCAATACACGTTGCTCAAGGGCCGGGTCGGCTGGAATATCGAGACCGCCCAGTTCGTCAAGTCCGCCGACGCGAAGGGCGTCCGATAACTGTGTTGCAACGACACCCTGATCGGCGAAAATCAGGGCATGGTTTATGGAGGTATCTGGAGAGGAGGTGGTGATGTTGTAGCCGCGTTCAACTTCCAGCGGGATATTTTCTCCAAGCTGCCTTGTCAGGTGTTTTGACCATGCTCCGGCTGTAATCACAGCACCATCCCGTTCAAGCCGCTCTCCGGAATCCAGCATCAGTTCAACACCTTCAGTGGTTCGGGCGATGCTGTTGACACGGGCGCGAATCAAACGTGCACCTGTCTCTATGGCATGTTTGGCAATGCCATGGACAATTTTTTGCGGGTCGACAACGACGCCCCAATTCGCTGTGTGAATGGCTCCGGCGTAATGCGGTTTTAGATGCGGTTCCAGTTTCATAAGTTGTTCGACGGGTAGCGGGCTGGTTTCAATGCCGAATGTTTTCGAAAGCGCCCAGGCGGTTTGTGCCTGGCGATAAGAACGCTCGGACTCATAGAGGAATATTGCGCCGGGTTTTTTCAGCAAGCCGGTGATTCCCGCCCGTGCGTAAAGATCGTCGGTGCAGTTCCATAACATGCTGTTCAGGCTGGCAAGGGCGTGAACGCCATTCATGAAAGTGCGCTCCCGGCATGACCAGGCGAAACGCATTAACCACGGTATGACCTTCAATCGATAGCTCAAGGGAATATAAAGTGGGCTTTGCCGGTCCAGAAGCAGACCGGGGGTGGCCCTGAAGGTTGTTGGGGATGCCAGCGGCAAAATTGAGGCCCCGGCGATATGTCCGGCATTGGCCTTCGATGGGCCGAAGGTTCCCGGTTTCGCCTGATCAATCAGGCAAACGCGGTAACCGGCGTCGAGCAGTTCAACGGCGCAGCAAACGCCGACAATACCCGCACCAATGACGGCGATCTCACCGCCCGGTGGAATTGAAGGTTTCATGGAGACCGCCTTGTCTATAGCAACAGATCAAACGCATCACCCCAGCAATCGGACAGGATGTATCCTTGTGGGTAGGGGTCAGTCGGGTCAACTCCGATTTGGTGCATACCATGAATCCAGCCGCGTCCGGATATTCGGGGCAGGACTGCCGGACGATCGCCAACGCTGGTTGTGGCAACGAATTCAACGTCGAAAGAACTGCCAATGATGGATTGGGCGCTGACTTTGTCGCCGGGAACGGTTTCCCCCCTGGCATGGCGAAGCGCCAGACGGGCACTGTTGCCAGTGCCACAGGGTGAACGGTCAAGGCGTCCGGGTGGTAATATGGTTGCGCCAACCAGGCCGCCGTCATCATGGTGATCGATGAACATTGTATAGGAAATGGAGTTGAGCGAGGGCAATTCCGGATGTCGGACTTCGCAGGCGCTGTTGAGAACGCGGTGGATGCGGCTTCCGGCATCAACCAGGGCGCGGGCCTGATCGGGCTCGATTTTCAAACCAAGCTGGCCGGGGTCGATCAGTGCATAGTATATGCCGCCGAATGCCAGATCGACGCGAACGGTGCCGAACCCGTCGACTTCAACTTCAACATCGCGCTGCTCAACAAAACTTGGGGTCATATCCAGAGATACCCGTTCGCACTTCCCGTCTTTGCAGGTTGCGGTCGCTTCGATCAGACCGGCAGGCGTATCAAGCCGGATAATGGTTTCCGGTTCGATCATTTCGACCATGCCTGTTTCAAGTAGCACGGTCACCGCACATATACAGTTTGACCCGGACATGGCGTGCGCCCTGTCGCCTTGCAGAACGATCAGTCCGGCATCCGCTTCGGGCCGCTGCGGCGGGACCAGCAGGTTGGTGCTCATTTGCGCGCTGCCGCGGGGTTCGAATACGCAAAACCGGCGCAGACTGTCATCAACAGTGTTCAGATGGTTCATCTTGTCGAGCATGGTTTCACCGGGGATGTTGCCAACACCGCCGACAACGACGCGCCCGACTTCACCCTCGGCATGTGCCTCAACCATGGTCAGTGTCTTGGTCCACCGCATTCGATTTTTGCTCCCGGAAGATTGGAGGTGTATGAAGCATCACGTGCAAATCTTAACTTATGCTCACACGTTTACACCAACATTTATATAATAAAAAGACATCTTGTGGACAAACTGTATATTTGATATATAACCAAATGAGGCGACAAAACGAAGGCCTTCGGGCCGTTGTCCAAGAACAATATATCAAATTTTCAAACCACTCATGGAGGCTTTCATGCGAGTTCTAAATTTCACTGCGATTGCAGCTGTTGCCGCTGTGGCAATTACCGCAGGTGCCGGTATGGCCAAGGCGGACAAACTGGATGATGTTATCAACGAAGGCACACTGCGTTGCGGTGTAGTTCTTGATTTCCCGCCGATCGGCTATCGTGACGCAAAAAACGAACCAGCCGGATTTGACGTTGAATATTGCAAGGACCTGGCCAAGGCCCTGGAAGTGAAGTTCGAAATCCTTCCAGTGACATGGGCTGAGCGTCTGCCGTCAATTGTCACCAACCGTGCCGATGTTGTTTTTGGCGGCACGTCCGACTCATTGGCCCGTGCCAAAACCGTCGGGTTTTCGATCCCCTACGCAATCTATTATGCGCAGGCGGTTGTCGGCAAAGATTCCGGCATCAAGACCTTCGAAGACATGAAAGGCAAACGGGTCGCTGCTGCTGTCGGTACCGTGCCTGAGCAGGAATTCCTCAAATACGCCAAAAAATGGGGAACCGAAAAACTCTATCAGGGATACCAGAGCGAGAACGAAGTGTTCCTGGCGGTTGCTCAGGGTAAAGCAGACGCTGGCATTACAACCAACACTGCCGTCAAACCGATCGCTGACAAATACGACACCATCATCGCCGGTCCGCGTATGGCTTGGGGTACGGATTACACCTCTGTCGTTGGTCCGCGCAAGGACTTCGGTTGGCTTAATTACCTGAACCTGTTCGTCACCCATCAGGTGCGCTCCGGTCGTTATCAGGAACTTTGGGGTCAATTCGTCGGTGGTGAAGCTCCCGAGCTCCGCATTCCCGGCGTAATGTACTGATTGAAACTTCGCTCTCGCCATGAATTAATGATGGCGAGAGCGGTTTTCACCAGGGCCGAATATCATGGATTATACGTTTCACTGGCGTCCCGTCATTCGCCGGTTGCCGGAGCTGCTGGACGCAGGACTGACGACCATGGAGGTCGCGGTTCTGGCGATGCTGATCGGCATCGTCCTTGGCCTTATGCTGGCGTTTGTCAGGATGTCAGGAATCCGGTCGGTAACCTGGCTTGCGACGGCATGGATTGAAATCGCCCGCAACACCCCGGCCCTGCTTCAATTGTTCTTCTTCGGGTTTGGTCTTGGGGCCTACGGCATTCACCTCAGCCCCTATCTGATTGTTGTCTGTGCACTGTCATTTAATAATGCGGGTTATCTGGCGGAAACGTTCCGCGGCGGTTTTCAGGCGGTACCGGATACCCAAATCAAGGCGGCCCGGTCTCTCGGCATGACCTTCAGCCAGACCTACGCGCGGATTGTCATTCCGCAGGTTATGCGGATTGTTTATCACCCGATGACCAATCAGATGGTCTGGTCGGTATTGATGAGTTCGCTCGGCATGCTGGTCGGATTCCGTGAACTTTCCGGTGAAACACAGTTTATGGCGTCGAAGACGTTCCGGATCTTCGAGTTTTTTGCGGTGACGGCAATCATCTACTACGTCATCGTCAAATTGATCCTTGGCGGTTCCAAGCTCATCGCCTGGAAATTTTTCCGACACGGAGCGGATTGAGATATGGCCCAGTCTGCCAGCACAATTCAGTTCTTCACGGCATTCCAGCTTTCGGACGTCTGGTATCTGGTTGAAGCGGCTGGTCGGACATTGCTGATTGCGTCATTGTCGATTTCCGCAGGCACGGTTCTCGGCATCTTTTTTGGGTGGGTGCTGTCGGTCTCGCGCTGGGCCGGGGCCGCCAGTCTGGGGCTCGTTCTTGACGTCTTTCGAAGTGTGCCACTGATTATCCAGCTTATTCTGTTTTTTAATTTCTTCCCGATTGTCGGGGTCCGGCTTGATCCGTTTGGCGCTGGAACCATCGTTCTGATTTTCTATACCAGCGCTCTGGTCGCGTCCGTTGCCCGGGGCGGTATTGAGGCCGTGCACATAACGACGCGAAGGGCTGCCCGCTCTCTTGGTATGACTTATTGGCAGGACTTGCGATATATCGTCTTCCCGATTGGTTTGCGCGCCGTGCTTCCGGCCTGGACCGGGGTGGCGTTGGGGGTCTTGAAAGATTCAGCGTTGGTATCCGTGCTCGGCTATGTGGAACTCCTTCGGGCCTCGCAAATTCTGATAACCCGAACCCAGCAACCCTTTTTAATTCTGGCAGTGGTCGGGGCCTTTTATTTCGCGCTGTCATTCCCGATTGCCCGAATAACTGAAAGACTCGAACGCAGGTGGCAAGATGATTGAGATCAAGAACGTCAACAAATCTTACGGAGACCTGAACGTCCTGAAAGGGATCGATCTGACGGTTGAACGAGGTGAGGTCATCAGCGTTATCGGATCCAGTGGGTCGGGTAAATCGACTTTGCTGTACTGCATCAACGCGCTCGAGCCCATTCAGGACGGCCAGATTCTGGTCGACGGAACGGACGTCCACGCCAGGGAAACCAATGTCAACAAACTGCGCCAGAACATCGGAATGGTTTTTCAGCAATGGAACTCCTTCCCTCACCTGACAACACTTGAGAACGTCGCTCTGGCACCAAAGATCGTTGCTGAAAAATCGGACAAGGATGCAAATGACATCGCCCGAAAGCAGCTTGAACATGTTGGATTGGGGGACAAGATTGACGTCTATCCGAACAAGATGTCCGGCGGGCAGCAGCAGCGACTGGCCATTGCGCGCGCGTTGGCAATGGAACCACACTACATGCTGTTTGATGAAGTCACTTCGGCGCTCGACCCAGAACTGGTTGGCGAAGTTCTCGATACCCTGCGTTTGTTGAGCGACGAAGGCATGACGATGATCGTTGTCACGCACGAGATTGGATTTGCCCGTGATGTATCAGACCGGGTAGCCTTTTTCCGCGAAGGTGTGATTGAGGAAATTGGCCCGCCAGATCAGGTTATCCTCAATCCGCAAAGCGAACATACTCAGCAGTTTCTGAAAAACGTTCGCTAGAAGTGACCGCCCGTGCTGAGGGTAGTGAAAACAAACGACAAAGGAAGTTAGGAATGACGGGAAGACTGCAAAATAAGACGGTTATCATGACCGCTGCAGGGATGGGTATTGGTCGGGCGTCTGCTATCGCCATGGCCGAACAGGGGGCAAAGGTATTTGCAACCGACATCAACGAAGACGCACTCGCCAGCCTGCATGATGAACATCCAGAAATTGAGGTGTTCAAGCTTGATGTTCTCAATGCCGACGATGTCGCCCAGGCTCATGATCGTGTCGGTGTTGCTGACGTTCTGTTTAACTGCGCCGGATTTGTCTATCACGGCACCATTCTGGAAACCGAGGAAAAAGACTGGGACTTTTCGTTTAACCTCAATGTCCGTTCGCAGTTCCGTATGATCAAATCATTTCTGCCGGGGATGCTTGAAAAAGGTGCCGGGTCGATTATCAACATGTCGTCGGTTGCTTCAAGCATCAAGGGTGCCGTCAATCGAAGCGTCTATTGCTCAACCAAGGCGGCGGTTATCGGCCTGACCAAATCCGTCGCCAGAGATTTCCTCACTCAGGGAATTCGCTGCAATGCGATTTGCCCGGGTACAGTTCTTACCCCTTCGCTGGAAGAGCGTATGAAGGCTCAGGGGGATTACGAAAAAGCGAAAGCAGAATTTCAGGCCCGTTCACCTACGGGCCGCTTTTCGAAGCCTGAAGATATCGCAACCATCGTCGTCTATCTTGCAAGTGATGAATCATGTCTGGTCACCGGTCAGGCACATATTATTGACGATGGCTGGTCAATCTGATTGTCCAACGATCTCAATAACGGGTATTTGAAGGTAAAACCAATGCGATTGGGATTTGTCGGTGTAGGGGTTATGGGGCATGGGATGGCATCCTGTCTGCTGGATGCCGGCTTTGATTTGACCGTCATCGCGCATCGCAATCGTCAACCGGTTGACGATCTGGTGGGGCGTGGTGCCCATGAGGCGGCGACGCTATCAGAACTTGCCGAACGCAGCGATGTCATCATCCTTTGTGTCACCAATTCCAAAGTTGTAAACGCGGTTATTGAGGAGTTGAAACCGGATCTTCGAAGCGGGCAGGTGATTATCGACTCCTCGACCAATGAGCCGGAATGCTCACGTCGGCTTGCGGCATCACTTTCCGAGATCGACGTCGCTTTCGCCGAAGCGCCCTTGACGGGCGGCATTAAACAGGCTGCCGATGGCGAGCTTGGTGCTTTGGTCGGAGCTGAACCGGAAGTTTACGGAAAAATTCGCCCGGTCCTTGATGCGTTTTGCCAGGCTGTCGAATATTTCGGACTTCCCGGAACCGGGCAGACGGCGAAGCTGATCAACAATTTCATGGTATTTGGAATTGCCGCCGTGGTGATCGAGGCGTTCAAAAAAGCCGAAGCGGCAGACGTCGACTGGAAACAGCTTTATGACGTTGCAATTTGCGGAGCTGGTGATTCGGGCGTGCTGAGAAGGATGATCGGGTCGGCAATTGACGGTAATTTTAAAGGTTACGTTTTTGACGTCTCCGGCGCGCACAAGGATCTCCGGTACTATGATCGCCTGTCGCAGCAAATGGGCAATGTGTCCCCGCTTTCGAACGCCGTTATCGATGTGTTTTGTGCGGCTGAACAGTCCGGTCATGGCGATCTTCTGATCAGTGAACTGCTGCGATCCGATATTGGAAAATCTGAAAAGTAATAAGAGGAACTATAGATGAAAATTACCGCCTTTAACGTCTATCAGGTTGACCTGCCGCTCAAGGAAGGGCGTTATTCGTGGGCGGATGGAAAATATGTTGACGTGTTCGACTGCACGGTTGTCGAGATCGAGACAGATGAAGGTGTGTCAGGGTATGGCGAGGTTTGTCCGCTTGGACCGTTCTACCTTCCAGCATACGGACCTGGTGTGCGCACCGGTATATCCGAACTGGCTCCACATCTGATCGGCGCTGATCCAAGCGAAATCGGCAAAATCAATCTGATCATGGATGCGGCCCTGCTAGGTCATCCTTATGTCAAATCCGGTATCGATATGGCGTGTTGGGATCTGCTCGGAAAACGGGCTGGCCTTCCGGTCTGTGATTTGCTTGGTGGACGACATGGTGAATCCGTTGCGCTTTATCGCGCCATCAGTCAACAGGCACCGGAGGCTATGGCGAAAAATATCGCCGGATATCGCGACGAAGGCTACACCAAATTCCAGCTTAAGGTTGGCGGCGATGCGGATGACGATATTGCTCGCATTCATGCAACGCGGAAAATTCTTGATCGCGGCGAAATTCTGATTGCCGACGCCAATACCGGCTGGTTGATGCACGAAGCCGCGCGCGTCGCTGACGCCGTTGCCAAGCTGGATGTCTACATTGAGCAGCCCTGTAAATCGTATGAAGAATCATTGACCATCCGCCGGCGGACGGCACGCCCGTTTATCCTTGACGAAAATATTGATGGTTTACAGGCATTGTTGCGGGCGCATGGCGATGGTGCAATGGATGCCATCAACCTGAAAATATCCAAGGTTGGTGGCCTGACCAAGGCGCGGCAAATTCGCGACCTTTGCGTTTCTCTGGGTATCGCCATGACCATAGAAGACAGTTGGGGTGGCGATATCATTACCGCCGCCATTGCCCATCTGGCGCACTCGACGCCCGAGCGGTTCCGTTTTTCGTCAACTGATTTTAACAGCTATGTCACCGTGCAAACGGCAACCGGCGCGCCAAAGCGCAAAAATGGTTATATGAAAGCAGGAACGGCACCGGGGTTGGGGATCGTTCCGGACTTTGACTCTCTGGGTGCTCCCACGGCCCGATATTCGCAAAGCAACTAGGAGTTGGTGTCTTCAATGCTTAACGCCATACCCGACGTATGACGAACACCAAGCGAAGAGAGGAAGCGGTCGCTAACCTGAACGGCGTG
>JAJFIJ010000251.1 GCA_021775105.1 Rhodospirillales bacterium | reverse complement strand
TATCCACCGCGCCAGCAGACCCAGCGCCGCCATGCCGCGATCCCCCTGCATGGGTGCGCGGCGCAAGGCATCTTCGAAATTCAGCAGGCACAGGTAATTTTCCCGCCCCTTGCGAATAACCACCCGTTCTTCTTTTTCCTGAGCGCCCGGATGCAGGCGGTCCAGTTCACCGTCAAGCTGGCGTTGCAGGTTTCGGGTGAACGTACTGATCCAGACCGTGCCAGCGTTTTTTTCGGCCCACAGACTGGCAGGCGCGATATAACCCAACGTCTTGCCGACACCGGTTCCGGCTTCGGCAAGGACAACTTTCGGCTCGCCGTCACGCTCACGCGGGGCAAAGGCTTTTGCGCTGGCTTTGGCGTAATCGACCTGCTGGCTGCGGTTTTCCGCCCCGTGCCCGAGAAGATCGTGCAGTCGATCAGTGGTTTCCTTTGCCGTAACGGTAAGGTTCGATGGCGGCAACGGTGGCGGACCGTCTTCCCATTCTTCCAGCCGCTGCCAGACGCGCAGGCCGTCGGTAATGTTGCGGGTCTGGAGTGCAGTGGATTCGCCAAGCGCTGAAATAACGGGCAGTCCCCAGTTCCAGCCGCCCCGATGCATCGACCAGGCGATCTTCTGTGTTGTCGGGTCGTGCTGGTCAACCAGTTCGCCGAGCAATGCGGATGTGGCATGAAACAGGGTTTCAGCCTCGCGTTCCAGTGTCGACGGGATCGGCAGGCCAAGCACGTCGGCGACGCCACGTATGGTCGGCAGGGTAAATTCCGCAGGCCGGACGAAAGCAAAAAGTTCAAGGATATCAAGGCATGCGAACGGGCCACTCGACATACGCCGGGCGACCGCAGGGGCATGGCAGACGATCGGCTGAACATCCGGCCCCAGTCGTTCGCTGAATTGTCCGGGGGTCAGGGTATCAATTTCTCCATCTCCGGTCAGCCATACGCCATGACGCAGACTGACGGCAAACGCGGGCGCATCGGGCAGAGCGGGCGGAGGTGGAGAGTTCGGGGCCATCAAGCTGAGTACCCCCAGTTCGGCATTTGATCAAGGCGAATGACGACGATAGGGCGACGTTCGTCAGATTAGGACAGAATGATCTGATGGCGAGGGTGTTCCTAAAGACACGGAAAGAAAAATCGCCTATACTTCTGAAATTGAATTTACGGAATTGAGGCTTCACGCAGTCTGATGGAATGAGGAGGGTAAAAAGTTGATCCCGCCTAATCGAACAAGCGACATATTAGCCTTTTGAAATGTGACTCGGTCCTATGTGATCGGGCGGTGCGAAAGCACATAAATTGAAGAGTACCCTAAAGCCCTGCCTTAAAAAGGCGGGGCTTTTTCATGCCGGATTTCGCATATAAATCAGTTGGGTGACCGTCGTCTTGCTGATACATTGTTGCGGCACAGCACCCCTTCATTCCCTGATAAAATTGACCTGCAGTAGTGAGACTTCAGTCTTATGGCCGACTATCTGCTACTGCGCGCCAGTATTCAGGACCGCTGGGATGTTCTGAACGAATTTGGCGATTACCCGTACATGCTGACGCCGTTGAAAATCACTTAACCAAAACCGATTTGAAATGACAGGCGATTGGATATCTAAGGGCGTGTGATGTGGCCGCCGCTCATAGTGGTGTGCAACAACGGAGATCGGATGCCTGAATACCTAGGGCAGTTTTTAGTGACATCGTTGATGCTCAGAAAATAAACAAGACTCTTGGAAAACTGCTGAATTCAGCCGGAAACTGGAATGGCTGTAAACTAGATTGTATACAAAATGGTAGAAATCTACCAAAAATGATTTGACAGATACAGTCATACCGTTAGACACTGCCGCCAAATTCTTCTGGGGAGGAGAAGCCCGAAACGGGCAGGCGGAATGAACGCGACACTAAGCGAACGCATAAGCGACCAGTTATCCAATTTCACAATGACGGAACGTCGGTTGGCAAATTTTCTGGCGGCCAATCCCGACCGGCTTTTGCTTGAAACCAACTCGTCTTTGGCTGAACAGGCAGGCGTCAGCCCGATGACGGTAACCCGCTTTGTCCGCAAGATCGGTTTTCGCGATATGGCCGACGCCAAAAGCATCCTGAAAGCCCATTCCTACAGTCCGACGGGGTCTGAAATCGGTAGCCGGTTCGAGCGTGTACACGAAGCCCGCAAGGATGAATTTGGTGACCGGGGCGCGATTGAAGCGGAAGGCGTCAGTGTTGAAAAAGCCTATGCAACACGTCGACTGCCGGTCTGGAACAGGATCGTCAAATTGCTGGCCCACTCCGACAGCGTCTATATCGCCGGGTTCCAGACCACTGACTATCTCGCCCGCGGCATGGCGATGCTGCTTTTATATGCCCGCCCCAACGTCCATCACCTGAGCGGTGTCGATGGTATTTATGCCAATGTGCTGACTGACACGGCAGTTAAAAAGACACTGGTCGTGATCGACGTCTTCCGTTACGGCAAGAACAGCCCGGCTTTGAGCAAATTTGCCAAGCGGCAGGGAATGGACGTCGTCGTTATCAGTGATGAATTTTGTAAATGGGCGGCCAAACTGACGGACTATCATTTGCCCGCTTCGGCGAACACACGGTTCTTTTTCAGTTCCATGGCATCGATCCACACGATTATGAACCTGCTGGTGCATGATGTGATTGATGAACTGGGAGAGCAGGTCAAACCGCAGATGGATGTTGTCTGGCGGGCCCAGGAAGAATTTGGAAATTACCTTTAACCGTAATTACCAAGAGTAAGACCAAACGACTGTTAACCAACCAAGGGAGAATCAAAATGAAGATCACCAGACTATTGTTACCTGCTGTGGCCGCGGTGGCCATCAGCATTGGCATGGCGGGCGCAACACCGGCGTATGCCAAAACGCTCAAAATGGCCTACGACGCCGATCCGGTGTCTCTTGACCCCCATGAGCAGCTTTCAGGCGGTACCTTGCAGCTGTCACATATGATTTTTGACCCACTGGTGCGCTGGACCAAAGATCTCGGCTTCGAAGGCCGGCTGGCAGAAAAATGGGAACGTGTTGACGACAAAACCATGCGGTTCCATCTTCGCAAGGGTGTCAAATTCCACTCCGGCAATGAAATGACGGCACTTGATGTTTCTTGGACATTCGATCGATTGAAAAAGAGTCCCGATTTCAAGGGGCTGTTTGTGCCGTTCGATGCGCTCAATGTTGTCGACAAGTACACCATCGATCTGGTTACCAAAGAACCTTATCCGCTGGTTCTCCATCAGGCGACCTACATCTTCCCGATGGACAGCGCGTTCTATACCGGGTTTGATGCCAACGGAAAATCGAAAGCCGCTATCGTCAAGCACGGCGATGCGTTTGCCTCTTCGAAAGCATCCGGTACCGGCCCGTTCATGGTCACAGCGCGTGAGCAGGGTGTCCGGGTTGATTTCAAACGGTTTGACGGTTACTGGGATAAAAAATCTCCGGGCAACGTGACTGACATCGTCTTCACACCGATCAAGGAGGCACCAACCCGCGTCGCGGCTCTGCTTTCCGGTGATGTTGATTTCATTGCTCCTGTGCCGCCGACCGATCTTGACCGCATCAAAAAGAGCGACAAGACCGATTTGGTCACCATGGGCGGAACCCGGATTATCACCTTCCAGATGAACCAGAACCGCGTCGATGCGTTCAAGGATGCGCGTGTGCGCAATGCCATCGTTCATGCCATCAATAACGAAGGCATTGTGAAGAAAATCATGAAAGGTTTTGCGACCGCAGGCGGTCAGCAGGGTCCAAAGGGTTATGCCGGTTATAGTGCCGCGCTGAAACCCCGTTACGACCTGAAAAAAGCCAAAGCCCTGATGAAGGAAGCCGGGCATGAAAAAGGCTTCTCGATTACCATGATGGCACCCAACAACCGGTATGTGAACGACGCCAAGATCGCTGAGGCTGTTGCCGGTATGCTGGCCAAGATCAACATCAAGGTTGATCTGAAAACAATGCCGAAAGCCCAGTACTGGCCGAAGTTTGACGAGCGTGCTGCCGACATGATGATGATTGGCTGGCATTCTGATACGGAAGACTCTTCGAATTTCTCGGAATTCCTGACCATGACGCCGAGTAAAGAAACCGGTTATGGTCAGTACAATTCCGGCAACTATTCCAATGCCAGGGTTGATGAACTGGTCTTGAAAAGCCAGTCCATGACTGACGAGGCAGCACGTGCCAAGGCTCTGCAAGAGGTTGAAACCATCCTCTATAATGATGCGGCCTTTGTTCCCCTGCATTGGCAGAATCTGGCGTGGGCAGCCAAAAAGGGCGTTGGCGTTGAAGCCGTTGCCAACGTCATGAACTTCCCGTACCTCGGCGATCTTGTGATCAAATAAGCGAGTACGTATAACCTATAGGGGTCGTCCACTTCGGGCGGCCCCGCCTTTTCCTTAATTCATTTTTAGCGGTGTCGTTCTGGTTTACCTGAGATTCCTCGTTAAGCGATTGATGCAGGCGGCACTTGTGATGTTTGTCATCAGCCTGCTTGGGTTTTCCATTCAGGATAATCTGGGTGATCCCCTGCGCGAATTGGTCGGCCAATCGGTATCGGAAGAGGTCCGTCAGGATTTGCGCGACAAGATGGGTCTGAACGATCCGTTCTTTGTTCAGTACGGTCGGTTTCTCGGAAAGGCCGTACAGCTCGATCTGGGTGATTCGTATTTTTTCAAACGCCCGGCCCTTGATGTCATCGCCGACAAGTTTGTCGCCACCATCGAACTGGTAATTGGCGCGACCATAATTATTGTCTTCGTCTCGATCCCGGTAGGTGTCTATTGCGCGATCAATCCGAAGGGGATGATCTCCAGAACCGTGATGACGCTGAGTATCGTCGGCATTTCCATTCCGGTGTTTCTGACGGCTATTTTCTCGATTTATATCTTTTCTGTTGAACTTGGCTGGATGCCATCGTTCGGACGCGGTGAAACGGTTGACGTCGGTGGTTGGCGAACCGGGTTCCTGACCAAAGATGGTCTTATGCATCTGATTCTGCCAAGCTTTTCCCTGGCGTCGATCATGCTGCCCTTGTTCATTCGCCTGATCCGCTCGGAAATGATGGAAGTGCTGGAAACCGAGTACATCCGTTTTGCCTGGGCCAAGGGACTGATGCCGAAACGTGTTTGGTTTCTGCACGCGTTTAAAAACACCATGCTGCCGGTGATTACGGTTGGTGGCGTGCAGATCGGCACCATGATCGCCTACACTATCCTCACCGAAACCGTGTTTCAGTGGCCGGGTATGGGGTTCCTGTTTCTGGAAGCCATCAACCGCGTCGATACGCCTTTGATCATCGCCTACATCATTGTTGTCGGCCTGATTTTCGTTGTCACCAATACGATTGTTGATCTGATCTATACCTGGGTTAATCCCACCGTCCGGGTTGTGGGGCAGCAGTGATGCAAAAGATCAGAACCTTCCTTGATTCCGATTTTGTCTTCCGCTTCAAGCGTGACCGTATTGCCCAGGGCAGTTTCCTGGTATTTCTGTTGATTGTCTTTTTTGCCGCCGCCGCACCGGTGGTGGCCCCGTTTGATCCTTACGATCCGATGCAAATCGATATCATGGATTCCGAGACCCCGCCGATCTGGCAGAACGACGATAAGGAAAGCCCGTTCCTGCTCGGCACCGACCCGCAGGGCCGTGACATGCTCAGCACCATTTTATACGGCACGCGGGTATCCCTCATTATCGGCATCTTCGCGGTTATGTTGCAGGCCTTCCTCGGGGTCTCGATCGGTTTGATATCGGGCTATCTCGGTGGGCGTGTGGAAAGCTTCTTCATGCGGCTTGCCGATATTCAACTGTCGTTTTCAACGTTGATGGTGGCGATTATCGCCGCCGCCCTGTTCAAGGCCATTTTTGGCAGTGAAATATATGGCAATGTGGCCATCATCGTTCTGGTGCTGATCATCGGCATTGCCGAATGGCCGCAATATGCAAGGACCGTTCGCGCCTCGGTGCTGGCCGAACGCAAGAAGGAATATGTCGACGCGGCGCGGGTTATCGGTTTGCCGCAAAAACGCATCATGTTCCGCCATATTCTGCCCAATACACTGTCGCCCATTCTGGTCATTTCAACCGTGCAGATCGCCAATGCGATTATCTCCGAAGCCGCCCTTTCGTTTCTCGGTCTTGGCATGCCGGTCAACAAACCTTCCCTGGGATCGCTGATCAGTTCGGGGTTCGAATTTATTTTCTCCGGTTCCTGGTGGATCACGGTGATCCCGTCGATTGTTCTGATCGTGCTGATTATCAGCATCAACCTTCTTGGCGACTGGCTGCGCGATGTTCTTAATCCGCGGCTTTATAAGGACTGATCATGGCTTTGCTTGAGGTTCGCGATCTTGAAGTTGAATTTCCGCTGGGGCGGGTCACCCTGCAGGCCATTCACGGTGTCAGTTTTGATCTCGACAAGGGCGAACGTCTTGGCATCGTTGGTGAAAGCGGGGCCGGTAAATCGGTAGCAGCTTTCTCTATTCTTAACCTGATTGCCCGACCGGGCCGGATTTCCGGCGGCAACGTGGTTTTTGACGGGGATGATCTGGCTTATATGTCGGCGGCCGGTATGCAGCATATTCGCGGCAACCGGATCAGCATGATTTTTCAGGATCCGATGATGACCCTCAATCCGGTGCTGACGATCGGCACGCAGATGGCCGAATGCCTGCATGCGCACCGCGATATCACGGACGAAGAAGCGAAACGCATTTCCATTGAAAAACTGCGTGAGGTTAAAATTCCGTCGCCGGAAGAACGCTTTGACAATTACCCTCATCAGCTGTCCGGCGGCATGCGCCAGCGTGTGGTAATAGCCATTGCGTTGCTGACCGACCCGGCAATCATTATTGCCGATGAGCCAACCACGGCGCTGGATGTCACCATTCAGGCCGAGATTCTGGCCCTGATGCTCGACCTTTGCCAGAACAATGGCGTTGCGCTGATGCTGATTACCCATGATCTGGCGGTGGTGTCGCAGGTCACCCAGCGCATTGTCGTGATGTATGCCGGGCGCGTGGTCGAGCAGGGGCCGACGCAGGACATCATCGCCGATGCCCGCCACCCCTATACCCGTGGACTGATCAAGGCACTGCCGCAACAGAACTCTCCGGGTGCGCGGCTGAACCAGATCAGGGGGTCAATGCCAACACTGGATGACATTCCCAA
>JAJFIJ010000026.1 GCA_021775105.1 Rhodospirillales bacterium | reverse complement strand
ACACAATAACCTGATGGTGCAGCGGCAGATAATTGACGTTATCGCGCATCTTTTTCCACACCTTAGCAATCATCTTGTCGCGTTTCGGGAAATCGACTTCTTTTTCGATCGCCAGAATCGTGGCATCAATATCGGCATCAGCAAAGCCGGTTCCGTTCCAGCCTTTGTCTGCGCCCTTGACCAGATAATTGAAGACATAATGGGAATCTAGGGTCGAAACACCCCAACCCAGCATGTAAAAATCCGTTTCCCGGTTCTTGATTTTGGGGAAATGGATGGTTTTCGGAATAGCTGACAACGTTACCTTGATACCAATTTTTCCGAGCATGCCAACGGCCGCCTGACAAATGCCTTCATCATTGATGTAGCGGTTGTTCGGGCAGTCCAGCTGGATTGTGAACCCATCCGGATACCCGGCTTCGGTCAACAGCTTCTTGGCCGCAGCAACGTCATAAGGACGACGCTTGTTCAGGGCCTCGGTATATCCGTGGACAGCCGGTGGTGTGATCAGGCCAGCAGGTACGGAATAGCCGCGCATGACCTTTTTCTTGATCGCATCAATGTTGATCGCCTGATACATCGCCTGACGCACACGCTGGTCGGCAAGCGGGTTTTTGCCCTTGATGTTTGACGAGCGCAACTCTTTCACGCCCTGATTCATGCCAAGGAAAATCGTACGAACCTGTGCCGTTTGTTCCAGATGCAGGCCTGGTGTGTTTTTGATCCGGTCAAGATCCTGCAAGGGAGGGTCAAGGATGAAGTCAAGTTCACCTGACAGCAACGCGGCCACACGTGTTGCCTGATTGGCGATTGGTGTGTAGATGATTTTATCGACTTCATGGGGGTATTCTTTCAGGCCCCACCAGTCATTGTTTTTGACCAGAATGGTTTTGACGTCCGGCTCACGCAGTTCCAGTTTAAAGGGGCCTGTACCCATGGCGTGTCGGACAGCATAGGTTTCTTCTTTGCCGGCACGATCCTGCGGTTTGGTGACATTATTTTTTTCAGACCATGCCTTCGACATAATGAAGACGTTTGTGAGCTGGTTGCGCAAAATCGGGTTCGGTTCCTTGGTAATGATCTGGACCGTATGCGGGTCGATAACCTTTACTTCCTGAATGGAACTGATATCGCCCTTCAAATCAGAAGTCGGTGATAACGCCCGTTCAATGGAAAATTTAACGTCTTCCGCTGTGAAATCGGAGCCGTCATGGAATCTGACGCCTTTGCGTAAAGACAGCTGCCATGTCGTCGCATTGATCAGCTTATGCCCCGTCGCGAGCCATGGTGTGTTCTTCATGTCTTTGTCATTATAGTAAAGAACATCATAAATCTTGCGCGACGCTGAATGAGTTGGGGACTCGTTTGCCGCGTGTGGATCAGATGTCAGGGCATCGCCCTGACTGGCCCAGCGAATAACGTTCTGCGCAAAAACCGGTGATGCGGTCAAGGCCACAGCCGTGGCCATTGCCGCAAATATTGATAACAGTTTGATTTTCATGATCGTGATTCCTCCCTAGAACCTTACGAGACTGCGCCCGGTTAAATTAACCCGGACTGCAGCTACATTATTTCCAACTGAAGACGAAAGTCCATTTTTTTATATTATTGTTATTTTTACACGATAAATTTGGTATCATGTTCCTAAAATCAGAGTCAATATTTAATACCAGATTCTTAAAAATTTGGCTCTGATTACATTTCATGTTATTAGAAATTATCAAATGTACGGAGCATCTACATTCTCTACTGCGTCACGAAAACGGAAGTTCCAATGGGAATTGATAATGGATCAGTCTTAGCATGAGTCGTCGCGACACAAAAAACCTGATACTCGACGCTGGTGAATCATTGTTCAGCAAGAGCAGTTATGTGGATGTCACGTTTCGACAAATCGCCGATCAGGCTGGTGTCCATATAAGCCAGATCACGTATCATTTCCAGAACAAGGACCGCTTGCTAAAGCAAGTGATCGACCGCCGTGCGGCAGAACTCAATGATGAGCGCATGAGCCTATTGAAAACGTATCAGCGCGTTGTCGGCAAAGACAACATGGAGATGGAACCGCTGATCAGGGCTTTTCTCGATCCATATTTTGAAAGATTGATAAACGACGAAAATGGAACATGGAGAAATTACGGAGCGCTTATCGGCAGGATCGTCTTTGATCCGCAGGTGCTGCCGACGCTTAACGACGCCTACAATGACGTCGCAAGGCACTATCTGGAAGCCTTTATCAGGGCGGCCCCAGAGATTGATGAAGAACATATTCATCGGGCGTTCCAGTTTGTTTTGTCGGCCATGTACAGTGCGGGTGCCGACAATCGGCGTATCGACACACTTTCTGAAGACAAATTCTCCAGCAATGATTTTGATCGCATTTATGAGCTGATTATCCCGTTTGTGACGGGAGGATTTAAGGCGATTGCCAATAGTCCGACTGCACGGCAAGTGCAGGGAGACGCAGCGTGATTAGTAAACAATTTGGTGTGCAGTTTGTGCCCGTGATTTTCGAGCGAAGAGGATAGGATTGTATGGCACGTGTTCCCAACTTGGCGGCGGAAGATTTGCCAGCGGTCTTTCAGGATGATTTTCGCAGGCTCAGCGCAATTTTTTCCGATTTCAGCAATCAGGTCCCTGTTTATGCCAATAGTCCGACAGGCATGAAGCAGATTTTCGAAACGACTCTGGCCTTGCGGGAAACCGGTAATTTCCCGCGCCGCCTGATGGAAATTGCCGTTATCGCGGCAAGTCACGCCAATCGCTGTGAATATTGTGTCATTCATCACTCATCAATTCTGGTCGAACTTGGACTTGATGCTGATGCGGTCGCAGATATCACCAGTACCGAGCCCACAAATTTGAGCGAGGTAGAATTGCTGGTCAGGGATTATGCAATTGCGGTCTCCGAGCGGGCCTATGGAATACGTGATGAAATGTTTGAGCGTCTGCGCAATCATTTTTCCAATGAGCAGATTGTAGAACTGACGATGCGTATCGCGCTGACGGGGATGTTCAACAAGATAAATCAGGCGCTTGGAATAGAACTGGAAGAAGAGATGATGGTCGATCTCTTGACCAGGGATTCTGATCAAGCAACCGATGAAACAGCTAATTCAACCCAATAACGTAGTGTCGATGGGTTTATCATCGACCAATTCAACAGGAGTATTCACGTATGCCTATCATTAACCGAGTGGCGGAATTTCATGAGCAAATGAAGGAATGGCGCCACGATATTCATGCCCATCCCGAAATCGCCTTTGAAGAGAACCGGACATCCGATATTGTCGCACGCGAACTCGAAAGCTTCGGCATAGAAGTCCATCGCGGGCTGGCGAAAACCGGCGTCGTCGGTGTTCTTAAAAACGGTGATGGTCCGTCCATCGGTCTTCGCGCCGATATGGATGCGCTACCGATCCATGAGGCAAATGAATTTGAACATCGCTCGAAGCACGATGGAAAAATGCACGCGTGCGGCCATGACGGACATACGTCGATGTTGCTGGGTGCGGCCAGATACCTCTCTGAAACACGCCAGTTCAAGGGCACCATCAACTTCATTTTCCAGCCAGCGGAGGAAGGCGAAGGCGGAGCCAGAGTGATGATTGAGGAAGGTTTGTTCGATAAGTTCCCGTGCGAATCCGTGTACGGCGTCCATAACATGCCGGGAAAAGACACCGGAACCTTTCACCTTCGTTCAGGTCCGCTGATGGCCGCCTACGACACTTTCCAGATCAGGGTGCGCGGGCGCGGTTGTCATGCTGCCATGCCCCATCAGGGCGTCGACCCTATTGTTGTCGCGTCGCAAATTGTTACGGCGCTGCAAACCATCACCAGCCGAAACATGGACCCGATTGAATCGGCGGTTATCAGCGTTACGCAAATCCATGGCGGTGATACCAACAACGTCATTCCGGATGGGGTGTTTATGGAAGGGACGACCCGTAGTTTCAGACCTGAAATTAGAGACTGGCTTGAACCTTCCATGCGCCGGGTAGTTGATGGCGTCGCGACGGCTTTGGGTGCGGAAATCGAGTTCGACTATTTGCGCCGCTACCCGTCGACAATCAATCACGTACCGGAAACAGCCATTGCGGCGAAGATTGCTGCCGAGGTTGCGGGCGACTCCAGGGTTACAACAGACACACCGCCGGTAATGGGCGGCGAGGATTTCGCCTTCATGCTGGAAAAGGTTCCGGGGTGCTATTTGTTCATCGGTAACGGTGATGGCGAAGGAGCGTGCATGGTTCACAATCCCAACTATGATTTCAACGACGAAATCCTTCCTGTTGGCGCGACTTATTTCTCGCGTCTTGTGGAGACAGTTCTGGCCGCCTGAACCGGATTAACGGTCCAGAATTTGTTCGACAATCTCCTGAACAGACAGGGCGGCGCGCAACGGTGCCATCGTATGGGCGTCGCCTTTGACCATCCCGAGAAAATTATTCAACACCCGCATATATCCATCCTGGCGCGGGTCTTCTACATGCTGGAGTTCGTCAACCCATTCGTCGCCCGCTGTCGATTGGAGTTTGTTCCAGTCCCACAGGCGGTATGACGATTTCGATCCCCAAACGGTATACTCCACCCGGTCAGGCCCGATGCCACCGGCTCCACCTGCAAAGGAGATCGGTGTTCCGGCGCAATCCAGCCGAGCCAGAAAGTGGGTTTCACATAATTTCGGATCGTCCTGATAACGAACGGATGCATCGATCAGGGTTGTCGGGCCGAACAGCTTCTCGGTCAGGAATACGTAGTGAGAGCCGACCTCGCGAACAAATCCACCTTCCTTGCGCTCAGACAACCATGATGCTGAATGCTGCCAGCCGCGCGGCCAACTGGAAAAATGAAGTCGCAAATCAACGCCGGTTACGTCGCCAACCGATCCATCCGCCAGTTTGGCCTGTATCATGTTGACGGCTTGCGCATCGACGAAGGGAAAATTGACGACATTGAGAACCCCGGAGGATTCCACTTCCTCAACCAGAGATCGGCTGTCCTTAACATCAACCCCCAGAGGTTTTTCACAATATACCGTTTTCCCGGCGCGTGCCGCGGCTGTTGCGTATTCCTTATGGGATTGCGGCGGGCTGGCAATATATACAACGTCGACATCAGATGCCGTGATGATCTGTTCGGCAGATGAACCTATTCTGATCCCATCATATTGTTCTTCAACAGCTCGACAGGAATCCGGGTTGGGATCCCAGGCCCATGCGAGGTTGAAGCCACCATGCGTTGTCATGTTGGTCAGCATTCGATGCCCCATGACACCCAGACCAATAAAGGCAATTGATGGTTTCATACTCTCAGGTTCTCCCGCCAGTCAATAACGCTTCAATCATTGTTTGCACCGCGAATCCGTCAGAAGCATCCGCCATGTTTATGGGTTCGCCACTTAATTGGCTGACAACCCCATCAAGGGTTCGTTGGCGATCACGGGCACCAATATCCTCAATATCTGTAAATTCTTCAATCCAGACACCACCATCACTGGAACTGACGCGCCCGCCACTATGAAGGCGGCAGGATTTTCTGTCTCCCCAAACGGTGTATTCGGTGCCCACCGGACCTGCACCGCCAGTTGCGGCGCGGATAAACAGCGGCACACCGCTAAAATCAAGCTCGGCGGTAAGGTGGGTTTCAGATGAAATTCCGTCCTCGGGATAGGTTGCGCGGACATACGTGATCGAGCCGTCACCAAGCAGGCGGCGGGTCAGATATAACCAATGTGACAGCATTTCGCGGGTAAACCCGCCCTGTTCTCGCTCACCCAGCCATGTTGCTGTTTTCTGGAATTCTCGCGGCCACTGGGTCAGATGAATGAAGGTATTAACCCCGACAATTCTTCCCATGTCACCGCTTCTTAGCTGGTTTTCAATGTGTGTACTGCCCAGTGCATTCCCATGATTGAAGTTGATAATGTGGGGAAGG
Source organism: Rhodospirillales bacterium (assembly GCA_021775105.1). Taxonomy (GTDB): domain Bacteria; phylum Pseudomonadota; class Alphaproteobacteria; order Rhodospirillales; family Casp-alpha2; genus JAJFIJ01. Next base: position 9,062 of record JAJFIJ010000026.1, on the reverse strand, counting down.
CCAGAATCTTCGATCCGCCTCACCAGATCCCGGCTTTCCTCAATATCAACACCAAACGGTTTTTCGCAAAACATTGGAACGTTGGCGTCTATAGCATAAAGAAAATACGCCCGATGAGAATTCGGCGGACTGGCCACATAAACAAGATTGATGGTTGGGTCATCGATCAGGTCGCGGGCATCTTTGGCGATGCGCAGTCCGGGATACTGAGCCAGGCATGCAGCGCAGGCTTTTTCACTTGGATCCCATATGACCGATACAGAAAACTTTTTATGAAGACGCATATCGGCGAGCATCATCTGGCCCATGCCGCCGAGGCCAATCATTCCGACTTTAAACGACGCCATTACTCTTCCTGTTAATCGTCACTGAAGTGATGCTGATATCTTCGTCAGCGTTGACCCCACCTAGCCACGTTAACTGCCCGGTTTCAAGGCTGACCAGTATTTGCCGTTGAGGCCAAGCATAATCTGGTCGTGGTACTCTTCAAGGCATCTGCGCAGGGGCATGAACCGGGAGCGTCTCTGGCAATTGCCTACCAACTGGCGTGCGCTGTCCAGCGCCGTTTCGGATGACGTTGTTTCGCTGCTGATTGCGCGTTCCATCAAATCATCAGACATATCCTTTGTAATACTTCCGGAGTTCGGCAATTCATTGCTAATTCGAACCGTCACCCGTGCGATTGACACGTTGTCGGCATTGATTTCGACCCAGGATTCGCTGACTCGCTCAACACCAGCAGAGGCCTCGGCAATATCTGCGACCGTCTGTTTCAAACCATCATCTTCTTCAGGCGCGGGAAGAAGTGTAATCATATGATCAAATCCAACGGAAACCGACTGAAGTTGCCTTTTCTCAAGAACATCTTCATCCAGGAAGAAGCGAACCGACGTCTGACTGCGGAGACTTGCGACCTTCAAAGCCGACGCGGGCAAAGTTGCAACTGTTCCGTCTGCCCTTAACCCCGTTAACTTGAGGAATTTCATATCTTTTGCAAGCACCCGATAGGGCGTGTGGCTCGCTGGTGCTGGTCGCTTCGGCTGCAAACAGATCGCTGAAAACTCAGCACCACATACCCCGTTGTGACAGACCAGTTTATATGGCTCACCCACAGGAAGTGCGGCCAGAACTTGCGGAGCGGCAGACGCTATGCGGACAGTCCCGATTACAACAACAAACCCCAACAGAACCATGACGGCTATGCGTTTCATGAAAACCCTCCTCCTGCTGTTCAGATGAAAGTGCGAATTAGCATCTGGCATTTCCCGGACGCTCTCTGATTTGCCTGGATAATACCACAAGGTTCGTCCAGATGCGGGAGAATTTTTTCTGACGGTACCCGATGACGCAGCGCAGTTAGCCCAAAGATATGTTCGAGGGTGTTCATTCCGGTTTATTCAAGATCCAGTCGTGGTCGGGGTCGTTCTGGAATTTCCATTCGCGGACCGGGCCAGCCATGACATTAAGGTAATAGAGGTCATACCCGTGCGGCGCGCCGACGGGATGATAACCTTTCGGCACCATAACGACATCACCGTCTTCGACTGACATTGTTTCATCTAGAGAACGGTCATCGGTGTAGACCCGCTGAAAGGCAAAACCCTGTGACGGGTTCAGGCGATGGTAATAGGTTTCTTCCAGGCTGGACTGGCGCGGCAGATCGTCAGTGTCGTGTCGATGTGGCGGATAACTCGACCAGTTGCCTCCGGGGGTAATAACTTCGACCACCAGCAAACTGTCGGCGACGTCAGTGTCGGGAAGGATATTGCAGACATGACGGACATTGGTACCGGTGCCGCGGGTTTCCCGGCCCATGTCTTCAGGGGCAATCAGCCGCGCCGGGCGTTTTGTCCTTCCGGGTGCGCTGCAAATGCCGAGCGTCAAATCGCTCTCGGCCGTTACATCAAATGACGATCCGGCGGGAACATAAACGGCATGTGGGGCAATATCGTCAAAGACACTATGGCGCCCGCCGATGTTTGTGAACGTCTGACCGTCCGCTTCGACGGTTGCGGTTCCCGTGACCATTACCAGACAGATTTCGCGATTCATGGTTTCCCGGGAGACCGATTGTCCCGATTGCAGTTCGTATAGATCAAATCCGACATATCCCCAGTTGGCGGATTCGGGAGTGATATGGTGAATGCACCCGGTTTCATCGGGTTTGGATCGTTTGCAAATAAGGTTAGTCATGCGAACCTCTGGGCTGGTGTTGACTGGCGCAAGGTGCGCCAGACTTTCAACAGGTTTCGATAATTTTCGGTAATTCGGTCGCGCGCTTCATCATCATCAATGTCGCCCGCGAACCAGTTGATTGCGGCATCATGAAACAGTGTGCGACCAACGGCAAAACCCTTGCAGACGGGAGACGCGGCGGCCGGGGTGAAGTCGTCAATCAATTCGTCCATCGGCGCATTCAGGCCAAGCACCACGACGCCCCGGCAATAAGGATCGCGATCCTGAATAACGTCTTCAATGGCCTGCCAACCGGATGCAGATTTCGGCGCTGGCAATTTCCACCAGTCGGGTTTGATGTCGTGATCATAAAATTCCGACATGGCGCGTGTGACAGCCTGATCTACATCGCCCATTTCTGAAGGCGGAATCACTTCCAGCAACATCTCATGACGCGTTGAAATGCAGGCATTATATAATCTGGAGACCTGTTTAATCTGGATTTCTTTGAGCGCGGGTTCGTCGTCCGGGTGGTAAAATACCAGACACTTGGCAACATGACTGTCGGGCCAGTGATACAAGGTGGTCGTGATATTATCGCCGGCTTCGAATTTCAGAGGGCGTGATCCGGGGAGTTCAACCGGACGTGCGGTCCACCAGTCTCCGCCAGTCATCCCGGCGAGTGCATCAAACCCGTATTTGTCATCAATCAGGACACCAGGATGATCTCCTTCAGAAACGGCTTCTTTTGCGCCAGCGGCGATGATGGTTTTGAACCTGGAAATGTCTGCAGCACCCTTGCCGGTATTTTTGGCCATTTCTTCAAATTGAGAACGATGATCGAAGGCGATCGCACATACTTCCGGCCAGTCAAGGCGCCGGTTGGTTGCACGATGGATATGGTTCAGGCGATTATCTTCGCGCAAGCGTGTTGTCGGGCTGCCGTTTTCAAGGAAATCCTGCAATTCATGCCAACTGGGGATTTCCGGAGAACAGGCGTGTCGGGAAACGACGATTGCCCCGCAGGCGTTTCCGAACGTGCAGCAGGTCTCCCAACTCTCTCCCCTGACCCATCCGCGCAGAAAGCCGCTCATGAAGCCATCCCCGGCACCAAGCGTATTGTAGACCTCAATTTTCTTGCCCTTGACCCAGATACCGTCATCAAGAGAGTCCGGGATAAGATCGGGGAAAACAACACAGCCCATGGGGCCACGCTTGACGACAATGGCGGCATCACTGAGGGACCTTATGACTTTAACGGCTTCGACAGTATCCGTTGAACCTCCGGCGATATGAATTTCTTCTTCCGTACCGACAATCAAATCACAGTCTGCCAAAATGCTCTGAACGTGTTTACTGGCATCAGAAGATTCAATGAAACGGTTTTCACCATCCCCATGAGACGTCAGACCCCAGACCACCGGGCGATAATCAATATCCAGAATGACTTTGGTTCCCGCCTCTTTGGCATAACGGATGACCGTTCGGCTGGCTTCTTCGACGCCGGATTTCGAAAAATGCGTGCCAGTCAGGACAACGGCCCGTGATGAGGCAATGTATTCTTTTGATATGTGTTCGGCCCTGATTGCCATGTCGGCACAGTTTTCCCGGTAAAAGATATGGGGAAAGGTCTGCATGTCGCGAATGCCGAGAATAACAAGTGCCGTCAGGCGATCAGGGTCAGTCGAAACGTGGCTGACATCAACACCTTCCTCGACCAGGGTTTGGCGGATAAACCGACCCATTTGTTCATCGCCAACACGCGTGATCAAAGAGCTTTTCAGGCCCAACCGTGACGTGCCGACCGCGATATTGGTGGCACATCCACCAATGTATTTGGAAAATGACTGCATGTCTTCCAGCGGGCCGCCGACTTGATCTCCATAGAGATCAACGCTGGACCGCCCCAGACAAATGACATCAAGTTTTCTGGTTTCCATGTTCAAATCCGAGTCTGTTTCAGGTTGGATGGAACCTGAGGTTCGATTGATGGCTGCCTTTCAGAGACGGCCTGCCCCAGGCTGACGATCAGGCTTTGCGCGAGACATAATGGCGCAACCAGTGTTCTGAAGGCCTGATCACGGGATTCGGTAATTTCGAAACTTACCGTGCCGGGTTCTGCAATCGGGCTTAACGGGCTGTCTGTGATTGATACGATTTGCACACCACGCCCGGCCAGTTCCGACACCATAGCGCTGACTACAGGGGTGTAGGGTGTGAAGCTGATGGCAACAACTGCGTCACCTGCTTCAGCTTTGTCGACTTGATAGTTCAACATTCCGCCCGCGCCATCTGCGAGAAAATTCCGGATATCCAGCCGGGACAGCGCATAATGGAGGTATTGGGCAACCGCATAAGACCGTCCCTGGGCAAGTAGATGGATGTCGCGGGCATTTTTCAAGATCTCGACCGCCTGCTCCAGCTTGGCGGGCGGCGTATGTTCACGAAGTTGCTCAAGCGCTTCGATCCCGGCTTCGGAAAACTCATCCAATACCGCAGCGGGTCCGTCACGCTTGCCGCCCTGAAGGGTTTTAATGCGTTCGCGATAGCTTGACGTATCTTCCATCAGACGGTTACGGCAAATCTGCTGCAAGTCGCTGAACCCGTCATAACCTATAGCCTTGGCAAAACGAATGATCGTAGAAGGCTGAACATCAGCGCGTTCGGCCACCGTCGTTACCGTTTCCAGTGCCAGCACATCGGAATTGTCGAGGGCATATCGCCCGAATTTCCGAAGTTGCCGGGGCAATCCGTTGTACTGAGAGGCAATAACCGCCTTCAAATCGCTATATGTTGCCGGTATTTGGCTCACGGTTTTCACCCAACTGTCGATCTGTTTTTATTTCGTTGCGCCGTATTTGAACGGAATTTTCTATTTTATGCAATAATGAAAATTTCTTTTTAAAAATAAAATTAGAAAAAATATTCTGTTTTGCCTAATGAGATTTATGCTGCCGTGGTTGAACATTGGTTTTTACCACTTTTTTTTTGGTAGGATTTTGCCGGATACTGTCCTTGGCTTCGTTCACCCGACCAACGAACTGGTTACGGTCGTCGACGGTCTGATGGAAGTTAGCGTCAGCGGTCAAACCGCATTGCTGGAACCCGGCGATGAAATCTTCATTCCCAAAGGCGGCGTGCACGACGTCATCAACCGCTCCAGCGGTATGTCGCGATGGCTTTATGGATACGATTGATTGCGCTTCCTGAATTCTTGCCAGGAATTCGACCGAATGCGCCGACACGGTCCATTGCTGATGATACCTGCAAATGAAGACAATTTTGAAATTGTCAATTTTAACAGACGATATGAAGCGGAATAGATTAGAAAAGTAGTGAAATCGGCTAAAAGCTTACTGGAATATATAAATGATATATGATAGTGTTGAAAATATTGGACGTTTTTATAGATACGGGACGGCGTTATGAATATGATCTCAAATTCGACAGAGCATTGGCAAAAGCAGGATTGTGATCATCATCTGCATCCGTTTACCGATAGCAAGTCGCTTAACAAGAAAGGTGCGCGGGTTATCGTCAAAGGGGAAGGTGTGTTTCTCTGGGATTCAGAAGGTAATAAAATCATTGACGGCATGGCTGGGCTTTGGTGCGTCAACATGGGTTATGGACAACAGGAACTGGTCGAGGCAGCCAATCGGCAGATGCAGGAGCTGCCCTATTATAACACGTTCTTTCAGACGACAACCAAACCGGCAACGGAACTTGCCAGCGTGCTGTCTGAAATCACGCCACCTGGTTTCAACCGGGCTTTTTTTGCCGGATCGGGGTCGGAAGCCAATGACACCGTTGTGCGCATGGTACGACGCTATTGGGATGTTAAGGGTTGTTCAAAAAAGAAAACCATCATCAGCCGCGATAACGCCTATCATGGGTCAACCATGGCCGGAGCAAGCCTTGGCGGAATGAAGTACATGCACGAGCAGGGTGAATTGCCGATTCCGGGTATCAAGCACATTATGCAACCTTACTGGTATCATCTGGGGGGTGCGCTCAGTCCGGAAGAGTTCGGCCTGAAGGCAGCAGGCGCGCTTGAAGAAAAAATTTTGGAAATTGGTCCGGAGAAGGTCGCCGGTTTCATCGGAGAACCTGTTCAGGGGGCGGGTGGCGTTATTGTTCCGCCCGCCACCTATTGGCCCGAAATTCAACGTATTTGTGAAAAATACGATATCCTGCTGATTGTCGATGAGGTCATCTGCGGATTTGGCCGGACGGGCAATTGGTTTGGCTGTGACACCTTGGGGATCAAGCCTGACCTTATGTCGATGGCCAAGGGAATGACATCAGGGTATTTGCCAATCTCAGCCGTGATGGTTCATGACCGGATAGCTGATGTGCTGATTGAAGACGGTGGCGAGTTCAATCATGGATTTACCTATTCAGGACACCCCGTTGCTGCCGCCGTTGCGCTTGCCAATATTGAACTGATGAAACGTACGAATATCATCGAAGCGGTAAAGACAGATACAGGCCCATATTTTCAACAACGTCTGCGTGAGTTGGAATCCCATCCCCTTGTAGGAGAGGTCCGCGGTATAGGGCTTGTCGGTGCCATCGAACTGGTCAAAAATAAGGAAACGCGGGAATTGTTCGATCCGGCAGGAGAAGTCGGAACAATTTGTAGGGATCATTGTTTCGCTAGCGGGCTGATCATGCGGGCGACTTCAGACAGCATGATCCTGTCACCGCCACTGGTTATAACGAAAAACGAAATTGACGAAGTCATACAAAAAGCACGAAGCTGTCTGGATATGACGGCTCGTGATATCGCATCAAAATAAACCGGTAGAAAAATTAAGTCATCATGAGGAGGCAAAAAATGAAACAATTGTTTAAAGGCGCCGTTATGGCGCTCTCCGGACTGGCGCTGCTCTCGGCATGTTCGGAGAAAGAAGAAGAAAAAATTGTTAATGTATACAACTGGTCTGATTACATTGACGAAGAGATCCTGAAAGAATTCGAGAAAGAAACTGGCATCAAGGTCGTTTACGACGTTTTTGATTCCAATGATGTTCTGGAAACCAAATTGCTGGCGGGCAAAACCGGATATGACGTTGTCGTGCCGTCGGGCGGGTTTCTGTCCCGTCAGATCAAGGCTGGCGTTTTTGCCAAACTGGACAAGAAACAGCTGCCAAATCTGAAAAATATGTGGGACCTGGTTCAGAAGCGGACAGCGACCTACGATCCGGGCAATGCCTACTCGATCAATTACATGTGGGGGTCTACAGGAATTGGCTACAATGTTGGTAAAATCAAGGAGCGCATGCCTGACGCTCCGATGACGTCCTGGAAAATGATTTTCGATCCGTCAACCGTTTCTAAATTTGCCGATTGCGGGGTTTATATGCTGGATGCGGGTGATGAACTGATCCCGGCGGCGCTAAACTACATCGGGGAAAATCCTGACAGCAAGGATCTTGCCGTTATTGCCAAGGCTGAAGCCGTCCTGACTGCAGTGCGACCCTTTATTCGTAAATTCCATTCGTCAGAATATATTGATGCCCTGGCAAACGGAGACATCTGCCTTGCTGTTGGCTGGTCCGGAGATGTGTTGCAGGCACGGGACCGTGCTGCCGAAGCGAAAAATGGCGTGGAAGTCGCTTATGTTGCTCCGGACGAAGGGGCATTGATGTGGTTTGACCAGATGGCAATTCCCGCAGATGCGCCGCATCCCACCAATGCGCACAAGTTCATTGATTATATTATGCGTGCGGAAGTTATGGCGAAAGCATCGAATTATGTCTACTTCGCCAATGGCAATCTTGCGTCGCAGAAGCACCTCAATGAAGATGTGATTACCGATCCGGCGATCTATCCTACGCCTGCGGCTCTGAAAACGCTGTATACGACAACGCCTTACGCTGCGGAAAGCCAGGCTGCTGTGACCCGCCTCTGGACGAAGGTTAAAAGCGGTCAGTAAGAACCGATGAAAATTACGCCTCGTGATCAATGGTCGCGGGGCGCATTTTTTGTACAACGACCTGTAGGAGCCACGCCTTATGGCGCTCATTAATACGCAGGAAAAGAAAGTCTGGACCCCCTGGAGTGAAGACGGTGCCACGCCGTTTGTTCGCATTGAAGGGGTCACCAAAAAATTTGGCGACTTCGTCGCTGTTGATAATATTACGCTGGATATATTTGAGAAAGAGTTCTTCTCTCTGCTTGGTCCTTCAGGTTGCGGCAAAACGACACTGCTTCGTATGTTGGCGGGGTTCGAGACGCCTACCGAAGGCCGCATCCTGATCGATGGCGAAGACATGTCGTCTGTGCCGCCACACAAGCGGCCAGTCAATATGATGTTCCAATCCTATGCCTTGTTTCCGCACATGAGCGTGGAAGGCAATATTGCCTTTGGTCTCAAGCAGGATGGCTTGCCAAAAGATGAAATCGAAGGACGTGTTGGCAAGATTATTAATCTTGTGCAGATGGCAAATTTTGCTGACCGCAAACCGGAACAGCTTTCCGGAGGTCAGCGCCAACGGGTAGCACTGGCCAGGGCTCTGGTCAAGAATCCGAAAATTCTGTTGCTGGATGAACCGTTGGGGGCACTAGACAAAAAGCTCCGCGAGGAGACCCAGTTCGAGTTGATGAATATTCAGGAAGAACTGGGTATCACATTTGTCATCGTCACTCATGATCAGGAAGAGGCGATGACCGTATCGTCGCGTATCGCGCTGATCGATCATGGCAATATCGTTCAGGTCGCAACGCCACCCGAAATATACGAGTTTCCCAATTCTCGCAAAGTTGCAGAATTTATCGGCGACGTGAACATTTTACCCGGCCATGTTGAAAACGCCCTTGTTGATCACGCAGAAATCAGAACGCCAGAATCAACCGCTCTTGTCCGCACAGGACGAAGTGTAGAT
>JAJFIJ010000250.1 GCA_021775105.1 Rhodospirillales bacterium | reverse complement strand
CCGGTGCAGACCGCCAGATCAATCAGATTGCTGAGAATCTGAAAGCAGAAGGCCGGACACCCTACATCATTCCCCTGTCGCCTGGTCATCCGCCACTGGGTTCGCTGGGATATGTCGTCGCGGCCCGGGAAATTCTTGATGATCTGAAGCGGGACAATCTCAAGATTGACGAAATCGTTGTTGCGTCAGGCAGCACATCGACCCATGCGGGCCTGCTGTTCGGTCTTCGCGCGCTGGGGTCTGACATTCCTGTTCTCGGTGTCTGTGTCCGTCGGTCGCACGACCAGCAATCGCCGCGCGTTTTTTCAAGGTGCAAGGAAATTGCCGAACTTCTGAACATCGAATTACCGGTCAGTGAGGCGGATGTGGTGACAATGGATGCGGCTCTGGCACCCGGTTATGGGCAACTTAACGATATGACGGTTGAAGCCATCCAACTGGCGGCATCCAAAGAAGCCCTGATCCTTGACCCGGTTTATACGGGCAAGGTATTTGCCGGTATGATCCATCGTATCCGTGAAGGGGCCTATCAATCCGATAACAATATCCTGTTCATTCACACCGGTGGTCAACCGGCATTGTTTGCTTATGAACCGGAATTAACGAAAGCGCTGGACGGTTAACGTGGACCTGCCGGAGTTATTTGTTAACGGCCCCAAAAATTCGGATATGACTATCGCGTTGGCGCACGGTGCGGGTGCTGCCATGGACAGCACGTTCATGCAAGAATTCGCCGAGCGGTTAGGCAAAAACGGATTTCGCGTGGTTCGTTTCGAGTTTCCCTATATGGCCGAACGTCGACAGACGGGGAAAAAGAAACCACCCAATCGCGCACCAATCCTGATGGAAACCTGGAATGCGGTAATCGATCATCTCGGACCGGATAGTCTGATCATTGGTGGAAAATCCATGGGCGGACGGATCGCCAGCATGGTCGCCGCTGAACGCGAACTGTCGAATGCAGGGCCATCGGGACTGGTATGTCTCGGCTATCCGTTTCATCCTGCGGGCAAGCCGGAAAAACTCCGCGTCGATCATTTGCAGGCACTGAAGACACCAGCGCTGTTCTGTCAGGGCACACGTGACAGTCTCGGCACGAAAGATGAGGTCCGCACCTACACGCTTTCCGACTCAATCCGATTTCACTGGCTTGAGGACGGCGATCATGGATTCAAGCCCCGAAAAAAATCCGGGCTCACTGAAGACGATAACTGGCATTCCGCGATTTCGGCCATAACTGATTTCTCAAGTTCTCTGGCACCTTGAGTCTCTGACAGTCTGATTACCTAGTTTTTAGCTGCCTTCTGCCAAAAAGCATATCTCCTGGCTGGATCATCCAGCAACGCCTGGCAGGTATCACCCAGCATCCTCAGTTTTGACGACTGGCCACCCGTCGCATCGAACTTGGCCCGTGTCGTCCGGACACGCTCTTTGTAAACCTTGTCTGCGGCGTCTTTTCCAAGGAAATAGCGGGCGGCATCAACCAGTTTGTCTCGATCGCTTTCTTTGGATATCTGGGCATCCGTATTTCCGGATTCCTCTGCCTGAATGTTGCCAAGCGCGGCACAATCAACCAACTCAGCGGCAAATCTGGCATCCACAGAAGCGGAGGATGAAGGCGTTACAGATTGCTGTGGCGGTTGGGTCTGCACGATCTGTTGACCGGGCACTTCGTCAATAGCGAGTTCACGAATGACACGAAATCCAACCAGTTCATGACGGGCCTCGGTGGTCATCCAGTTACGAATCGCAACATAGGTATTTTCTTTCGGTGTATCCCATGACCCGCCCCTTACCATGACGTAAGCGCAATCGCCGGTCAGCCAGGGCTGACCATCGGTCGGGGCACCCGCGTAAGAGTCATGTTTACAGTCCCGGGTCATTTCCCAGACGTTACCGATGGCATCGTAAATGCCGAACTTGTTGGCCGCAAAACTGCCGACTGGCGCGGATTGGCGGCCGCCCCATTGCCCGCCACAGTCCTTGCAGTTCGCCTGTTTCGCAGAGGGCTGCCCCCCCCACGGCCAGCGATCTGGCACGCCTCCTCTCGCCAGATATTCCCACTCCGCCTCGCTTGGAAGCCGGTAGGTTTTGCCCGCCTTGTTGGACAGCCATCTCAAATAAGAAATGACATCGTTCAGGGATACATTCATGACGGGTTGTTTGCCGCGTCCCCAACCCTTGTCATCAGGACGATGCGAACACCCTTTATCACTGATACATTGATCCCAATCGGCAAAACTGACCTCATAACGCCCGACGGCCAGTGGCGTTTTGATAGCGACCATATGGGTGCCCGATTCAACCGTGCGTCCGGCAGAATCCCCCATTTTGAACGAACCCGGTGCAATGCTGATCATAACCGGACAGGTCGGGCAATCCTGAAATCTGGCATTCCCTACAGGAGTCGGTTTTTGAGACTGAACCGGGGTAGACGGAGCTGCTTTGACACCTAACGCGACTGTCCCGCCCCGGCGCAATTTTGCCACTGTCACAAACCATTTTGTGTTCTCATAACGCCCCTGATGTTCTGACAGGAAGGAACCCTTGTCGGCCCCGAACTTGCCATAAACGGAACTTTTCAGTCCGAGGGCCAACCCTGTATATTTTACATACCCTTCCAATGCCCTGAGACGATCAACCGATTCCAGTTCCCTATAGGCATTTGCGGCGCGGATCAGCATTGCCGGATGCACGTCGAGGTAAATGTTTTTGACCAGGCCATAGGCTTTGTCGATGTATTTGACACTGGTATCAGGGTCTTTGGCGACACCGATGCCAGCACTGTATAATCCGCCCAGATTCGCGCATCCCTTCCAATACCCCCCGGCACAACTTTTCTCGAACAGGGAAGCGGCGTGTTCAGGATTTTTTTCGACTCCGCCCAATCCAAGTTTGTTAAGCACGCCGACGATATTCTGGCATTTGGGTTCTCCGGCTCCGGCATCCGCTTTGCACGCAGCAAACATCCCCGCCAGATCGTTACGAGCCTCCGCCTGTTTGGCGGCGGCGAAATCCGCGCGGGCAAAGGAGCCGCCGAGCACGAAAATTGTCACGACAACAAATCCACATAAGACGAGGCGAGGGTTCCAGATGGTCATTTTTCCAAAGCTCATTTTCTGTAACTGTCTGTCAGAAATATCTTAAAGAGAAGCTTGAGACAACTCTATGAAGGGTTTCACATATCACTGAATGGAAAGCTCAGATCGCCGACGCTCCTGGAGCAGCCTGCCAATTGACCCCGAAGATGGCGACAGGGCGATTTGATAACATGGTTGCCCCGCAATTAAATCCGCGTTAGCTTCCGCAACTTTTTTTCATGGGAGAGCCGAGATGACACAGCAGGAGTACGGTCCGCACGACGGATATTTTTCAAAACACCTTGGTGAAACGGATTTCGAGGTCGCGGCGGCTATAGAGGGTGAGTTAAAGCGCCAACAACAGGGAATCGAGCTGATCGCCTCGGAAAACATCGTTTCCCAGGCCAGTCTGGACGCCCTTGGTGCTGCCATCGTCAACAAGACTGTCGAAGGGTATCCGGGCAAGCGATACTACGGCGGTGTCGAGTTTGCCGACAAAGTGGAGACACTTGCCATTGAACGGGCAAAAAAGCTGTTTGGCTGCGCTTTCGCCAACGTTCAACCCCATTCCGGTTCTCAGGCCAATCAAGCCGTCTATCTGGCCTTGCTTAATCCCGGCGATACAGTTCTCAGTATGGCCCTGGCGTCGGGCGGGCACCTCAGTCATGGCGCAAAACCCAATCTGACCGGCAAATGGATGAATGTCATTCAATACGGCGTTTCGCCGGATACCGGCCTGATTGACATCGAACAGGTCAGGGAACTCGCCCGGACGCATAAACCGAAGCTGATTATCTGTGGGGGATCCGCATATCCCCGGACCATTGATTTCAGGGTTTTTCGTGAAATTGCCGATGAAACCGGTGCCTGGTTGCTGGCTGATATGGCTCACTTTGCCGGACTGGTTGCAGGTGGCGCTCATCCAAGCCCGCTAGCTCATGCCCATGTAACGACAGCCACCACATATAAAAATCTTCGCGGCGTCAGGGGCGGGCTGATACTTTGCAATGACGAAGATCTGGCAAAAAAATTCAACTCAGCTGTATTTCCCGGCATTCAGGGAAGTTCAATCCTGAATGCCATCGCCGCCAAGGCGGTTTGCCTGGGAGAGGCGCTGCGACCGGAATTTAGCGACTACGCGGCGTATGTGCTGGCCAATGCGCGGGCTCTGGCAGCAACCCTGATGGCGCGAGGTGTTTCGATCGTCTCCGGCGGCACCGATACACCGTTGATGCTGGCTGATCTGCGCGATCTCGGGATTACCGGCGTCGACGCCTCCGAAAGCCTGGAACGCGCCGGACTGACCTGCAATAAAAATGCCGTGCCGGGAGATACCCAGCCGCCAACCGTGACCTCCGGACTTCGTTTCGGAGCATCGGCCGGTACGACACGGGGCTTTCGGAAAGACGAATTCAGACAGATTGGCAACCTGATTGCCGATGTCCTGATGGGGCTAAAGTCTGATGGTCCTGAAGGCAATGGCAGTGTTGAGACTTCGACCAGAGATCAGGCCTTCGCACTGTGCGCCCGCTATCCCATATATCCCAACCTTTGACTTCAGGGAGCCTGCGATGGCGATGAGCCCGGAATTCAGGGATTACGTGCTCGATCTGCTGGACCCTGTCGGCCCGGCAAGCGCAAGGCGCATGTTTGGCGGCGGTGGCATTTTTCTGCACGGGAATATGTTTGCCCTGATCGCCGATGATGTTCTTTATTTCAAAGTGGATGAGGGTAATGCAGCGCCCTATGATGAGATGGATGCACCGCCGTTCACCTATATGCGCGGAGAAAAAGAACTTGCGCTGTCCTACCGCGAAGTCCCCGATGAGGTGATAGACGACGCCGAAGAACTTTGTCGCTGGGCCGTGCTGGCATGGGAAGCGGCGCGGCGCTCCGGCACTTCATCAAGGAAGAAGAAGAAAGCAGAATGACCGGGTCAACAAGTGCCAGCCTTCGAAAAAGATCCGTCCGGATTGCCGGTCACCTGACCAGTGTTTCCCTGGAAGAAGTATTTTGGGATGCGCTCAGAAAAATTGCTGCCGAGCGGAAGATATCCGTCAACACATTGGTGACAGATATTGACCGTGATCGCGACGGAAACCTTTCAAGTGCGCTTCGTGTATTTGCCTTCGAAAACACGCGCAAGGTCTGACGATATTTAGTTAAACAGTTTTTTCAGCAAATCCTGTGGATTTATAGTCTGCTGTTGCTGTGGTTGCTGCTGTGAATTTCTGGGCGGTGGCGGCGCGTCGCCTGTTTGCCCCGATGGTGGCGGGCTTGAAGGCTGCTGACTGCCTCCGCCTAGGACACCTTTCAGCAGAGTCCCGATCCCTTTCGGGGCTTTGTTCAGCAACAGATCAGCCCCGGGTATCGGTACCGATGACCCCATCGCCGCGCCCATATCAACATCGACGTCCGGCTGATCAAGTGGGCCGGTAACAGAGAACGGCACAGTCCCCTTGGTCTGGCGAATTTTAGCTTGCAACAATCGGGTCAGGGCGCTTTGCGCCAGTTCGATCTGACCATTGATATTGAGTAGCCATTTGGGCAAATCGACTGTCCCTGCGGCGGCACCATTGCCGAGCCCGGATGCGAGTTTCAGATCATCCGTCCGGGCGACACCGTTGCTGACCCTGAACGATCCGCTAACGTCGGCGCGCTCCGCTTTTTTACTGGCACCAAACTGGTTAAGAACTGAAATCAATCCGTAAACGCCCGCGAAGATCGATCCTTTGGTTTGTTTGCTGACGTCGACGTCGGTCATATTAAATGCCCCGGTGCCGCCAAGCGTCGAGACAAAATCGGCAACACTTTGTCCACTGGAGCTGAGATCAAGGTCAACGGCAAGTGTGCCATCCGCTGCCGCTTCGCCTACCACAGCACGCAACGCTTCGCCAATGCGGATCCCGCCGACTTTGATTTTGCCGCCCAACTGATTGCTGCGCCCGGCTACGGCACGAAGCGTTCCATTGAGGGAGCCGCCAAAAATATTGCCCGTCAGTTTATGGGCGTTCAGCACGCCGTTCTTGATTGACGCGGCCAGGTCGGCTTTTTCGATCAGGTATTTGCCAAAAATAACCACTGGCGCGGACAGGTTGACATCGGCGTCAAACGCATTGAGCACGGACAAATCAACAGGATCTGCAGGCCAACGGCCATTAACCGCAGCCAATTGCAGTGACGGATTGCCGCCCTTCACATAGTTGCCGGGCCAGACAACCGGTTGAATACGCAAAGGCCCCCAGCGCCCGTTATCCAGCAACGCCTTCTTCGAAGCGGGCAGGAACGGATCAATAGCGATGGCACCGGTTTTCAGGTTAGCCTTGATAACGGGCTTGCCGCCACTCAGGTCAAGCTGGGCGTCACCCCCAACAGTGATGGTCCCGACCTTGCCTTTGATACCGCCAAGATTGACGGCTGTCGGGTTTCCGGTCGCCCGCAAAGCAAGGTCCAGACCACCTATATTTCCGGAAGGTCGATAAGAACTTCCAAAGGCACGGGCCAGTCGGGCAAGATCCTTGTGTTGTGCCGTGAT
>JAJFIJ010000249.1 GCA_021775105.1 Rhodospirillales bacterium | reverse complement strand
CAACCATTGTCGCCAGTCCGCCGGGCGTCGCTGAAAAGAACGATGTGATCGCGCCAACCCCGATATAACGATACAGAAAGATCCCGACACAGGTGGCGACAAATGCGACGTAAGCCATCATTGATAACAGGCTCGGTACCCAGAGATGGATATTTTCAAGGGCATCAGGCGTAAATGCACTGCCCAGCATGATGCCGAGTACGGGAATCATGATATTGCGGAGCATTGATGAACTGCTTATTGGTGCGCCCGCGATAGCGGCGATGGTGGTGACACACATGGCACCTATCATCCAGGCCAGAGGCATGCGCCAAAGATCAAACACCCAGCCACCTGCGGTCCCGAGCGCAAGCGTCATTACAACAGGCAAGATTGTGCGGTGCCAGTGCAACCGTTCAGACATACGGGTTAGATACTTTCAGACCAGTCTGCGCCAAAGGTCATTATCATTGTCCTTTGCCATCAGGGTTCAAACTGTTCTTTAAGAATACGTTCTTCCAGATTGTGTTCCGGGTCGAACAACAGGGTCTGCGAAACACTTCGGTCTTCACTGATGATTGCGCGTGTAACATTGTGGACTTCATCGAAATCTGCAGCCGCGCTGACGGGGCGAAAATCAGGGTCAATTACCTTGAACTCGACCGCTGCAGTTTCCGGTAACAATGCGCCGCGCCAGCGCCGTGGTCGAAAGGGGCTGACCGGGGTCAGGGCCAGAACACCGGCGCCCATCGGTATGATCGGGCCATGGGCGGACAGGTTATATGCGGTACTGCCAGCTGGCGTAGCGACCATGATTCCATCACAAATAAGCTCTTCCATACGGAGCACACCATCAATAAAAATGTTCAATCTTGCGGCGAGACGGGATTCACGACGAAGAGCAATTTCGTTAATGGCCAGCGCTTGATATTTTTTGCCATCCATGTCCCAGACGGTCATCCGAAGAGGGTGGAGTACGGTAGGTTGCGCTCGATCCAGACGTGAATTCAGTCCATCGGGCTCAAATGTATTCATCAAAAACCCGACAGAACCCCGATTCATTCCGTAGATCGGCGTGTCCAGATCCATGAAACCGTGCAGGGATTCAAGCATGAAACCGTCGCCGCCAAGTGCAACAATCACATCCGCGTTTTTCGGTGAAACGCCGTCATAGCGTTCCGTCAACACTTTCAACGCGTCCTGCGCCTGCTTTTGCTGGGCAGCGACAAATGAGATCGATGTATAACTCATTGTGTGAAATTCACCATGTTCCCCGGAGCAACGGCATTTGGGGCCAAAATTGTATACTAACAGGCAACTTACCCTGACTGACAGATTTCGAAAAGAGAATGCGTAAAACATAAAAACAGTTGAATGATGGTCTGATCAGTTGCACCCTGAATGACTAATCGGGTTATTGCGGGATGTTGCTCTATAGTGACCTTTATGGACGAGCAAAGGGAAGATCATGTCGGACCATCGCACCAGACTTCGGGTTCAGATCGGAAAAGTGGCGTTTGCAAAGGGAGATGGGGTATCGGTTGGCGGCGTGCTTGATGATATTTCAGCTAAAGGAGCGGCCATTTCATTCGGGTCGCCACTGGCGGAAAGTGACGATGGTTTTGCGCGGGGTGATGCCATTGAAGTTGTTGTTGATGAAATGACCACATTGACAGGATGGGTTGTGCGCGCTGAAGAAAATGGCGTCGCTGTTGAGTTTACCCACGATGACGAAGGCGAAGACCGCTTGATCGCTGAAATCATGGAATTGCTGTGACTCTCCGGTTGATTAATCAGTCAAATTGATCGGCATCAATGTCGTAATTTTTAAATTTTTCTATACTCTGAGTGCGTCGTTTCAAGAGAAACGTCTGCACGAACGATATATGTTCCACCAGTTTATGGGAGGTGTATCATGGTTGAAACAACATCAGGCACGGGCCATGGGGATTGGTGGCCATATCTGGCTGAACCTTTCCGCAATCTCGGTCATCGTATTCAGGACTTCTTCTCGCCGCAGGCGGATGCAGCGGCAACAGAAGGGGCTTACGAGATCGAACTCGAACTGCCCGGCGTCGAGGACGACGATATTGAGATCACGCTTCATGACAATGTCCTCATGATCAAGGGTGAAAAACGGTCCAGTCGGGAAGAAAAAGGGAAATCCTATTACTTCTCGGAACGTTCCTACGGGTCCTTCCAGCGTTCGTTCCGCTTGCCGGGTGACGTCAATGCCGATCAAATTGACGCCAACTTCACCAAGGGGATACTGACAGTCACGTTGCCCAAATTGGCAGAGCGCCAGGAACAGGCCAAACGGATCGAAGTGAACCCGGGTTGATACGGAAATTATCGCGTTCGCCGGATGCGTTAATACGGTTTAACATTATGCTAATGGTACGCTAATACGGTGTTCAAACGGATGTGAGATCGTTCCTTCATAAATTGGTGGGGGGTACAGGACATTGTATTTGATTATCGGACTGTTAGTCGTGAGCAGCGCGTTTTTGTTTGTTATGGTCAAATTGCTAGAAGCAAACGTTCAGGAAAAATAATAAGCGAACGTCGATAAAAGTCTCGTGACCGGGGCAGGTGTGCTAAAATGGTGCATGCAAACAAGGGCCTGCGGACCTCAGTATTATTTCATCATCGGTTTGTTGATAGCAAGCGTCAGTCCGACGGGCGTTTGGGCCGCTGGTGCCACAACGGCAGAGTGTGGCCGGTTTTTTCTGAAGACCAATCCGAAAACCGGATTAAAAGAATGCATCAACAAACAACGTTCGCGTAGCGTTACCGCGCAGGGAATTCGTCGCGCCCAGACCCGGGTGCGACGAGTCTTGCGACAAGCCGAATCCATTCTTCGTCAAAAACAGCTTACCCAGGAAGACAGACAACGGATACGCCTGCTGCTGACAGAGGTTCGTCAACGGGTCCGGGAAATCCAGCGCCAGACTGCACAATTGCGCCAGGAACAGCAAACACGTGATCAGGCATTGAAGACAGCCCAAAGCCAGCGTACGCGTGCCCAGCGAGAATTATCACGTCGTCTGGAACAGCAACAACAGGACCTGACGCGGCAACTGATTTCCCAGCAAAACCAGCTTGTCCGCTCCTTGCAAAGGGGAACCTCAACTCAATAACGGGTTGATTGTGGTGGTGAACTTATCCGCCCGTGACGCTCATGTGGCGTGACGTTGCGGGCGCATTGCTGTCGCGGTCAATAATGAAATCATGGCCCTTGGGTTTGCGACCAATGGCTTCATCAATGGCACTTTCCAGTAATTCGTCCGCTTCGGATGCGCGCAAGGGGGCACGCAGGTCGGCGGCATCGTCCTGACCGAGGCACATATAAAGTGTACCCGTACAGGTCAGGCGAACCCGGTTGCAGGTTTCACAGAAATTATGCGTCATCGGTGTAATAAATCCGAGTTTGCGGCCTGTTTCACCAACTTCCACATACCGTGCGGGACCTCCGGTTTTGTAGGGGATATCCGTTAGATTCCAGTTCTTTGACAGCCGTTCGCGAACGGTCGACAGGGGAAGATACTGGTCGGCCCGGGCGTCACTGATTTCTCCCAGCGGCATGGTCTCAATCAATGTCAAATCATAGCCCTGATCGCCACACCAGCCCAGCATCTCATCAAGCTCCATGTCGTTGAACCCGTTGACGGCGACAGTGTTGATTTTGATCTCAAGCCCGGCATCACTGGCCGCCTTCAGACCATCCATGACCTTGTCCAGTTTCCCCCATCGGGTAATCTTGTGAAATTTGTCAGGGTCCAGCGTATCCATAGATACGTTAATGCGTCTTACTCCGGATTTGGCGAGGTCTCCGGCAAAGCGGGCCAATTGACTGCCGTTTGTGGTCAGGGTCAACTCATCCAGATCGCCGGTTTTCAAGTGCCGTCCCAGATTGTGCATCAGACTCATGATGTTGCGGCGTACCAGCGGCTCGCCACCGGTCAGGCGAAGCTTTCTTACGCCTTTGCGGATGAAGGCCGAACACAGACGGTCGAGTTCTTCAAGGCTGAGAACATCCGATTTAGGCAGAAATGTCATATCCTCGGACATGCAATATACACAACGGAAATCACATCGATCCGTAACTGACACACGTAGATAGCTGACCTTGCGGTCGAAGGGGTCAATCATTTCAGTCATAAAGGGTATGATCCAAAACCGTAAGCTTCCCGGAAGTTAATTAATAATGATGCCCGACGCTTTGACTTCCATCAATTTCGGCAAATTACTGTGGAATAAGTCTAACGTCAGGTATCGGCGATGTCGCCCCCAATTTGACAAGGGGTATTCTATTTCAGTGTCAGGCTTCTCCTTTCGGAGGCAGAAGACCCTTGGCCATCATGTCCTTGGCGGCTTCGCGACGCAGATCATCACGCTCGCGAAGATAATCATCCGTCGTCCGGGTAACGGGTACGGTGCCCAGCGTAAGGGGGTTATCACCTGCTTCAGTCATTGATATGACGCGGCAATCATCGCACATTTTCAGGCGTTCAAGGGCCTTGGGATCGGAAAACATGGCGTGCCCCTCCAGTTTTTTCAACATCTTGTCGACGGTCGATTTGGTGCCGAAGGGTTTGGCACAACGGACGCATTCAAACGGCTCTTCTTCCTTGACCATCTGTGCCCGGCGGGCTTCTTCCAGAAAACTCAGTTGAGGCACCAGAGTGATCACAGATTCCGGGCAGGTATTACGGCACAATCCGCACTGAATGCAGGCGTCCTCGGTAAACGACAGTTGAGGTTTGTCTTCATTATCTTTCAGCGCTCCGGTCGGGCACGCACCAACGCATGAAAGACAAAGCGTGCAGCCATCAACATCAACATTGACCCGACCGAACGGCGCCCCATCCGGAAGTTCAACCACGTCGACAGGTGTCGGGGCGTGATTGTGAAGCTGGTGCAGGGCAAGAGACATAATCGCCCGTTTGCGCCCCATCGGCAGAAAATCCCCGTCCGGCATGTCGGGCATTGCTAGCAATCCATGCAGGGCGCGTTCAACGATATCGGGATCAGTTTCATCAATGATCAACGTCCGTCCACCGCCATACCCGAGTTGTCCAAACACCAGATCGGCCAAAGCCAGCTGGTTTTCCAGAGCATCCTTGTCGTCGGCCTTGGTAGGTTCGAGCAGAATGACGGTTTGTGCCGCTCCGAAGGCACTGGCGGCAAAGATGAAATCCAGGCCAATCTGTGGAGTTGAATTTACACCAAACGGCAGAATGTTGGCTGGCAGGCCATCGCCATGACGGGCTATTGCCGAAATCATATCGTCGCCCCAATCGAGATCATGAACCAGAACGACAGGGTTCTTGCCCCCGGCTCTTTTGTAGGTGCCGAGTAGCACACGCAATCTTTCAAAAAGGCTGTCGCCGCCGGGCAAGGCGTACTTGGCAGCGCCGCTTGGGCACTGACTGGCGCAAGTCCCGCATCCGGCACAAATGTATGGATCGAATTTCACATTGTCGCCATCGGACTGAATGGCACTGGTCGAACAGTTGTCGATACAGCGCGTACATCCGGTTATGCCACTTCTGGCATGGGCGCATATAGATGCGTCATAATCGACATAGCGGGGTTTCTCGAATTCGCCGACAAGGTCGGTAAGATCCAGCAAGGCCTTCATTACTGCGGCGGGATTGCCGGGATCAATACGAATGTAACCGTCGCGTATGCCGTTCTTGCCAAACAGGGGCGGCTCTCCCCGCAGATCCAGAATCAGATCATATTCCGCTGTTCCAGATTGGCCCGCACTTTCGAAAGTCAGCTTGCTCCTGGATGCAGGGAAGGCCGGGGAATAATCAGAAACATTAACGGCGAAAGCACCGAGATGTCCTGACGCCTTTGTTACCCGTCCATGAAAGACCGGAATATCCATTATCCTGGGTGGGACAATTTCTTCACCGCCGCTCAGAACAACACTGACCTCAAGACGGCTGGATACCTGCCTTGCCGCCTCAAGTGCCTCTTCTCCTTTGCCTAAAACAAGAAGCTCACCGCCGGAATTCATGGAAACTGAACCCGATGGTGTGATATCGAGAGAAGCTTCGGTCAACAGAGCGGCAAATTTCGGAATGAGCACATCGCCGCCCGCACTACTCCATCCCGCCCGTTCGCGGATATTCGTAAAACTCAGGCTTGCTGATCCGTCGCTGAGCTCATCCAATGTCTCCAGAAATACAGGAGCTTCCTGGGTGCAGGCGATCAGCAGCTCTCCGCCGGTTTTGGCGGCGGTTTCGAATGTGTCGATTTGTGCGCGGCATAGATGGCGTGAAACCTTCACCGCTTCATCCAAATTACAGGCTTTCGCCAGTTTGTTTCCGTCGATAGCCATCGTCCCCTCGCAATCGCATACGAGGACGCGTTTATTGTTCAATATCATATAGTTATCTTCAGTCGACCCGACCGATAGCCTTCCCTGCCCAATTTCCGCCGGGGCGTTTCGCCACCCGCCGGATTAATCATCTGCTTCAGCCTCATATGGGGAAGCGATCGGATTTTGCCTTGAATTTTTTCTGATGGTCAACTGTTTAGCGTCTTGCCCCACCTTTGGAAGTCGATGGTCGCGAGCTATGAGTCGCAGCTTTTTCAGATCCTGAATTCTCTTGCGACGCTTCCCGACATATACTGAAACGTATTGAAACCGACTGAAAGTTGCGCCTGGGATGACATGGCGGCACGATTGTAAATAACAAAATACTGAATCCAAAAATTGATTGCCAAGGCCGGGTAATGAAAAGCAGGCACGACTTATGTTCCTATAGCGCAATATTGACCGGGGCCTTTTTGCTGGCGCTGATCTGGGTGTTCGGTTTGCAGCCGCTCGTTTGGGCTGAGGCCAGTCTGGCCAATTCAGCACAGTGGGGACAAGTCGTCGTCGTTGTGGTCATCGCCGCTCTGGTACTGATGATTCGACCGGCACTCCGTAAAGGAAAGGAAAATCGTCAAAAAAGCGTTGAAGAATATCTTCGTGTTGCGCGTGATGTCGCCGGGGCTGGTGAAGCTGCGCTGGTTGAGGCCCTCGATACTATACCTGAAGGGTTCGTGATTTATGATGCCGATGACCGGCTTATCAGATGCAATGCGAAGTTCCGGGAAATTTATGGCTATTCAGAAGAAGAGACGATGCCTGGTGTTACGCACCAGCAACTGGGTTTGCTGGATGAACGGAGAGGCGTGCGTGTAGAGGGTGGTTCATCCGACGGATTTATCAAACAACGTCTCGATTACCGTTCGCAGTTGCAAGGGGATCAGGTCATTGAACTGCCTGATGGGCGCCTGATTACAACCCGCGAGCGGGCGTTGGCAAAAGGTGGGTTTGTCAGTATCCAGACTGATATTACCGAGCTTAAGGAAACCCAGAAACGCCTCAAGGCCAGTGAGCAGTTGTTGCTTGATGCGATTGAGGGATTGGATGAAGGATTTGTATTTTACGACGAAAATGATCGATTGGTGATTGCAAATTCGACTTACAAACAAATGTATCCGGCTCAGAAAGAGATTTCGCCGGGCATCACCTTTGAAGATGCAGTCAGGCTCTCGGTATATGGAGGTGAAGTTCCGGCCGCAATCGGTCGTGAAGAAAAGTGGATCGCGGAACGTATGGCACAACATCGCGGTCGAGGCGGTATTTCTGAACAAACCCTTTCGGATGGCCGTTGGGTCAAGGTTAGCGAACGCCCAACCGCAGATGGCGGTGTTGTTGGAATTCGCACAGATATTACGGAGCTCAAGGAGAGTCAGACCCAGGCAGAATCTGCGAACCGGGCGAAGACATCATTCCTCGCTCACATGAGCCATGAACTTCGCACCCCGCTGAATTCCATCATCGGATATTCCGATATGGTTCGTTACGAAACCTGGGGACCGGTTGGCGACCCAAGATACGCTGAGTATCTGGAAAATATCTATAATTCGGGTGCGTTGCTGCTGGCCCTGATCAACGATATTCTGGACATTTCCCGCGTCGAGATCGGTGAGCTGGATGCATTTCCTGAAAGGATTGATCCGGCAGAGGTTATTGCGTCATGCGTTGAAATGATGAAGCCGCGAGCGGAATCCAAGCATGTGGTATTGACGATTGAGCCACCATTATTTGATTCAGGGTTGTATGCAGACTTACGCCATTTTCAACAGATACTTATCAATATAATCGGTAATGCCATCAAATTTACATCCGGAGGTGACAAGGTTTCAGTGCGGCTTTGTGACCTTGGTGATGCCGGATTAGAAATTGTGGTGTCTGATTCGGGTTGTGGTATTGCGGAAAGCGAACTCACAAAAATCTTCAAGCCGTTTTCCCAGGTCGGCGATGCCTTTGCCAAGGCTAATGAAGGGACCGGACTTGGGTTATATCTGGTTAAAAATCTTGCCGAACTGAATGGCGGAAAGGTCAGGTTGGAAAGTGAACTGGATACAGGAACTTCGGTGACTGTCGCTTTTCCACTAAGCCGGATTGTCTAGTGATTTCCATTCCCGGAACGGTCCTGATTGCGTTTGTTGTCCTTTCCCAGACGCCACCACAATAATTCACCCCGGACGAATGCTTGCGCCAGGTCGTTGTCAGGTTCATCAAAAAATTTCCTGACAGGCGCACGTTCCAGAAGGCGTCCGCGATTAAGAAACATAACGTCGTCAGCCATTCGTTTGGCTTGCCCCAGATCATGAGTGGTCATGATGATGCGCGTACCCTGTTCGTGAATGGCAAGAATGATCTCCTCAACGGAATGGGTTGCGGCAGGGTCCAGGCTGGCGGTCGGTTCATCAAGAAACAGGACTTGTGGTTTTAACGCCCAGGCCCGTGCAAGAGCCAGCTTCTGTTGCTCGCCGAATGACAGGACCCGCGCCGGGTGATCGCGCAATCGCCCAAGCCCTGCACGGCCCAGGCTTTCGTCAATGATCTTACCGCGTTGTTGTCTGGAAATGTTCCTGAGTTTCAACGCGTAATCAATATTGGCAGAGACTGACCGGCGCAACATAACCGGACGCTGGAAGACCATCGCCTGCTGGGCACGGGTGTCGGCATTCTCTGCGCCTTGCCAGACAATCCGCCCCAGACTAGGGCTGATCAGGCCATGGCATAGGCGCAGGAACAGACTTTTGCCAGCACCGTTGGGGCCGACAATGACGGTTCTGGGTCCTGTTTCAAAGGTGCAGGTCATATCCTTGATCAGCCGCTTGCCACCCGCTTCAAATGAAACGTTATCAAGCCTGAGAGGCAGAATGCTTTGTTGGTCGATCATGCGTGACGCCTTTCTGCCACGTCCTTGATCAGGAACACGGCACCGTTCACACCTGTCGACAGGGTGAGCAGGATTAGCCCCAGGCCGAGTGCCAGCGACAGATCTCCTTTGGAGACCTCAAGCGCAATGGAGGTGGTCATGACTCTGGTTACATGATCGATGTTGCCGCCAACGATCATCACCGCTCCCACCTCGGCGCTGGCCCGGCCGAATCCGGCAAGTACGGCAGTAATCAGGGCAAAACGACCGTCCCATAACAGGGTCGGCAAGGCGCGTACAGGGTCGGCACCCAGTGAGCGCAACTGTTCTTCGTATTCCAGCCACAGGCCCTCAACCACCTGACGGGTCAGGGCGGCGATGATGGGGGTGACCAGGACGACCTGGGCAATAATCATGGCTGCCGGCGTGAACAGCAGGCCGAAAACGCCGAGCGGTCCGGATCGGCTTATCAGCAAATAAACGATCAGTCCGACGACGACTGGCGGCAATCCCATCAGGGCATTCAGGAAAACAACGACAATATTGCGACCCGGGAACCGGAACAGGGCAGCAGCGGCACCCAGCGGCAGACCGATGATTGCGGCAATCGCCACCGCCCCCAAACTGACTTTCAGCGAAAGGCCGACGATCTCCGTAAGGTTTGGGTCCAGCCGGACGACCATGGATATAGCGGCCATTATTGCTGAACTGAAGTCATCCATTGCAGGCGAAACTTTTCTTAAGTCTGTTACGGAAGTTGTTGGCGGTTATTTAAACGGTGCGCACCCCGTATGGCAAACCGGTTGTTCAGGGAAACGGCTGATCAGCAATCTTGCCGTATGCTATTTCGAAACTCTTGCGCAGATGTGATGGTCTGTCCATAGTTTCGTTCCTATATAATCAGACAGCACCATTTAACCGGAGAGTTCACGCGCCATGAGCGAAACTCATAAATTTCTGATCTGCCCCAATCCTGATAACCCCCGCTTGACGGAAAAGGTTACGGGTGTGGCGCAGGACGGTAGCCCGGTCACAACGTCGGTGACGGTAGAACGGCCGTTGACGCTTTATCTGAACGGGCGCGAAATCGTTACCATGATGACGATCTGCGATTACCCGGAATACCTCGCCATCGGTTATCTGCTGAATCAGAACATGCTGGGTCCGGAAGACGAGATTACGGGCGTTGACTACGAAGAAGACATTGAAACCGTGGTCGTCCGCACGGCGACAGTGACCGATTTCGAAGACAAGCTGAAGAAAAAAACACTCACCTCAGGCTGCGCTCAGGGCACGGTGTTTGGCGATGTCATGGAGAAGTTTGACGATGCCGTACTATCAGACAATGCGATCATCAAAACCTCATGGCTGTATAATCTGACCAAGACGGTGAATACAGTGCCCAGTCTGTATCTGGAAGCTGGAGCCATTCACGGCTGCGCACTGTTCGAGGAAGATAGCGGATTGCTGTATATGGAAGATGTCGGGCGGCATAATGCGGTCGACAAGATTGCCGGATACATGTTTCGCCACAACATCTCGGGCGAGAGCAAGATATTCTATACGACCGGGCGATTAACGTCGGAAATGGTTATAAAGACCGTTCAGATGGGAATTCCGATACTGGTGTCACGATCAGGATTCACCGCCTGGGGGGTTGAACTGGCACGCAAGGTCGGATTGACATTGATTGGCCGGGCCAGAGGCAAACGGTTCGTCGCACTGGCCGGAGAGTCCCGTATTGAATTTGATGCGGATACTGAGAATGTCTCTGATGAGCCGCGTCATGTCGGACGTAAGGGGGCGGCATGAACGTCGCTGGAATTTTGTTGGCTGGTGGTTTGTCCCGGCGCATGGGTGGCGGAGACAAGAACCAGCTGGATCTTGGTAATCGAGCGATCCTCGATCATGTGATTGACCGGGTCAAACCGCAAGTCTCAACACTTATCCTTAACGCCAATGGCGACGCGACACGGTTCGCCGGATACCAATTGCCCGTCGTTGCAGATGTTGTTGATGGTTACGCTGGGCCGTTGGCGGGAATCCTGACGGGCATGGTATGGGCCGCGGAACACGCGCCTGACTGTCCGTGGCTGGCAAGTTTCCCGACGGATGCACCGTTCTTGCCCCTTGATTTGGTTGCAAGACTTAAAGCGGCGATCGACGAGCAGGGTGCCAATATGGCCTGTGCCATGTCCGGAGATCGAACCCACCCGCCGATTGCCATTTGGCCTGTGGAATTACGGGATGATTTACGCAAAGCGATGATTGATGAAGAGATGCGCAAAATTGATCGCTGGACGGCACGTTACAAAATCGTTCATGTGTCCTTTGATGATCCGGGCATGGACCCGTTTTTCAATATTAACCGGGCGGAAAACCTGGAAGAAGCGGAACGTTATCTCGCCGGGTTGAAGGGGGTCGCATGAGCGCACTTGAGAAGCTTAATGTCGGGATCGTCGTCGAACAGCGCGAAATCGATAACCCCTGGCAGGACTATTCCTGGTCGCCGGTAGGGGTGTTGCCAGGCGTTGCCTCGGAAGATGATGGCCAGGGGGAATGGAAACTGCTGCGTCGGGGGGATGGCTGGACGCATTTTTTGGTTGGTACAATGGATATCGAATTGTTTCGCGGTGAGACCGAAGGGTATCGCTATAATCTGACAAACGATCCGCCGCGCGTTTATGTGGTGCTCTGTCACGGTGAAGAGGCAGATGATCCGGAAGTTGTTCCGTTTCTGGTGACGGTCTGCCCTTATGAAGCTGAAAGTTATTCTGAGAATGGTGAGGATATCGTCGAAGGCGTGACCATGCCTGATGAAATCATCGGCTGGGTGCAGGCCTTTATCGACAAGCATCATGTCGATGCTCCGTTCAAAAAACGCAAACAGAAGAAGGCCTACGATCCCCGCAAGGGAAACTTCAGTCGTCATCCGAGGATAGGCAGTGATGGTAACTAAGGAAGGACGTCTGTCACGCTGGTCGCGACTGAAGCAAAAGGGAGGGGCAGGCGAAGTTGAAGAAAAGATCATCAGCGCTGAACGAAACCGGTTGTCTGAAGATAGGGGCGACAGGGAAGCTGCCCAGAGCCATGATAATGTAATGACGGCACCGGACCCCCAAGGTCTGCCTGGTGGAGACTTTCGACACAGCAATATTCCACCGATGGCACCCCTTGGCGGTGTTGAAGATGCCGACACGGAGTTTGAATCCGCACCTCGGGATGCATTGGCGTTACTGGGCGGCACCAATGCACCTGATGGTGCGGTCTCTGTTGCGCCTGTCGATGGAATCTCTGAACATCTTGACGAAGCTGAACGCGAGCTGAGCCCGCAAGAAGAGGAAGTTGTCGCGGGGTTGCCAGCGATTGACTCCCTGACTCCGGATTCGGATTTCACTCCGTTTCTTGCCGACCGGGTTCCCGAGTTCATTCGCCGCCGGGCATTGTCCGTGCTGTGGCGATCCAATCCCGTGTTCGCCAACCTTGACGGTCTTAATGATTATGATGAGGATTTTAATATCATCGACAAGCTCATCAATATTGCCAAGGATTCCAGCTATCGGGTCGGTAAGGGGTATGCCAGCGACGACGAAGACGAAGGCGAAGAAGATGAAACTCAGCAGAAAGTTGCTGAAGATCAAGTCACTGCGCCTGTTGAAGATTATGACGTCGCTGCGGACGGTACGGCTGGAGAGCGATCTCTCGATGAAGAAACTGATATGCGATCTGTGGACGAGAACATTCGGGATGATGGAAAGTCCGGGGACTGAAATTCAAACTTGATTGTTTTGGAATAGACCTTGCGAAAAAAATTCACAAATAACTCTTCGTGATTTTTACTGCGGATGCTGCCAGCATTTTATTGCTGCAATGCAGCAATAAAATGAACACCTTCCCTCCTCTTGGCCAAACACATGCGAAAGATTGAATGTAAGTTGGTTTCCAAGAGGTTTTTCGCTTCTCGTTCCTTGATCATGGGGGTTTTTGCCTGAATTTGACATGTATCAAGACAGAAAAATGGCGTGATTTTGTTGTGATGCAGCATGAAAACAACTCGCCAAAATTCCTGTAACCCGCTGAAAGTTAGGGTTTTTTTACAAAATTCGAAGTCGATTTTGCGACCAACGCATGTTGACTTGGATCAGGGGTTCAGCGGATAATAGTCGGATGGAATAGCAAAATCGTGCACAAGCACGGTCACTGCAAAAGCAGTGGATCAATACAGGGACTAAGGATTTTCAATAGTGCAGGCTGATGTAGCCAGCGGCGCGAAATTGCCGGAATCAGGGCAGATCGCTTCCGAACCAGTTAACCAAGGCGTTAAGGGCGTAGCAGAAGAAGATCTTTTGCGTGCCCAGATATATGGCCTGTTGTCACGGGCGCTGGCTCAGCCGATGTCTGATGAAACGCTTGAGATCATTCGCGGGCTGAACGGTATAGACGATGCCTCCGAAATGGGGGCGACGATCAAGGCGCTTGGCGATATTGCAGTGCGCACGACACGCGGCAAGGCCGAAGAGGAATATTCTGCGCTGTTTCACGGCATGGGTTCAGGCGGTGAAATTCATCCTTATGCGTCCTATTACCTGACCGGGTTTGTCTATGAGAAGCCGCTGGCTGATCTTCGCCGCGACCTTATGGAAATTGGTGTCAAACGTACCGACGTCAGCGAAGAGCCGGAAGATCACATCGCCTTTCTTTGCGAGATCATGCATGGCCTGATTGTTGGAACTTTTGGTGCGCCTTCGTCTTTGGCGCATCAGAGGAATTTTTTCAATCGCCATCTGGCGACGTGGGCGGTCAAAGTATTTGAAGATTTGGAGGGAGCGGAGTCTGCGGCCCTTTATATGCCTGTCGGCAAACTCGGCAAACTGTTTATGGCTGTCGAGGCCGAGGCATTTGGAATGGTGGCAGCGTAAGCTGCTGCTAAAGGATCGAGTGGCTATTTTGCCGCTTGGTGATGGTGCAACCGAGAAGGAGTGTGCGATGGCGAAGACTGAGCAGAAATCGCTTCCTCGACGGGAGTTTCTGAAAGCCGCCGGCGTGTCCGGGGCAGCTGCGGGTGTTGCAGCTGTGACGCTTTCGGGGAAATCCGCGAGTGCAGCAACCCCTGAGAGCGGCAAAAAAGCTGGCTATCAGGAAACCGAGCACGTCAACACATATTACGAATTGGCGCGGTTCTAAGCTTTGTAATTCATAGGGAGAAATAAAATGCTCACCAAAAAGAGCGGCGGGGTTGCGACAGGCCCCCGTTTGAAGAAAGCTCTCTCAGGTGTGATCGGCGGCGCGATGGATCGCCGCACGTTCCTGAAACGGTCAGGGATCACAGCTGGAGGGGCGGCACTGGCTTCTGCCGTACCGGTAGGTCTTGCGAAAGAGGCGAAAGCAGCTATTGCATCAAAAGATCTGAAAAGAATTAAATCCGTATGCACTCACTGTTCCGTCGGCTGCACGGTTATCGCTGAAGTCGATAACGGTGTCTGGATCGGACAGGAGCCCGGTTTCGAAAGCCCGATCAACCTTGGTTCACATTGTGCCAAAGGAGCGGCAGTGCGCGAACATGCACACAACGAACGACGCCTGCGCTACCCGATGAAGCTTGAGGGTGGTAAATGGAAAAAGGTATCCTGGGATCAGGCAATCAACGAAATCGGCGACAAGATGCTGGATATCCGGAAATCTTCCGGACCCGATTCGGTCTATTGGCTTGGATCTGCCAAATTCAGTAACGAACAGTCTTACCTGTTCCGCAAGTTCTATGCTCTCTGGGGCTCGAACAACGGCGATCATCAGGCCAGGATTTGTCATTCGACCACGGTTGCAGGTGTTGCCAACACCTGGGGTTACGGTGCGATGACCAATTCGTACAACGACATTCATAACAGCCGTGCGATCTTCCTGATTGGCTCCAACCCTGCGGAAGCGCATCCGGTTGCTGTCCAGCATATCCTGAAGGCAAAAGAGCAAAACAATGCGGTTATGATCGTTTGTGATCCGCGCTTTACGCGTACCGCTGCACACGCCGATGAATATGTGCGTTTCCGTCCGGGAACGGACGTGGCCCTGATCTGGGGTATCATGTGGCATATTTTTGAAAACGGCTGGGAAGACAAGGAATACATCAAACAGCGTGTTTGGGGTATGGATCGCGTTCGGGCCGAAGTTAAAAAGTGGAACCCGGAAGAAACCGAACATGTAACCGGCGTCCCCGGTTCGCAGTTGCGTCGTGTGGCGCGTGCCATGGCGAACAACCGTCCGGGCACCTTCATCTGGTGCATGGGTGGCACACAGCACACCAACGGTAACAACAATACCCGCGCCTACTGCGCCTTGCAGCTGTCGCTTGGTAATATTGGAGTTTCCGGTGGTGGCGCCAATATCTTCCGCGGACACGACAACGTTCAGGGTGCAACCGATTTCTGCATTCTGTCGCATTCGCTGCCAGGTTATTACGGCCTTAAAAAAGGATCGTGGAAACACTGGGCACGGGTCTGGGATGTCGATTACGACTTTATCAAAGGCCGTTTCGCATCCGAAAAACTGATGCAGTCCAAGGGAATTCCCGTCAGTCGCTGGATCGATGGCGTTCTGGAAGACAAGAAGAACATTGATCAGCCGGACAATCTCCGGGCTATGGTTCTGTGGGGTCACGCTGTGAATTCGCAAACCCGTTTGCCGGAAATGAAAAAGGCGATGGAAAAACTGGATTTGATGGTCATCATCGATCCGGTGCCGACCTTTGCGGCCGTCATCCCTGATCGCAAGGACGGTGTTTATGTTCTTCCCGCGGCGACACAGTTCGAGACTTATGGATCCGTAACCGCATCAAACCGCTCTTTGCAGTGGCGCGACAAGGTTGTTGAACCGGTTTATGAGTCAAAGACAGATCATGAGATCATGTACTTGATGTCCAAAAAACTGGGTTTCGAGAAGGAAATGTTCAAGAACATCAAGGTTAATGGCAACGAGCCATTGATCGAGGACATTACCCTCGAATACAACAGGGGCATGTGGACCATCGGATATACCGGCCAGTCGCCGGATCGTCTGAGGGCTCATATGGCAAATCAGTCGACCTTCGACAAAACCACCCTGCTTGCGCGTGGTGGTCCAGTCAGCGGCGAGTATTACGGTCTGCCCTGGCCTTGTTGGGGGACTGCTGCCATCAAACATCCAGGCACGCCTAACCTTTACGATCCATCGAAACCGGTGGCTGAAGGTGGTCTCAACTTCCGTGCCCGTTTCGGTGTTGAGTACAAAGGTGAAAATCTGTTGGCCGAGGGCTCCTACCCGGTGGGTAACGAACTCAAAGCTGGTCATCCGGAATTCAGCATGGCGCTGCTGAAAAAACTTGGATGGGATGGTGATCTGACAGCTGATGAAAAGGCTGCCATCGATAAGGTTGCCGGCGACAAAACCAACTGGAAGACCGACCTTTCGGGCGGTATTCAGCGGGTTGCCATCAAGCATGGTTGTGCACCGTTCGGTAACGCCAAGGCCCGCGTGATGGTCTGGACGTTCCCGGATCCGATTCCGCTTCACCGCGAACCTCTGTACACGCCGCGTCGCGATCTTCTGCCGAAATATGCGACCTACAAGGACAAGCGGGCCTATCGTCTGCCGACCATGTATGAATCGATCCAGAAGAACGACTTCTCCAAGGACTTCCCGACGATCCTCACATCAGGGCGTCTGGTGGAATTTGAAGGAGGCGGTGATGAAAGCCGGGCTAACAAGTGGCTGGCTGAATTACAGCAGGACATGTTCTGTGAAATCAATCCCGTGGATGCCAACAATTCCGGTATCCGGGATGGACAGAACATGTGGGTCTACTCACCGGAAGGCGGCAAAGTCCTGGTTCAGGCGCTAGTGACTGAACGTGTCGCGGCTGGTGTGGTGTTTATGCCGTTCCACTTCGGTGGTCATTGGCAAGGCAAGAGCTTGCGTGACAAGTATCCGGAAGGTGCTGATCCATATGTATTGGGCGAAGCGTCCAATATGTGCGGCACATACGGATACGACTCCGTTACGCAGATGCAGGAGTCCAAAGTGACCCTGTGTCGTGTCGAAGCAGCGTAGGTTAAGGAGGTAATATCATGGCACGAATGAAATTCCTGTGTGATGCCGAGCGCTGCATTGAATGCAACGCCTGTGTCACCGCATGCAAAAACGAAAACGAGGTGCCCTGGGGCATCAACCGGCGTCGGGTCGTCACCATCAATGACGGTAAACCCGGCGAGCGGTCCATCTCGGTGGCCTGCATGCACTGCTCTGATGCGCCGTGTATCGCAGTTTGCCCGGTGGACTGTATCTACCAGACCGAAGAAGGCGTGGTTCTGCATTCCAAAGATCTCTGCATTGGATGCGGTTACTGCTTCTACGCTTGTCCGTTCGGGGCTCCGCAATACCCGCAGGCGGGTAAT
>JAJFIJ010000248.1 GCA_021775105.1 Rhodospirillales bacterium | reverse complement strand
CCATAACGGGTTGGGTATGTATACGGGAATAGCCAAGATCACCGTGCAGAGCGGCAGTCAACCAGTTTGCATAGCGCTCGATCACGGGTCTGTCGACACCATACAATTCGCGTAGATGCGCCGCGCCCGCCGGAGTCATATTCGGGTCGGAAGAAACCATCAGGTCGACCGGGTCGCCCGGCATCAACCCCATCAGCCCGTAAATAACAAACGACATCACCGCCAGTACGACAAACGACTGGATCAGACGGGACAGGAGAAATCGGGTCATTTGTTATCAGACGAAACGTTCAGGTCATGTTTCCAGTTCAGAGCGTGTATTTATCATACCTGGGCGATCATTCATACGGTTCCACCATTCAATCCAGCGTACACTCTTTTGGATCAGTTCTTTACCTTCAGGGGCCTGTCTGAACAGCGCAATCATGGGGGCTGCGTGAACATCGGCAAGGGTTGGAAAATTACCAAAAAAATAACTACAGTCCCCCATCAGTGACTCGATTGTATCAAGGCAGGTTTCTGCGCGTTTGAGCGCTGAAGCAATCCTGTCTTCATCAGAATTACCGCCTTTTTCCGGAACCCGTACCCGTTCGACGAAAATATCCCAGACCAGCGTGCGATAGGCATAGCTGTCGAGAATGCCGATAATCTGGTTGGCCCGCGCCCAACCCTGAACGGGTTCGGGCATTAAGGCCGGACCTTCAAAAGCTTCATCAATATAGCGCGTGATCGCGCCGGTTTCGAACAACCGAAACCCGTCGTGTTCAAAGGCCGGTATTTTGCCAAAGGGCTGACGCGCCAGATAATTCGGCGTCAGCCCGTCTTCAGCAAATACATCAACCTCTTGCAGCTGATAAGGAACCCGCTTTTCTGCCAGCGCCAGACGCACAATACGGGTATAGACGCTGTAGCTGGCACCATAGACGATTGGTTCATTCATTTGCTGGAACTCCAGTTTTCGACCCAAAGGGGCGATATGTTCATGTGCCCCGTCGGCTCGACGCCTTGCAGCCATTTCGGGAGAATAAATGTCCTGGCCCGGAAATAGAGCGGAATAACCGGGACCTCGGCAATATAGATTTCCTGCAAGCGACGCCAGAGTTTCTTGCGTTTGTCGCGATCAAGCTCAACTTCGATAGTCTCCAGAAGCTGGTCCATTTCCATGTTTTTGAACCCGGTGTAATTTTGTCCGGCAAAATTGTTGGCTGGTGTTGGAATGTGGGCGGAATGAAGGGTGGTCCGAGGCACATTTTCCGGTGCACTGATCCACGCATACATGGCGAGGCCGGAAAATTTACGTTCAGTTACAGTCTGACCAAAGAACACCCGTGCGGGTTCGTTCTTGATGGAGACGTCGATACCGGCAGCTTTCCACTGGCTCTGCAAGACCTGCTCAACCAGTTCGCGGGTACGGTTGCCGGCTGTGGTCATGATTTGAAGGGACAATTTTTCGCCCTTGCTGTTGTAACGAATACCCTTCTTGCGCTGGTTCCACCCGGCTTCGTTCAAAAGCCTTGCCGTTATCTTGGGGTTGTAGGCGTAGGTCGACAGATCGTCGGCATAAACCCAGTCAAGTGGGTTAACACTGCTGTTTGCAACAGGTTGCCGTCCGGCGAACAGACGTTCGCTGATGGATTTTCGATCTATGGCATGAACAAGCGCCCGACGCACCCGAATGTCGGCCAAGACCGGATTGTCGAGATTGAGGTCAATATGTTCGTAAATCAGTCCCGGTTTGAACAAGATATTGAACTTGCGTCCATGTCGTTTTTCAAAAGCAATCGCCTGATCAATGTTCAGTCCCAGCTCCCCGGCAATCATGTCGATGCTGCCGGAAAGCAGATTGGCTTCCAGTGCCGCCGTGTTCTCAATAACGCGAATCACAATCCGTTTGAATGCAGGTTTTTTGCCGTACCACGTAGCATTGCGCTCAAGGACAACGTGAGACCCCGAAACAACATCGGAGACCACATAAGGGCCAAAATAAAGGCCTTCGTTCAAGGTGTCCGTATCGAATGCCGTGCGGTTTTTATAGGTCACCGGATCGGCAAAATTCACCTGATCTATATGTTGAGGAATTAACCGGAAGTCATTGATTGAATTATAATCAAAGCTCAGTTTATCAAAGTGCAGGGTAAATACCTTGTCGTCAATGACATCAATTTTATAGAGGCTGCGGTAAAATTCGATGTTGCTGACGCCAGATTTCGGATGGCGTCCGACCTGCCAAGTGAAAATGACATCCTTTGTTGTCACCGGCATACCGTCGCCCCAAGTCGCCTTGGGTTGGATCTTATAGGTCACGGCAATGCCCTTACGGCCTTTCGGGCCGCGTTCAACAACAGCCTGGCCGTTCTCGATGGTCGGCAATTCGACACACAGCATGCAAACCAGCTTCCAGTCCTTGTCAAATGCTGTAAACGGGCGCGCCGTCATCGACTGAACATAAGTCTTGGCTAACATGGAATCGATATTCGGGTGGAAGGACGAGGGGAACTGGGTAATGCCGATAACCAGTTCATCTTTAGCGGCTTGAGCAGGGTAAACTGCAAGCCAGCCACAAATGATCAATCCGACAATATTTTTCCAAAATTTAAGCATTCAACCTCCGCTAACGAGAAGCGCTGACATTAGCGGAAATTGTATTCAGTGTGACAATATTTTTATCCATTCAAGACCAGAACCCGGTTTTCCAGATTATCCAGACATGCGTTCCATCCCTCGCCATGCTCGGCGCGAATGTCGTCTGACGGGAACAGGGAGTGGGTGAGGGTAAACTCGGTGCGGTTAGCCGACAACTCCCTAAAATCCAGGACAACCCGCGAATTGGTAATAACGGGAGACGACCAGGTAAAGGCGATCCGGTTATATCGGTTGATTTCGGTATATACCCCAAACAACCGAACATCAGCAGAAGGCAAATGCATGATGATTGAATAGTTGCCGCCAACAGCAAAACTGTTCTCTACTGTGCTTTCACAAAAATCTTCCCGCCGGGCAAACAGCCACCTCGACATGATTGACGGTTGTGACCACGCATCAAACAAGGTCCGTTTTGGGCAATTGAATACCCGTCGGACGACTAAATCATCAGTTCCAGCAGCCATTTATCTGTCTTTCTCCTGGTTTGAGAAATTGATATAGAACTCAAGCTCGTCCAGCCGCCGGTCCCAGAACCGCGCTTGCATGGCGATGAATTTTGCAACCTCTCGCCAGATATCGAAATTCATGTGGCAATAAACCTGTCGCCCGCGTTTGGTTTTATAGATCAGTTCCGCGTTATGAAGGATATTGATGTTCTTGGAAACGGCTCCCATGGTCAGATCAAAACTTCGGGCCAAATCCCCAACAGATTTTGATTCCTCTGCCAGTTCAGTCAGGATTGAACGGCGCTTGCTGTCAGAAAGAGCAAAAAAAATCGAGTCCAGCTGTTTTTCATTTTCCATATATGGAAACTAATATGAAATTAATTACAAAGTCCATTAATATTTATATTTGATATCAATGATTTATAAAAAAATAATATTACTCAATAAATTGTATAAATTTCTTTCAATGATCTTACCATTAGGGAATTCAACGACCACCAATTCAAACAGAAAGAAGAATTAACAATGGCTAACATCACACATAAGATCGCCGTTTCGGTTAACCCGCAAACCATAATCGCAGCACTGACAACGCTGGATGGCCTGAATTCATGGTGGACCATGGATACATCAGGTGATCCAAAACAGGGCGGGACCATTGAATTCCGGTTCAACGGTCAAGGCCCTGATATGGCAGTTGAAGTATCAACACCCATGGAAATTATCTGGCGCTGTATCAGTGGCCCGGAAGACTGGTTGAATACGACAATCGAATTTCGGTTGAAATCAGAAGAAGACGGTAAAACCGCGATCTATTTCACGCACCGCAACTGGGCCGAAGAGAGCTCTTTCCACTATCATTGTTCCATGAAATGGGCATCATTTTTGCTGAGTCTCAAGGAATATCTTGAACTGGGTGTGGGCAGGCCGTTTCCGGATGACATTCAGATTGAAGACCCGGTCATCCGCAAAGCCTCATAACCAGAGCGCTAACGATCAAGGATATCATCCGGCGATTTGTCGATGTATAACCCGCAATCGGTCGGATCGAGGCCAAGACGCGAACAAAGTGTCACGATCTCGATCTGATCGGCGAGTTTGTTATCACCATCGGCTTCGCTGACGGCTATACAGATACGCACCATCAGGGCACCGTTTTCGGGTTCCCTGGCAATTTTCTCCATGGCCAGAAATGCGGTTTCGTGACCGGTCGCCGGATGTTCAAGGATAAGGTCGGTATATTCATTGAAGATGTTGACACCTTCATGAGGGTCGAACACCTTTAGCTTTTCAAGAGTTTGTAGGATCTGATCGACCCGTACCCGTTCACCAAAGGAAATTTCCCCATCGGCCGAAGCGACCAGTGCGCAAGCAGCCATCACGCCTTCCAGAAAGGCCCGGTTTGCCTGACGCTCGATATGCGAACGATAGTTCGCCACCAGATTACCCAAAATTCCCGGCATGCCACTTTCCTCCCTCAAGCAGGAGGTAGTCTAGTCCAAAGAAACCTTGCGCTCTACCGGGTTTTTTGGATCGTTTGTCCACTCCGCCATTGACCCGTCGTATAGCCGCGCCTGAGCGTTGCCCATCAATTCATGTGTGACAAACCAGCCAACGGAAGCCCAGTGGCCGATATTACAGAAATTGATAACGGGCCCCGATGATTTGACACCCATCGCCTCGTAAAGTTTTGCAAGAGCGCCGGGCTTGCGAAAAGAACCGCCATCGTCAACCGTCAACCATTGCGCCGGTATATTTACGGCGGTTTTCAAGGTTCCGGGACGTTTTGGCGCGCCGCCGTTATTGATACCAAGAAACTGACCGCTCGGGCGATAATCAATTAGGGGCTGACCCGATGACTGGGCCTTGCGAACGTCATCTTCGGTCGCCAGCAGTTCGGGTTTCAGGGTTACCGTGAAGGAAGCGCGCCCAGGGGTCGTGTTGCCGGCACCGACCACGGCTTTTTTGTTCAGCGCAAAATAACCTTCCATGCCGCCATCCAGTATTGACACCTGAGTGTGTCCGGAAACCTTGAACGTCCAGTATATCCGTGTCGCGACGCCCATTTCACTGGCATTGTAGCCACCGGGCAGAATGACAACGTGATCGGAATTACTGATCCCCAGGCCGCCAATCAATTTTTCAAGCTGCTTTTTCGTTGGTAGCAGGCCCGGTACGCCCTTGCGTTTGACTCGCCATCCACGCCCGTAGTTGGTATTGACGGCACCCGGCACCGTCCCTCGAGCAAAGGCCCCCGGGTGACGCACATCAAGAAAAACGATTCCCGGTTTGCCAATGCTCGCAAGTATCCATTCAGGTGTTACCAGCGCCTCAACAGCAAATGCAGCCTTGGAAAACCCGGAAAACAGAACGATAACAAATAAAAACCCACGAAAGACATTCATCGGATTAGCTCTTTTCAGATCAGGCCTCTGCACGGCCGCCATGAGCGGCTGACCATGAGATGGGGTCGTTCAGAAATTTACGGACGTCTTCAATGGCTTCCGGGGAAAAATATTCGCCCTCAGCGGCTACCTGCAACACATCATGCCAAGTGCAGAGATAGTGAAGTTTAACATTTGCACCCTCAAGCGTCTTCAGCGCGCCCGGGAAAATATCGTAGAAAAAAACAACGAAGATGTCGGATACGACCGCACCGGCCGTGCGCAATGCATTGACGAAACTGATCTTCGAGCCGCCATCGGACGCCAGGTCCTCGACCAGCAGTACCTTCGACCCTTCCGGCATATTTCCCTCTATCTGCGCGTCGCGACCGAAGCCTTTGGGCTGTTTACGGACATACAGCATCGGAGTTGAAGTCGCTTCAGATATCCACGCTGCGTAGGGGATACCGGCTGTTTCACCACCGGCAACCAGATCAACGCCATCCATCGCACCTTCGACCCTGAGCATCTCGACGCCCATCTCAATCATCCGCCGCCGTGCCTCGGTGAAGGAAATGACCCAGCGGCAATCGATGTAGACCGGACTGGCCCATCCGGCAGTGAAAATATAGGGTTCTTCCGGGCGGAAATTGACGGCCTTGATATCAAGAAGCCACTTGGCGGTTTCTCGGGCGGCAGGGGATATGACACGAGAAGATTCGGGCATCTGGAATTCCTGTTTGAGTAGTTCGCGGACTGCTCTCGTTTTAGAGTGAAACCCTGGGCTAAACAACGGTGATTTCCGAAGCACTGACAATGCCGGTTGACGTGGCGCGTTGTGTCCTCTCAAATCCCTGACAAGTCGAAAGGATTGCCCAGTGAATAGACAGGAACGTCGTCGTCAACGCAAAACCCGGGGGAACTCAGGCAAGGCTACCGATGGCATATCGCCGGACGTTGCGACCGCTCAACAACTGGACGATGCATCCGGGCATTATGACGCCGGACGATTGGACGAAGCGGCTGAGTCGTGCCTGGACGCGATAGCCGGCGCACCACTGGATTTTGAACCCTATCATCTGCTTGCGCTGATCCGCTATCGTCAGGGACGATTGCAGGATGCGGGCGAGAACATTCTGGAAGCCATAACGCGCAACGAAAATGACCCGGAACTACATGCGAATTGTGGTGCAATCATGAATATGCTGGGCCGACACCCGGAAGCCGAAGCAGCCTGTCGCCATGCTATTGAACTCAAGCCCGCAAATGCGGAAGCCCATAGCAATCTTGCCGTTGCGCTAGAAATGCAGGGTCGGATTGAAGAAGCAAAAAAAGCCTGCGGTCGGGCAATACAGATTAATCCAGACTATCCGGAAGCGTTGATTAATCTGGGTAATCTTTATGTCCGCAGTGGCGACTATGTCAGTGGTGTTGAGGCTTACGTCAAAGCAATTCAGCAGGCACCTGAAAATCCGACAGCGCGCGCCAACCTGAGTGTTGCGCTGCTGAGGTTGGAAGAATCGGATGAGGCCCTTCTTCAGGCGCAGGAAGCCGTTGATTTAAGTCCGGATTATGTTGAGGCCCTGAATGCCCTTGGCAATGCGTTATCGGCAAAGGGAGACTACGTCCAGGCCGAAGACGTTTTCAGAAAAGCTTATGTTATCCAGCCCGCCCATCGTGAAGCCGGAATGAATTTAGCAGCGACGTTGCATAAATCAGGCCGTAGCGATGATGCCATAACGACTTATCAACAAATTCTGGATATCAATTCCGGTTTGGCAGAAGCCGAAAATGGCCTTGGCGTGGTGTTGCTGGCGCTAGGAAAGACTGATGATGCCACAACAGCATTTCGCCGCGCCATAAAGATCCGTCCGGCATTGGCAGACGCCTGGTATAATCTGGCATCTTCGGACCACGACCTCAGCGATGAGGAGGTTAAGGATATTCAAAACCTTCTGGAAAAATCTGATATAAGCGCCCAGCAACGTATCAGCCTGAATTTTGCACTGGCGGAACGGGCTGATCGGAAACGCGACACCGATGCTTCCATGTTCCATCTGAACGCCGGAAACAACATGCGCAGAAATGCATTATCCAGAAATGAAATCGTTTTTGATGGTGATCAACTGGATCGCGATGTTGCCAATATTTCCCGGACATTCTCAACCTCCCTGTTGACCCGCCTGCAAAGTCTCGGCAATAACTCGGAAGTTCCGGTGTTTCTTTGCGGTATGCCACGATCCGGGACGACACTGGTCGAACAAATCATCACCAGCCACCCTCAGGCAGGATCTGTCGGTGAGATGGCCGTGGTTGCTGATCTTCTTGAAGATTACCCCGGTGAAATCATTAATCTGAGTAAGAATCGGATAGAGGGGCTTTGCCAGCGGGTGCTTGAGCGGTTGACCATCGGTACAGGGCAATTGCAGCGCGTTATTGACAAGTCACCATTCGGGTTTTTTCACATTGGGTTAATGCAGGTTCTTTTCCCCAATGCGCGTGTTGTTCATTGTCAGCGTAACCCTATGGATGTCGGGCTTTCATGTTATGCCCAGAACTTCATCGCCAATCACCCCTGGTCAACTGACCTTACTGACATCGGTCGCTACATTCGGGCGGAATCCCGAATGATGGAGCATTGGAAATCCGTCCTCAGCCTTCCCCTTCTCGATGTCAGCTATGAGGATATCATTGCTGATCAGGAAGGTCAGAGCAGGCGGATTATAGAGTTTCTCGGGTTGGGATGGGACGATGCCTGTCTGCGGTTTCATGACAATGGCAAAACAGTCCTCACCGCATCGAACTGGCAGGTTCGAAAACCGCTATATTCCAGATCTGTCGGAAAGGCTGAAGGATATGGTGATCACCTGAAGGCGTTGCGGGAAGGATTGTCCGGATAGTCAGTTCTGCTGGCGGCGGAGAACATAGCCGTTTTCACCCAGACCTTCGAAATGTTCTTTGACGTCAGGATGGTTAATCGGGCCTCCTTCGCCATCCGGTTCCAGATTGCGTTCCGCGACATAGGTCCGCATTTCACCACCATCGACCAGCACATGATACCAGGGTCGTTCTTTGGGCGGTTTGCTGCGTGCATTTGACTGATACCATGAATCGCTACCGTGAAAAGACGGGTCGACATCTATGATGACGCCACGATATTCAAACAAACGGTGCTGGATCAGTTGACCGACGGAAAATTGAGCAGTGTTTTCAGTATGCATCAGGGGCTCCATTACCTTCACGTCTTCAGGTTCTTTCGAACCCGATATTTCCCCCAATATGATAAACCTAACCGGAATTCGATTTTATTTCTATGATGTTGATGAGCAATGCCAAGGTTTCACCCCCGCCTTCGGGATGCTACCAATACAAAAAGCGCTTGCCCGGAATGCACAATGAACGAACCAGCATCGAATTCAGGTCCCAATATATGGCTTTTACTGGATGATCGCGCCGGCAACAGAAGCCAGTGTATCGGGGTGGCCGATGCGCTGGGAATGCCCTACCAAACGAAGGATTTGTCATACAGCTGGATGGGAAATCTGCCGAACGGCCTGATAGGCGCAAGTTTTATTGGAATTTCAGGCGACAGCGCGGAAAAGCTGGTTCCGCCATGGCCAAATCTTCTTATTGCCGCCGGGCGACGAACAGCACCAGTCGCACGGCGTATCAAGCGCATGTCGTCAGGAAAAACGCGTTTGGTTCAGGTTATGTGGCCGGGCTCTCAGGGTGTCGAGGAATTCGATTTGATTGCTGTCCCCAAGCATGATGAAATTAGAAATAAAAATAATATTTTCAATCTATTAGGGGCTCCTCATAAGGTTACGCAAGAGATTTTGGAGACTCTCAAAATCCAGTGGATTGAACGGTTTCAGAACTTGCCGAAACCCCACATCGCGCTGATCGTTGGAGGGTCGACAAAGAACCGGACTTTCACTGATGAGATGGCGCGAGAATTGGCGATCCAGGCATCGACAATGGTCAATCAGGCGGGGGGGAGTCTGCTCATATCGACCAGTCGCCGCACTGGTGATGCAAGCAAGAGCCTGATAGACGCGATTTCCGCGCCAGCGACTGTGTTTAGTTGGGGCGATAGCGGTGAAAACCCGTATTTGGGTTATCTTGCCTGTGCAGATGCTATTGTTGTAACCGGAGAATCGATGTCGATGTGTTCAGAAGCCTGTTCAGGCACCCAACCCGTCTATATTTACGCACCGGAAGGACTCATCACAGCAAAACATCAGCGACTGCATGACGACCTGTTCAAAAACGGTTATGCCAGACCTTTTGATGGTCAGTATAAGGATTGGCGGCACCCGCCGCTGAACAGCGCCCTTGACGTCGCGAAAGCGATTAAAGGACTGCTTCAGTCCACTGGTAATCATGCCTAGATTTTCCGCTAATCTGAGTTACCTGTTTCAGGAATTGCCATTTCCTGACCGAATTGCTGTGGCCGCCAGAGCCGGATTCAAGGGGGTCGAGGTTCAATTTCCCTATGACACGCCTGTATCCGAAATAATGCAGGCACTGGAAGAAAACGACGTTGAACTGGTTTTGATCAACGCACCTCCGGGTGACTGGCACGCGGGAGAGCGCGGACTTGGCGCGATTCCCGGACGCGAACCGGAGTTTCAGGAATCCATTGACGAAGCCATATACTACGCCACAGCCCTCAGTTGCCCGCGCATCCACGTTATGGCGGGCGTGCCGGGACCAGATATTGGTCGGGAAGTCGCCATTTCAACGTTGGCCGACAATCTCCGATACGCCGCGGAAACCTGTGCGGAGGCCGGCATCAGGGTCCTGACGGAACCCCTGAACCCGGTTGATGTGCCGGGTTATATCATCAGCCACACCATGCAGGCCCGCGCCGTTATGGCCGTCGTCAGTTCGGATAATCTTTATCTTCAATACGATCTCTATCATGGCGGAATGAACCAAGAAAACCTGCTTGAAATGGTGCGGTCCAACTTTGATGTGATTGATCATATCCAGGTCGCGGGTGTTCCGGGTCGCCATGAGCCAGATACGGGAACTATTGATTTCACGCCAGTGTTTGAGGCTCTGGACATGATTGGCTACCGGGGTTGGGTAGGTTGCGAATATGCACCCCGGAAAGACACCCTTGAAGGTTTGGGCTGGGGATCTGTCTACGGTCTGGGCAGACCATTCAACGCTGTTGAATAATCTGAATCAGGCCTGAATTTCCTCGCGTTCAGTCCACAACATGACTGCCATAGAAGCAATTCCGAGCACGGCGAACCCACCAATCAGGGGAAGAGCAGTGCCGCTATATATCTGACCGATATAAACGCCGAATGCGAGCGATACAAATGACGTCAATGAGCCGATTACAGCCGCCGCCGTGCCTGCTATATGCCCCAATGGCTCCATTGCCAAAGCATTGA
Organism: Rhodospirillales bacterium; assembly: GCA_021775105.1. GTDB lineage: Bacteria > Pseudomonadota > Alphaproteobacteria > Rhodospirillales > Casp-alpha2 > JAJFIJ01. The sequence continues at coordinate 2,527 of JAJFIJ010000248.1, read as the reverse complement.
AATTAGCAAACAGAATACCGATGCAGAAGAACGATAATGCTCCCCAGAGCATCAATGCCCAGAGCGGAAGCCAACCGTCCGACACAAATGTAATCAGATAAAACACGGCAGATACACCGCTCAGGACCTGAAGCGCCCGCCAGGACAAAGCCCGCATACCATAGCGAATGACAAGTCGGGAATTGAAATAGGAGGCGCCGCCAATGGCGAGGGCAAGAGAGCCGAAAAACAGTGGAAAGCGCTCGCCAAGTCCATACTGGACCTGAAAAATCTGCTGAGCCGAACTGAGATAACCAATAAAAGCGCCAAACACCAACCCGGCCGCAATGGTGTACCCGAACGCAGTACGGTTAACGCAGGTCTCGCGAATACTGGCGAATATTTGAACCACTGAGAAGGATACCCGCTTTGATGAAGGCAGTGTTTCCGGTTGGCGCAAGGCAAACCAGACAAAGGCGGTTACCGCAAGGCTGAGAATGAAGCCAAAAATAAAGCGCCACGGGGCAAGAAACAGAATGCCTTGCCCCAGAGCCGGTGCTATTGCCGGAACAATAATGAAAACCATCATAATCAGTGACATGATCCGTGCCATTTCGCGACCGGCAAACTTGTCACGGACCAGGGCTATCGTAACAATACGCGGACCAGCAACGCCAAAACCCTGAAGCACTCGCCCAAACAGCATCATGTTAAAATCTGTCGACAGTATGGAAATCGCGTCACCCAGTACAAAAATCATCAATCCGATATAGACCGCCGGTTTTCTGCCAATACTGTCAGACAAGGGGCCAAACAATATCTGTCCGACAGCAAATCCCAAAAACAGGGTGGAGACGACCAACTGGGTATGGTTTTCATTTTCCACGCCGAGCTCAGCGCCGATTTGTGGCAAAGCGGGCAGCATGGCGTCAATCGAGAGGGCCAGCAGGGACGTCATAATTGCCATCAGCGTGACAAATTCAACAAGGCCTGGCCCGTTTTCCTGGGGAGTATTCATTTACATCGTCGAGCCAGCATCAGGCCATCACCAATGGGAACAAGGCTGCTGGAGACCCGACAGTCACCAATGATTTTTCGGGTCAGGTGCCGGATGGAATTGGTTGAGTTTTTCTGATCTTGCGGATCGGCGACAGCGCCACGCCACAGCATATTATCAAGCGCGATCAGTCCACCAATACGCACCAGTTGAAGTGCATATTCATAATAATCGTCGTATTCCTTTTTATCGGCATCAATAAATACAAAATCAAATGTCGCGTCTGCTCTTTCATCCAAAAGTCTCGGCAGGGTTTCAAGGGCCATGCCGAGGCGCACTTCTATTTGTTCAGCCACACCGGACTGTTCCCAGTATTTTTGACCGATCGCCGGAAATTCAGACATTCCTTCAAGAGTCACTATTCGACCATTTCCGGGCAATGCACGTGCCATGCAAAGAGTGCCGTAACCGGTGAAAGTTCCAATTTCCAGCACAGTTCTGGCGCCGATTAGGTTGACCAGAAAAGACAAAAACTGTCCCTGTTCGGGGGGTATTTGCCATTCGCCGTCAGGAAGTTGTTCAGTTTCCTGACGCAATGCCAGCATGGCATCGCTTTCGTTCATGCACGTTTGCTGAACATAGGTCGATAAATGACCGGGTAAAAAAGAGGCGTTAGATACCATGGGAAACCGTTTTCCAGGCGCAACAGGACCGGCGTTGCGATGCGTTAACCCCGGTAAGCTTTGACTTTCTGACTTTGCTCACCAAGCCCTTCGATGCCCAGACGCATGACATCTCCGTCTTTCAGGAAAACCGGTGGTGTCTGGCCAAGACCAACTCCGGGCGGCGTACCGGTAATGATAATATCACCGGGCATCAGGGTCATATACTGGCTGATAAAACTGACAAGATGGGGGATGCCGAAGACCATGGTTCTGGTATTACCGTCCTGATAACGGATGCCGTTGACTTCGAGCCAGATGTTCAGCGATTGCGGGTTGGTGATTTCATCAGTGGTGACCATCCACGGCCCGACCGGCGCCGAGGTATCAAATCCCTTGCCCTTCATCCATTGTCCCGTGCCTTCCAACTGAAAAGCGCGTTCTGAAATGTCATTGGCGACAGCATAACCGGCAATGTGGGTGATAGAATCAGCCTGATCGACATATTGTGCCTTTCGCCCGACAATTATGGCAAGTTCGACCTCCCAGTCCCCCTTATTACCACCTTTTGGCAGAATCACATCATCATTGGGGCCGTTCAGGGACGTGATGGCTTTTGAAAACAGAACGGGTTCATCCGGAATTGGCATTCCTGCTTCCCGTGCATGATCGGCATAATTCAGGCCAACCGCGACAATCTTGCCAACACTACCCACCGGACACCCAACCCGCACAGTGCCTTCGACACGAGGCAGGGAATCCGTTTCGATATTCCCCAGAGCTGCCAGACGGTCCGGATCCAGCGCTGTCCCCTCAAGTTCATTTAGGTGACCGGAAAGGTCACGAATTCTGCCATTTTCATCCAACAGGCCTGGCTTTTCTTCGCCAC
>JAJFIJ010000247.1 GCA_021775105.1 Rhodospirillales bacterium | reverse complement strand
CGATGTCCAGTGGCATCGCCACACCGGCCAATGGTTCCGCGTCCATCAAGGCTTGTCTCTCAAAGACGTCCTTCACGCCATCGAAACAAGCGAATTCCTTCTACCTGTCTGATCAGCGCCCTTCACCGGACGGATACGATCCACCGACATCAAGTACGGAACGGTTCATTTTCCCTTCATCATCGCCAAACAAGCGCAAGTTCACTATTTTTCGGGCAAATAAGTCTACTTCTTCAGTGCCATCGTCCGGATCAGAGCAAACAAGAACCGTCAATCCCCAACCGATCTCTCCAAGCACTTCGCCGGTATCTACCAATACTGCTCGCGCCTCTGAAACCCGTTGCAATAATGCCTTCACGACACCAGCCTCGTCCTCGCCAGATGCCAAGCAATATCAGTCATCCACACCATCACGAGTTTTTTCAAGAGGGATTTCAGTGCCGAAATATTTGTAATGCATGGCCGATATTTCAACAAAATTAATGATCGAATAGATCTGTGTGACAGAGTGACCATCTCGGGATATCGGCAACCGCATGGACTGGAACATCTCCCTGCGACCACTGGGCCAAATGTTGATCGACTGACAAAGCATTGGTTTTTTTGCCCGCAGAACGTCTTGATACTCCTTCAGATTTGCGTCACGCATTTCAGCATGACGAATATCCAAAATTGTTTTCCCGGTCATTTCATAACCAATCAGCCGAACCCGTTCAGTGCCCCAAAACCGGTAGCGAAATTCGGGCGGATCGCCCAAGACATCTACCAGCACAGACCAGGGAATGACGTTAACCAGCAGATCCGGGATATTAAATTCGGCAGCCATTGACGCACGACTGCATTTTGAAGCCCAGTAGACAAATGTCTCCTGTAACGGTTCAGGAACAACACTTGCGTCGGTGATGATTACTTGCTCGACGCTAGAAAGATAGGCCTGTTCTGCCATTTTGTTCACCCACAACGCACGTCGGTTTTCGACTCATGGGCAGTCTGCTGACCAGTGCTATGGTATTTAATGTCCGGTATCTGATCCACTGTGGAAATTAAATACGGCACCCTCTTTGATGCCGGACGGCCAACGGGCTGTGACGGTTTTCAATTTGGTGTAGAAGCGTACACCTTCCATGCCGTGAATGGAATGATCACCAAACAACGAAGCCTTCCAGCCGCCAAAGCTATGATAAGCAACGGGTACCGGTATCGGAACATTGACCCCGACCATGCCAATATTGACATCCTGGGTGAAATTCCGTGCCGTGTCACCATCACGGGTAAAGATGGCGGCACCGTTTCCGTATTCATGATCAATGACCATCTGCTTGGCTTCGTCATAACTCTCGGCGCGGACGACGACAAGAACTGGTCCAAAAATTTCATCTTTGTAGATGGACATTTCCGTGGTCACCCGATCAAACAGTGTACCACCGACGAAGTATCCGTTCTCGTATCCCTGAAGACTGATGCCGCGTCCATCGACGACCAATTCCGCGCCATCGGCGAGACCTTCACCAATGTAACGTTCAATACGCTCTTTTGATTCACGGGTAATAACCGGCCCCATTTCCGCAGATGCATCTGTATATGGACCGACCTTCAGGCTCTGGACGCGTGGAGCGAGTTGTTTGACGAACGCATCAGCAGCTTCATCACCAACAGCGACCGCAACGGAGACCGCCATACAGCGTTCGCCAGCAGAACCGTATGCCGCGCCTATAGTCGCATCGACAGCCTGATCGATATCGGCATCAGGCATGATGATCATATGGTTTTTGGCACCACAAAGCGCCTGGACCCGTTTACCATGTGCGGCACCGGTCTCATAAATGTATCGTCCAATCGCCGTCGATCCGACAAAACTGATAGCCCCGACGCCAGGATCAGTCAGCAGGGTGTCTACGGCTTCCTTGTCTCCATTAATCACATTCAGGCAACCTTCCGGAAGCCCTGCCTCAAACATCAGTTCGGCGAGCCTGACTCCACAGGACGGATCGCGCTCGGAGGGTTTCAGGATGAACGTATTGCCGCAGGCCAGAGCCATCGGGAACATCCACATTGGCACCATGGCCGGGAAGTTGAAGGGTGTAATACCGGCGCAGACACCAACAGGCTGGCGGGTGTTGAAACTGTCAACGCCGCCGGCAACTGACGCCGAGTAATCCCCTTTCAGAAGATGTGGAATACCACAGGCAAACTCGACAACTTCCAAACCGCGAGTGACCGAACCTTTGGCGTCATCCAGCGTTTTTCCATGCTCCTGGGAAACCAGTTCGGCCAATTCATCCATATGTTTGTGAAGAAGATCGCGAAAATTGAACATCACCTGCGCGCGCTTGGCCGGAGGCGTGGCTGCCCACCCGGGAAGTGCCGCTGCGGAAGAGGCGATGGCCTTGCGAACTTCATCGGCACTTGCAAGCGGAGCTCTCTTGGTTACTTCGCCCGTCGCCGGATTAAAAACATCTCCAAAACGCCCACTGGTGCCTTTCACACGAACACCATCCACAAAGTGCATCAATTCCTCAGTCATCTTCAACTCCTATAGTCAGCGCTTGTTCGCATCTACAAAATTCCTGCGTCAAAATGCAATAATTTCAAAGTCGTGCAAAGCAAGAAACGCCATTTTTGTAAGAAGAATTACATCGCTTTGTCATGTTTGAGCAGGCACAGTTTGGCCATGTTCTTGGTACTTTCAATGATTTGGAAAGTAATTCCGGAAAATCTGGAGCTACCAATTCCAGTTTTTTGGCCCCACTATCAACATGCGCTTAATTTCCAGTTTCCGAACTGTCGACCGAAATTATGATCGTCAATTTCACTTGTCAAAGATCGTTCTTGCGTTGACCTTGGCGGGACATCGGCTTCATACTTGAAACAGGTGTATTTTTGCCCATTCGCCTTGTTGACCCGAACCCGGAATGCCGAAGTTTGTTGGGGCAGGCCACAATCTGTATGGTTTATTCGCAGGAAGAACCAATATGACATCCAAAATAAAATCCAGTTCCAGACTTACAGCCAAGGCAGCACGAACCTTTTCCAGGCGCACTTTGATAAAGCACGCGATAGGCGTCGGAGCGATTGCGACCGGTGGCCCATGGATTGTCAGGGACGCCTTTTCATCATCCGGCAAAGTTGATGTCTTGTGCTGGACCGGATACCTGCCTGAGGCGTTTCTTAAAGACTTCGAAAAATCTACGGGGATTAAAACCAACTATATTACACTCGGCTCCAATGAAGAACTGATCAACAAAATGAAGGCGTCCAAGGGTCGCGGGTACGATGTCATTACGCCGACGGTGCATCGCAAAGGCCAATGGATCGACCTTAAACTGACCCAGCCCTGGGATCTCAAAAAAATCCCCAATCTGAAAAACGTCGAGGCCACGTTCAGAAAACCGAGCGAAACCTGGATCTGGGATGGTGGACAGCACCACTTGCCGCATATCTGGGGTACGGAAGCGATATCCTATCGCAAAGATCTTTTTCAGACTGAATACGGAAAACTGAGTTTTGGCGATCTTTGGTTGCCGGGCGTCAAGGGCAAGGTTCAGGGTCGCCCGCATTCAATGATGGCCGGGATCGGTCGATACCTTGCGGATATCGGCAAACTGCCACCGTTCGAGAACGCTTATAAAGACGAAGATAGCATGCGTGGGATCTGGGACGAAATCACCAGTTTTGCGATCGAACACAAACCGTGGATCAAGTCATTCTGGAATGACCATGACACCCAGAAATCCAACTTTTTGCAAAATGGCTGTGTGATCGGACAAACCTGGGACGGTCCGGCAATCGAATTGATGAAAGAGGGTCGGCCTGTTCAATATCTTGCTCCAAAAGAAGGAGCATTTGCCTGGCTGGATGGCCTTAGCATGCCGATTGGTGCAAAGCACAAGGAACAGGCACATGAATTCGTCAATGCCATCTACACCGCCAAGGCGGGCGCACAGATGGCCAACGCTACGGGGTACAACGCGGCTGTCAGTGGCGTAACCGCATTACTTGATGCCAAAACCAAAGCAGCGTTTGAATCCGCCTATCCAGGCGATGCGCTGGATCGATTGTGGTGGTGGCCCGACGAACCCAACTGGTATGCCGAAATCCGTGCGGAATACCGCGATCAGCTGATTGCTGCCTGAATTGCAAATTTGGACCTATGAATTTTGAGTATCTGGCCCTAACGCTTCCATGGCGTTTTCTTGAACTCTCTTATCAATAAGATACGCAAAAGCGATTTATACATTGCGCTACTTCGAGATTGATATACCGTTGACGCAGGATAAAAATCAGTTTTAGGTCTTTGGAAGAAAAGCTGTTGTGAATTTGTTTGCACAACAGAAGTTAACTTGCGCCGGTTGAAACCTCGATAAATTCCGAGGGCCGTCGTCAAAAACAAAAAGAAAAAATTTACTACGACAAAAAAACAAGGAGGATTCAAATGTTAAGAAGAAAAGGCATCCAGATGGGTGCGTTCGTTGCCGTCGTCGCGGGGCTTGGCCTTGCATCGACAGTAGTGCAGGCAGCACCTTGCCCTGCTGTAACAGTGAAAGATATGAAGGGAGTCGCCGCAGGTGCGTTCCCTCAGCAATACGAACTGGCAGAATTCGAAAAAACCGCAAATTGCAAACTGAGCTTTTCCGAAAATCCGGATATCGGCAAGCTGAATGGCAAGATTGTTGGAAACAAAGGTCTTCCTGGCGTTAATGATCGTCTGCCCAGTGAACCATTAGTCGTAGCTCCTTATGATTCTATCGGAAAATATGGCGGCGTTTTCGACATGATATCGAATGCGACTGAGGCTGGAACTTCGGATCTTTTGTCCACACGCCATGTTAACCTTGTGCGTTATTCCGATGATCTTTCGACTATTGTCCCGAACGTCGCAAAAGGCTGGAAGTTCAATGACGATTTCACGTCGCTTACTTTCTTCCTGCGCAAAGGGCACAAATGGTCCGATGGTGCTCCGTTTACAGCGGCCGATGTTGAATTCTGGTACGAAAATTTGAATTTGGACAAAAATGTCATCGAAAAAACCAAGGATTACGCTCTGGTTGGTGGCAAACCAATGTCGGTGGATGTAATCGATCCGCAGACCGTTCGTTTCAACATGCCGTCACCTTATCCAGGGTTACTGGCTCATTTCGCGACCCATTATGGTCAGGGATTCCAGCCGAAACATTTCCTCGGTCAGTTCCACCCTGCCGTGAACCCGGATGCGGACAAATTGGCGAAAGCCGCTGGTTTTGAGAAGGGCTATGACGTAGTCAACTTCTACTATGGCCAATCGGACTGGACCGACGTTCCATCGCCCATGCTGAAAGATCCGTCGAAAATTGCAAAATTGCCGGCTGCAATCCAGCCTTCGCTGGAAAGCTACATCACCGTGGCCGACACGACGGAAGGCCGTCACTATGTAGCCAATCCATATTTCCACATGGTTGATACTCAGGGCCAACAGTTGCCCTACATCAGCGAACAGGATGAAGTCTACATCAACGACCACGAAGTTCGTATCCTGAAAGCCATTAACGGCGAGTATGACTACAAACTTCAGTCTCTCTCTTTGCCATCGGCTCCGGTTCTCATGGATAACAAGGGAAAAGGCAAATATAACGTCCAGTTGAAGCCTGAAATTGCGGGTCCGACGTTTGCCTTTAACGTGACATCCGCTGATCCGGAAAAACGTAAAGTTTTCGGAAACATTAAATTCCGGCAAGCAATGTCCGTCGCTATCAATCGGGATGAAATCAACGAAGTTGCGTTTTTCAATCTCGGTAAGGCGCAGCAGTATATTGGCTTTAGCCCTCCGCCAGCATTTGTCGACAAAAAATGGCTAAACTACTACGTTCAGCATGATCCCGCGATGGCCAAAAAATTGCTGGATGAAATTGGTGTTGTCGATAAGGACGGTGACGGCAACCGTGACCTTCCAAACGGTGACAAACTGGTACTCAACGTGCAATTCGCAACGCAAGGTATCGCTACTGAGGTTGTTGAACTGGTTGCCCAGCACTGGAGTAACATCGGTGTCAAAACGACTTCGAAAGAAGTTACGCCAGATGAATTCCGTTCTGCGCAGTCGGCGAACCAGCTTGACGTCATGACATGGCGTAAAAGCCAGCCAATGGCAATTATCCTGGGTAACCCGGAACTCTGGAACCCTCCATTCGAAAACTATTTTGGTGTTCGCAATGGCGTTCTCTGGGCTGAGTATATCGACAGCAAAGGTGCCAATGGCGTCAAGCCACCGGCATATGTCTATGAGCTGATGGACGACATTAAGGCGTTCCAGGCAGAAGTTGCCGGCACGCCGAAGTCCAATGAAATTGGCGCACGTATGGTTAAGAACCTGACCGAGAACCTGTTGTTCATCGGTACGGTGCTTGCCCCGGCACCGATTTATCATCGGAATGCCTTGAAAAACTTCCCGGAATTCAAGACAGCATCATATGAGTATTATCGGACTTATCCGTACCGTGCTCATCAGTGGTATCTTGACGAGTAGAAGTTAGTTATCGGAAAATTTGCCGGGCGTGATGAGCGCCCGGCACGTTTTCTCTTCCGGAAAAGACATTGGGCAATCTAGACTCGATCATCCGGAAACGGGGTTAGCAGGGAGAGTTTAATGCTTCAGTTCGGCCAATTCGTCGTCTCGCGCGCCTTCATGGCGATCGTTACCTTGTTGATGGTGTCCTTCATCGTTTTCACTTTGATGGAAATGGTACCGGGAAACTGCGCTGAACGTTATGTGGCATTCAAGAATACTCAGGGCGGCCAGGTTTCGGTTGCCGATATTGAGGCCGAAGAACGGCGCATGGGGCTAGATAAACCCTATGTAATCCGTTGGGTGAACTGGGTCGGCAACGTCTTTCTCAGGGGCGATTTCGGCGATAGCTGTATTCTTCGGGTTAGAATTAATGATCTTCTTGGCCAAAAATTCTGGCTCTCATTGGGGATTTGCCTGACATCCCTTGTGTTTGCCTATCTTATAGCGATTCCAGCCGGGATATTCTCGGCCTCTTCAAATAATCCGACAGTTAACAATTCAATCCGCTTTATCAGTTATCTGGGTTTGGCGATGCCTAACTTCTTGCTGGCGTTGATGATTATGCTGTTCTCCACAATAGTTTATGGTGACAGCCTTACTGGACTGTTTAGTAAAGAATTCAGAGATGCCGCCTGGTCTTATGAGCGCGTGAAGGACTTCTTGTCGAGGGCTTGGCTGCCTGTGTTTATTTTAGGCTGGTCTGCCACCGCATTCGCGCTACAGACTGTCCGTGCCCTGATGTCAGATGAAAACGGCAAACTATACGTTACCGCCGCAAAGGCCCGCGGTCTGTCTGGAGGCCAATTGCTGTGGCGCTATCCTGCCCGCCATGCGCTGGGCCCGATTATCAACTCATTGGGGTTTGATCTTAACAGGGTGTTTAATGAACTGCCGATTGTCGCCATTATCCTGACCCTGACGGAAGCGGGCGCGCTTCTTATCGAGGCTCTGGCCCGATCCAACGATCAGCAACTCGCAGGTGCCATCATTTTCATGCTCACCGCGTCCATCGTCACGCTTAACTTCGTGACTGACATTCTGCTGGCCTTAATAGATCCTCGGGTCTGGCGAAGCATCGTGGGCGGAGGGTGATATCATGTCAGACATAGCTATCACCGCAGTTCAAGACAGCGCTGAACTCGCGGAACAAAAACGCAAAGAGGCTTACTTTACCGCCAGTCAGATGCAGTTAATCTGGGCCCGGTTCAAGAAAAACAAATCCGCTATGGCGGGCGCATTCGTCCTCATATCGCTCGTTTTGATGGGGCTCTTCGCGCCGTTCCTGTCTCCCTACAACCCGACAATCGCCGGTCGCGACGCGACGTATCAGAATGGCGCGCCGCAAATTCCGAAGTTCTGGGATGAAAACGGATTCTCGTTGCGTCCGTTTATTTATTCGTACAAGCGTGAGCGTTCCATTAAAACGAATTTTCGTTGGGTGAGCACGGTTGACAGAAAAGACCGGCGCTATGTCGAATTGTTCGTAGAGGGCTGGGAGTATCACGTAATTGACATCGGGCTCGATATGCCGGGCAAAGCGCTGGACTTCGATTTCCGTATGCTGAAATCAAATCTCCACCTGTTTGGCGTAGACAAAGGTCAAATCCATATCTTCGGCACGGACAAACCGGGCAAGGATATCTTCTCTCGAACCTTGCATGCGGTCTACACGTCGTTGGCGGTCGGTACCATCGGGGTTTTCATCAGCTTTGTGCTCGCTCTCGTCATTGGCGGGGTGTCTGGGTATTTCGGTGGCAAGTTGGATAGTGTTCTGCAGATGATCACCGATGCCGTCAGGACGGTGCCCGCAATTCCGCTGTTCATGGCGTTAGCGGCATTCGTGCCCGATGAATGGAGCGCCGAACTCAGGTTCTTCTTCATCTCTGTTATCCTCGGGTTGATCGGTTGGCCGACGCTGGCAAGGCGCGTGCGGACACATCTATTGACCGAACGTTCCCAGGAATATGTGCTGGCAGCTCAACTTTGCGGCGCGTCACCGGGGCACATCATCCGACGTCACCTACTGCCCAGTTTCACCAGTTATATTATTGTCGATCTGGTTATTTCCTTTCCCTACATGGTGCTTAGCGAAACCGCGCTCAGCTTCATCGGGTTGGGGTTGAAGGACCCGGTTAATTCACTGGGCGTGATGCTGCAAAACGTCACCAAGACAGATGTTCTGCTGAATTATCAATGGTACTTCATTCCAGTGATTTTCTTCATGGCGCTGGTTTTGGCGTTTGTGTTCGTCGGCGATGGATTGCGTGACGCGGCTGACCCCTATTCGGATCATAAATAATGAGTGAACCTCTTATCAAAGTCGAAAACCTGACGCTGCAATTTAAAACCGATGAAGGTTTGATTACCGCAGTCGATGATGTGTCGTTTGAATTGGCACCCGGCGAGGTCATGGGATTGGTCGGTGAATCGGGGTCGGGCAAATCCGTGACCGCAAAATCCCTGATGAAACTGAACCCCGGCAATTCGGTCTACGCGCCGGAAAGCAAGATAACGCTTAATACCGATGATCATAACATTGACGTGCTCAGCCTCAATTCAGCACGTGAACTGAAGGTCGTGCGCGGCGGGGCGATCTCCATGATCTTTCAGGAGCCCATGGCGAGCTTCGCACCGGCCATCAGCATCGGAAACCACATGACCGAGCAATTGATGCTGCACAGCGATATGACCAAGGCGCAAGCAAAGGAACTCTCCATTGAGATGCTGGACCGTGTCGGCATTTCGGAAGCCGGCAAACGGTTCAATCAATACGCCTTCGAATTGTCCGGCGGCATGCGCCAGCGTGCCATGATCGCGATGGCACTTTCGACCAAACCGAAACTGCTGATTGCCGATGAACCGACAACCGCACTTGATGTGACCATTCAGGCTCAGGTGCTGGAACTGATGAATGATATTGTTGCTGAATTTGGCATGGGCATCATTTTTATCACTCATGACCTTGGGGTTATTGCCCAGACTGCGGATAATGTTGCTGTCATGTATCTGGGGAAATTGGTCGAACAGGGACCTGTACGTGAAGTTATTCGCAACGCGGCACATCCTTATACCCGCGGTTTGTTGAACGCACTGCCCAAACTGGAAGATCTGGATGCGCCCTTAACACCCGTTTCTGGAGATATTCCAAGTCCACTTGAACGGCCAAGCGGGTGCGTTTTCCATACCCGCTGCCCAGAATCAATCCCGGGGCGTTGTGACGCAGATCGACCTGGGTCATTTAATGTCAGAGACGACCACACTGTTTCCTGTTTTGTGGTAGAGGACCAAGGAGCGTGTGAGGCATGAACGAGCATCCCCTCATAGAAACCAATAACCTTTCTGTTTCCTTTCCATTGGGTAAGACATTTTTTGGTCCCAAGCTCTTTATTCATGCAGTCGCTGGAATCTCACTGGAAATTCCCCGCGGTAGCTTCTTTGGCCTGGTTGGGGAATCCGGGTCTGGCAAAACCACCTTTGGACGCGCCCTGCTGAACGCTGTGCCAATTTCAAATGGCCATGTGAAGTATAATGATGACGAGGTTGACTATCATCTGGAGCACCTGACGAAGGAAGAGCTTAAGGATTATCGTAAACGTGCCCAACTCATCTTTCAGGACCCCTATGCGGCGCTGAGCCCACGCATGACCGTACGGGATATAATTGCGGAACCGTTGGAAGTTATGGGGTTAACCAACTCACGAGAAGAAACTGACGAACGGGTTCGTGAAATTGCCGCCAGATGTCGCCTCAATCTGGAACATCTGCGCCGCTTCCCCCATGCCTTTTCCGGAGGACAGCGTCAACGTATCTCCATTGCTCGTGCGCTTGTCTCCAACCCCAAATTCATCGTCGCTGATGAATCCGTGGCTGCGCTGGATGTGTCAATTCAGGCGGATATCCTGAACCTGTTAAAAGAGCTACAGGATGAGCTTGGCCTGACATATCTGTTTATCAGTCATGATCTGAGTGTTGTTGCCCATATTTGTGATCATGTGGCGGTGATGTATTTGGGTCGCCTTGTCGAATCAGCTCCCACCAAAGAGTTGTTCTCTTCGTCGAAGCATCCCTACACCCGCGCCCTCATGTCGGCGATTCCATCTTTGGACCCGGACCATCATTCCAAGGCACAGAAGCTGGAAGGAGAAATTCCCAGTCCCGCAGCGCCGCCGCCCGGCTGCAAGTTTCACACGCGCTGTTCTTATGCGACGGACATGTGCAAACAGGAAGAACCCAAGCTGGAGCACGTCGGCGACGAACACACTGTGGCTTGCCATCGCTGGAAAGAACTAGACCTGCAAGCCGATTGATAGTCGCTGTTTCAAGCGGCTGGTGTGTCGTCAGTAACAAAAAAAACGGCCCCCGAAGGTGCCGTTTTCTATACGTCTTGCTTTGAGAAATCAGATTTCGCTGAGCATGGCACGCATTTTGTCCATCATCTCATCAATATGGCTTTTCTCTGAAATAAAGGGTGGAGCAACGATGCCGGAATCACCGGTAAACTTCACATGCATGCCCTTCTTGAATAGCGCCACCTGTGCCGCACCACCGCGAGCACCCGGACCGCCAACGGGTTTAAGTTCAACCGCGCCAATCAATCCATATCCTCTGATATCACGCACACAGTCCAGATCCTGAAGACTATAAAGTCCATCAAGGAAATATTCTGACAGATCATTCGCCCGTTCAAACAGATTTTCGTTCTGGAAGATATCCTGAACAGCAATGCTTGCGGCACAAGCTGCCGGATGACCTGAGTATGTGTAGCCGTGGAAAAATTCAATGGCATTCTCCGGAGCCGCTTCGGTGATTGTCTTGTAAACATCATCACGGACAGCAACCGCCCCCATGGGCTGCGCGCCATTGGTTAACGCCTTGGCCATGGTCATAATGTCTGGGGTCACTCCAAACTGCTGCGAAGCAAATGCCGAGCCTGTGCGCCCGAAGCCAGTGATGACTTCATCAAAAACCAGCAGAATGCCGTGTTCGTCACAGATTTCACGAAGGCGTTCGAGATATCCCTTGGGTGGAACCAGACAACCGGTCGACCCGGCTATCGGTTCGACAAAAACCGCAGCAATCGTTGTTCCACCGTAGGTTTCGCAGAAGCGTTCGAGATCATTGGCGAGTTCGACGCCGCCCTCGCGCTGGCCACGTGAAAAGGCCTGATCTTCGTCCCAGGTATGACGCATACAGACAACATTCGGCATCACTCCGCTGAACGTTTCACGATTCTTGACCATACCACTGAGGCTAACTCCACCAATGTTGACGCCATGGTAGGCACGTTCGCGAGAAACGAACCGTGTACGTTGGCCTTCACCACGAGCGCGATGATAAGCCATTGCCATCTTTAGCGCCGTATCAATGGATTCCGAACCCGAGTTGACGAAAAATACGTGATTAATTTCGTCCGGGGTGATGCGGGCAACCTTTTGTGCCAACTCAAAGGTTCCCGGCGTTCCGCTTCCGAACGGCGATGCATAGTCGTTTTCCAGGAGCTGATTATATACAGCTTCGGCGATTTCCTTACGGCCATGCCCAAGCGGGCAACAGAACAGAGACGATGAACCATCGATAATCTGAGCGCCATGATGATCTGTAAAATACACTCCTTCACCTTTGACGATAATACGTGGATCGTTTTTAAAGGCTCGGTTTGCCGTAAATGGCATCCAGTGGTGTTCGAGGTTGTTCGCGGTAAATTGCATTGGAAATCCCTCCCAGCAAAAACGTTAAATCAAGTATGATAATCTCTACAAACTAACCACCGTCCGGTTAGCAAGACAACTGGGCACAGGACGGCTTGTTCGCGTTGCCTAAACAACGTAATCTTTGCGCTGGACCCACTCTAGTGCCAATTTTTCCGAATTCGTGAGGCCAGCAGATGCGGGACACTCTGTTCCACTTTGAGCGTACTGAAAATACCAGTATTCAGTCCCAGATCAGGGAAATGCTGGTATCCGCTATTCTCAATGGGCAATTACCGTCCCGCATGCCCCTGCCGTCCAGCAGAAAAATGGCGAAAACCCTGAAGGTCTCCAGAAATACTGTCGTTCTGGCCTATCAGGGATTGGTCGACGACGGCTATCTGACGTCGAGGGAACGAAGCGGGTTTTATGTAAATCCCGAAATTCTTGAGGGGCGGGCAAACTCCGACACCCGTCAGGACGAGCCAAAAGGTAAAAAACTTGACTGGAAAAAACGTTTCAAGCTTCACCCGACCATCCATCCCACCATTAAAAAACCACTGGATTGGCAAACCTACAAATACCCGTTTATCTCCAATCAGGTCGATCCCGTACTGTTTCCCATCGCCGCCTGGCGTGAATGCACACGACAGGCCATGGGTAAGCGCGGTATGGATGCGTGGACCAGCGATACCAGCGGTAGTGACGATCCGCAGTTGATCGAACAAATCAAGACCCGCCTGCTGCCACGGCGCGGAATAATGGCCTCGACTGATGAAATCCTGATCACGCTGGGTGCTCAGAACGGACTGTATCTAATGGCAAGCCTGTTAATGCGCGAAGGAGTCCGGGTTGCAATCGAGGATCCGGGCTATCCGGATGCCCGTAATATTTTCAGTGTCAAAACCAGCAACATCACCCCCATCCCGGTTGATCAGGGAGGGCTGCCGATTGATGAACGGCTGGACCAATGCGACTACGTCTATGTCACGCCATCGCATCAGTCGCCAACGACCCGAACCATGCCGATGGAACGCCGAAAGGCCCTGCTGTCACGAGCCGAGGAGCATGATTTTGTCGTTATTGAAGACGACTACGAAAGCGAAACCAATTACGCCAGTTCACCGACCCCGGCGTTAAAGTCCCTCGATATCAACAACCGTGTTGTTTACGTCGGCAGCCTGTCAAAAACACTGTTTCCTGGACTTCGACTAGGTTATCTGGTGGCATCTTCCGACCTGATCGATGAGCTTCGTGCATTGCGTTTGTTGATGTTGCGCCATACCCCAAATAACAATCAACGTACCGTCGCCTATTTTCTGGCGCTCGGACATCACGACACCCTGATCCACCGACTGCATCGCGCCTACCGTTCACGCTGGCAGGCGATGGCGGCCGCACTTGAAAAATACCTGCCGGGATCGGCGGAAATACCAACATTTGGCGGCACCAGTTTCTGGGTCCGGGGGGATGAGAATATGGATTCATTTGATCTGGCAAAGGACGCTTTGACGGAAGGTCTGGTCCTCGAACCCGGCACCCCACATTTTGCCGGAGAAGCTCCACCGGCAAATTTTTTCAGGCTCGGACTGTCTTCCATTCCTGACGAACGTATTGAGCCCGGCATTGAGTTGCTTTCGCAGATAATGAAGCGCCACAAGGCCTGATTTTCCGCCGTTATTCCAGAATCAGAACTGGTCCGGGGGAATACCAATATCTGGTCCTACCGCGGTGCCGTGCTGTGGCCTTATCAAAGGGGTACATCAAGGCCCTGCGTGCATGATTTGCGACGCGTCGGGAGTCTTGGTTCTGTCTTTTCCTCATTTTCCGGAGTTTACTGAAATGCTTATTGGCGTTCCAAAGGAAATCAAAAACCACGAATATCGCGTTGGCATGACGCCAGCCAGTGTTCGTGAATCCGTTCATCATGGTCATCAGGTTGTTGTCGAGACCAACGGTGGTATCGGTATCGGTGCCAGTGATGCCGACTATGAAGCCGCAGGTGCGACCATCTACACGACGCCCGAGCAGATTTTTGCCGAAGCGGATATGATCGTTAAGGTCAAGGAACCACAAGCGGCCGAGCGCAAAATGCTGCGTGAAGGCCAGATTCTGTTCACCTATCTGCACCTTGCTCCCGACCCCGACCAGACCAAAGATTTAGTCGACAGTGGTGCCGTCTGCATTGCTTATGAAACTGTGACCGACAGCCACGGCGGACTTCCCCTGCTTGCCCCCATGTCACAGGTCGCTGGGCGGATGTCCATTCAGGCAGGGGCACATTGCCTGGAAAAGGCTCAGGGCGGTTCCGGAATCCTGTTGGGTGGTGTTCCCGGCGTTGCTCCAGCCAAGGTTGTCATCATTGGCGGCGGGGTCGTCGGCGAAAATGCAGCTTATATGGCTATTGGGCTTGGTGCTGATGTAACCATTCTGGATCGCAATGTGGACACTATGCGGGCGCTTGTCGTTCGTTTTGGACAGACGGTTAAAACAGTCTATTCGACCACGCTGGCAATTGAAGAACATGTTCTTGGTGCTGACCTTGTGATCGGCGGCGTCCTGCTTCCGGGTGCCGCTGCTCCTAAGCTGGTTAACGAAGAACACGTCAAGGCGATGAAAACGGGTTCCGTGCTGGTGGATGTTGCTATTGATCAGGGTGGTTGTTTCGCAACTTCTCACGCGACAACACACGCGGATCCAACCTACATCGTTGATGATGTCGTTCACTATTGTGTTGCCAACATGCCAGGTGCTGTGGCCCGCACGTCGACATATGCACTCAACAACATGACCCTGCCGTTCACGTTGGCAATCGCCGACAAGGGTTATAAGCAGGCACTTCAGGACAATCCGCATCTGCTTAACGGGCTCAATGTCCACGAGGGCGATGTTACCTATAAAGCGGTCGCCGACGACCTCGGATACAATTTTGTTGACCCGAACGCTGCGGTCGCAGCCTGACAGGGAAGCTGATTGATGCCGTGCCCGAATTTGAGGCACGGCATCGATAAACCTTTGACTCGTTATGATACATTTGCTACAAATTCATCATTATTCGCACTATTGATTAAATTTGTCTCATTATCGATATTTTTGAAGGAAATTAATTATGACCAAAATGACAACTGAAGAGGCATTTGTAAAAGTTCTGCAAATGCATGGTATTGAACACGGGTTTGGTATCATTGGTTCGGCCATGATGCCGATCTCAGATCTGTTCCCCAAGGCAGGGATCACGTTCTGGGATTGCGCTCATGAAACCAACGCTGGCCTGATCTGTGACGGTTATACCCGCGCCACCGGCAAGATGGCGATGGCCATTGCCCAGAACGGACCAGGCATCACCGGTTTCGTCACCCCAATCAAAACAGCTTACTGGAATCACACGCCAATGCTGTTGGTTACCCCGCAGGCCGCTAATAAAACAATTGGACAGGGCGGTTTTCAGGAAGTCGAACAGATGGCTCTTTTTGCAGACATGGTTTGCTATCAGGAAGAAGTCCGTGACGCGACCCGTATTCCAGAAGTGCTCAACCGTGTCATCGAAAAAGCCATCCGTGGTTCGGCTCCGGCCCAAATCAACGTGCCGCGTGATTTCTGGACTCAGGTGATCGACGTTGAGATGCCGCAGATCGTTCGCCTTGAACGCCCGGCCGGTGGTGCCACAGCAATCGCTGAAGCCGCTGAGCTTCTGTCAAACGCCAAATTCCCGGTTATTTTGTCAGGTGCTGGCGTTGTTATCGGCGGTGCCATTCCTGAATGCAAAGCTTTGGCAGAGCGTCTTGATGCACCGGTTTGCAGCGGTTATCAGCACAATGACAGCTTCCCCGGCAGCCATCCGCTGGCCGCTGGACCGCTTGGATATAACGGCTCCAAGGCAGCCATGGAACTGATTGCCAAAGCGGATGTGGTGCTGGCTCTCGGAACCCGTCTTAACCCGTTCTCGACGCTGCCGGGATATGGCATAGATTACTGGCCCCAAGACGCCGCCATTATTCAAGTCGATATCAACTCTGACCGCATTGGCCTGACCAAAAAGGTTACAGTTGGCATTCAGGGTGACGCTAAGCTGGTTGCCGTACAAATCCTCGCCCAGCTCGCTCAAACGGCCGGAGACGCCGGACGCGAAGACCGCAAAGCCGTGATCCACCAGACCAAATCGGCCTGGATGCAGGAACTGAGCAGTCTGGATCATGAAAACGATGATCCGGGTACCGTCTGGAATGCTGAAGCCCGCGAACGCGATGCTGATCTTATGGCTCCCCGTCAGGCTTGGCGCGCAATTCAGGCAGGCCTGCCGAAAGACGCCATTGTCTCAAGTGACATTGGCAATAACTGTGCCATCGGCAACGCCTACCCGACCTTTGAAGAAGGCCGCAAGTATCTGGCTCCGGGCTTGTTCGGCCCCTGCGGTTATGGTTTCCCGTCCATTCTGGGTGCCAAAATCGGCAAACCTGATGTTCCGGTTGTCGGCTTCGCCGGTGATGGCGCATTCGGTATTTCTATGAACGAAATGACCTCATGCGGTCGTGGCGAATGGCCGGCGGTCACGATGGTGATCTTCCGCAACTTTCAGTGGGGTGCTGAAAAGCGCAACACCATTCTCTGGTACAATGACAACTTTGTCGGCACGGAACTGGACCGTAATCTCAGCTATGCAAAAGTAGCCGAAGGATGTGGTCTCAAGGGTGTGATGGTCAAGACCTCTGAAGAATTGACAGAAGCCCTGAAAGTTGCCTGCAAGGCACAGGAAGATGGCGTGACAACGTTCATTGAAATTGTGCTCAATCAGGAACTTGGCGAACCGTTCCGCCGCGATGCCATGAAAGCTCCCGTTTCGGTTGCTGGCATTGATCCGAACGACATGCGCCCGCAAAAAGGCGCCTGAGCTCTCCCTGACGTTAGCTCTCTGAGGGGCTGGGGAGCTTTTACTCTCCAGCCCCTGTTTTTTACTGGATATTCCAATGCTGAGCACCAAGCCGTTTGAAATTCCGCCCTACCTGCAAGACCTGTGCAAAAAGGTTCCGCCGGTTATGACGGCCGTTGCCGGGGCCGATCATGTGGTGGCGCTGGAAAGTGCCCGACAGGCGACGAAAGACGGCTTGATCATCCCGACCTTGATCGGTGATGGTGACCAGATCAGGCGCCTGGCCCGTGATATCGACTGGGACATTGCGCGTATTCGAGTGATCGATGCACCGGGCGAAAACAAGGCTCCGGAATGTGCGGTCACGCTCGCCAGAGAAGGCGACGTCGGGGCGATCATGAAAGGTCATGTCCATACCGATGCGCTGATGTCGGCGGTCGTCAAACGTGACACGGGTCTTCGTACAGGACGCCGCCTCAGCCATATCTTCCATATGACCATCCCTGGCAGCGAGCGGGTTTTAATGATTACCGATGGCGCGGTTAATATTGCGCCCGATACAAAAACAAAAATCGACATTGTCAAAAATTCAATCGATCTGGCTCATGCACTCGGTAACGCGACGCCGAAGGTCGCCATGTTATCTGGTACGGAATCAGTCCTGCCCGCCATGCCCTCCAGCGGCGAAGCCGCCGAAGTGGTCAAGATTGCTGCTGCCGGTGAAATCAGAAATGCCCTTGTCGATGGTCCATTTGCTTTCGATAACGCGGTCTCTCCGGATGCAGCACGGCTGAAAGGTGTGACCAGCCCGGTTGCTGGAAACGCCGACATTCTTGTCGTTCCGAATATCGAAACCGGTAACGGCCTGTTCAAAATGATGGCCTATTTCATGAGTGCCACGGCGGCGGGTATCGTCCTTGGGGCCACGGTGCCAATCATGCTGACGTCACGTGCTGATCCGCCGCAGGCCCGCGTCGCCTCTGCAGCACTGGCGGCCCTGATCGCTGCCCATCAGGCCGAGAACAGCTAAACATCAATTTAGGGTGCTGATAAAACCTGCTTTTGCTATTGATTAATCAAATCAGTGCAATATTTTACAGGCATGAACGCTTTTCCTGCCGCCCTGCTGAATGGTTATCGCGAATTCCGGGACCAGAAACTTGCCGTTGAAACCCAGCGCTACAGGACCTTGGCTGAACAGGGTCAGTCGCCGGAAACAATGATTATCGCGTGTTGTGATTCTCGTGCAGCACCCGAAACAATTTTCAATTCCCTGCCGGGTGAAGTTTTCGTTGTCCGCAACGTCGCCAATCTTGTCCCCCCCTATCACCCGGACGGTGAACATCATGCAACTTCCGCCGCACTCGAATTTGCTGTTCAAAGCCTCAAAGTCAAAAATATTGTCGTCCTGGGGCATGGCCGATGCGGCGGCATTAAAGCGGCGCTCTCACCTTCTGTCGAACCCCTGTCTCCCGGCGATTTCATCGGCAAATGGATGGACCTGCTGACCCCCGCCGCCGAAGCCGTTGTCGCCAATCAGTGGATGACTGAGATCGAGCGCCAGACAGCGCTGGAGCACATTTCCGTGCGCTACTCAATCGCCAATTTACGCACCTTCCCCTGCATCTCGATCCTCGAGAAAAAGAACCGGATCAATCTTTACGGGGCGTGGTTCGACATTTCCAGCGGCGAATTGCGGGTGATGGATACCGAGACCGGTGATTTTTCCGGTTTGGATTCATAATCGACACCCGGTCAATACAGCAGAAACAGCCTTTTCAAAATTGTATCTACGGCTTTTCATCCTACTCTTATCAATTCTGCCGCCCAAGGAGCCAACGCCACTAACCGGCTCGCCATCAAATCGCGTGTAATCTGTATTGTTTCACTCAGAACTTCATTGATGACCTCTTTGTCGAGGTCCTTGCGGGCCAATAAATAAAGCGTGCGTTCGGGCATGGGTTTGGGCAGGGGGATCGCTGTCAGGCCGCTCTCGACACTGGCACCATGGATCAGGCACAAGGGTGTTGAGATCATCCAGCCGAGACCGCCGTTGACCATGGCGAAGGCGGCTTCTGTGCCGTCGAATTCAAGCGATTGCGGCGGCACTTTACCGACCTGCTCCAGATAGGCTTCGATGTCAGCGCCAATTTTCGAGCGCAGAGAATAACGAACGAAGGTGTGGTTATGCACCAGATCGCGAAGCCGTATCTCCCCACCGGACCGGGTTATCGATTTTGCCATACGATCCGGCAGAACGATGAAATAGGGTTCACGCAGAAGCGGCCAGGAAACAACGTTCTGTTCGCCGGTCAACGGGCGGCTGCCAATCATCATATCAAGCTTGCCGCCAAGTAGATCCTTTTCCAGATTTAGCGAGATACCGGACCACACCGATAATCGCTCAGACCGACCACGTAACCTGGGAATAAGTTTCGGGCCGACGGTGGCGGTAAAACTATCGACCATGCCGACCCGAACCATTGCTCGGCCAACGGAGGCACATTCGCGAACCCCCGCCTCCATCTTTTGCGCGCCAGTCAACAGGAGAACCGCCTGTTTCGCCAACTCGTTTGCCGCTGGCGTTGGCACCAGTGGCCGATTGCGTTCAAACAAAATCAGCCCCAGACGTTCTTCCAGGCGTGATACAGACTGGGACACGGCGGATTGAGTCATTTCCAGTTGGCGGGCGGCCGAAGTCATGCTGGTCGAATTGTAAACCGCCTGAAAAACATCAAGCGCCTTGAAGTCAAAAGCCAGCGATTGGAACTGAATATTCTGGGACATATATAAAATTAATTCATTTAATTTTATATATAAAGAAAAATTATGCTTTTTAATCATTGAATGGTCGGGCTAAATTTTCCGCTGTACAATTCGATCAACGGGCAAGGTCTTGCGCAGCATGCGTTATTCAATTTTTTCCCTTGTGCGCAATGCGCTAAATTACCATCAGGACTGGCCAAAAGCCTGGCGCAGCCCCGACCCCAAACCGGAATATGATGCGATCATTATCGGTGGGGGCGGACATGGTCTTGCGACCGCCTACTACCTCGCCAAGGAACACGGAATTACCAATGTCGCTGTGCTTGAAAAAGGTTGGCTTGGCGGTGGCAATACGGGCCGCAACACAACGATTGTTCGCTCCAATTACGAACTCAATGGAAATGCCCTGTTTTATGAAAAATCCATGCAGCTTTGGGAAGACCTTAGTCAGGACCTGAACTACAACGTCATGTTCTCTCAACGCGGTGTGCTGAACCTGATGCATACCGACGGAGCGGTTGACGCCGCCCAGCGTCGAGGCAATGCGCTTCGCCTGAACGGCATCGATTCCGAATGGTGGTCCCCGGACATGATCAAGGCCCGCGTACCGATGATGGAAGTCAAAAATGACGGACATTTTCCGGTAATGGGTGGTCTGATGCAGCCGCGTGCCGGAACAGCGCGCCACGATGCTGTCGCCTGGGGTTTTGCCCGAGGTGCCGATATGCGAGGCGTCGATATCATCCAGAACTGCGAGGTCACCGGCATTGATACGGAAAATGGTCGCGTCACTGGCGTGCAGACCACACGCGGCGCGATCCGTGCCAAAAAAATCGGCATCGCCGTCGCCGGTCATTCCAGCCATGTTGCGGGTATGGCAGGATTGCGGTTGCCTATTGAGAGCCACGTTTTACAGGCAATGGTTTCCGAACCCCTGAAACCTTGCCTGGACACCGTAATTACTTCAGGTGTCGCGCATATGTACATCAGCCAGTCCGACAAGGGTGAACTGGTGTTCGGAGGTGATCTGGATTTTTATAATTCTTACGCCCAACGCGGCAACTTCCCGCGCATCGAACACGTCGTCGCCTCCATTCTTTACCTGTTCCCGGCCTTCAGCCGATTACGCCTGATGCGAAGCTGGGGTGGAATAATGGACATGTCCATGGATGGCAGCCCGATTATTGGCAAGACACCGATTGAAGGTCTCTACCTTATCGGCGGCTGGTGTTATGGCGGATTAACAGCGACTCCGGGATCAGGTTGGGTATTCGCCCATACTATGGCTCAGGACCGCCTGCACGAATTGAACGAACTGTTTACCCTTGACCGTTTTCACCAGGGATATGTCATTGACGAACGTGGGGCCGGGCCAACGCCCGGCGCGCATTAGGAGGGACTGGGATGCTGAATATCAAATGCCCCTGGTGCGGTGAGCGGGCGGAAACCGAGTTTACCTACAAAGGAGACGCTACTATTCGCCGACCTGACCCGGAAACGGCCAGCGACGAAGACTGGCTTGATCACATCTATTTGCGAGACAATCCTTCCGGCGATCATGACGAGATGTGGCAGCATTCGTCCGGATGCCGCCAGTTCGTCAAAGTACGGCGTAATCTGAAAACGCATGACATCTTGCGAACCGGCGCGCCGAACGACAGTTTTGCGGAGGACGACACATGACCTCTCAATCTCATCGCCATTCGAAGAGCGGAAAAATCGATCGCACACGCCCCCTGACCTTCACCTTCAATGGCAATATCTATCAGGGGTATCAGGGTGATACACTCGCTTCCGCTCTGCTGGCCAACGGCGTTCGCCTGATTGGACGCAGTTTCAAATACCACCGTCCACGCGGCATCATGGGTAGCGGATTTGAGGATGCCAGCGGATTGGTTCAACTGGAATCGGGGCCGCAAAGCGAGCCCAACCTTCAGGCCACACGAATCGAGCTTTATGACGGGCTGACCGCGCGCAGTCAAAACTGCTGGCCGACAGTAAATTTTGATGTCAACGCCATCAATATGACCCTCAGTCGATTTTTGCCATCAGGATTCTATTACAAGACCTTCATGTGGCCAAAGAAGCTTTGGATGACTTACGAACACATTATCCGCAAGGCAGCCGGAATGGGCGAAGCCCCGACCGAGAATGACCCCGATCATTATGCCCACCGTTATCAGCACTGCGATGTCCTGATTGCCGGTGGCGGGCCTGCCGGCATCACCGCTGCTCTTGCCGCGGGGCGTTCTGGTGCACGGGTTATTCTTGTCAACGCCGAGCCGGAGTTCGGCGGCATGTTGCTGAGCCAGAATGCGAATATCAATGGAAATGCCGGCATCGACTGGATCAGTGATGCGCTGGCGGAACTTGGCGCAATGGAAGAGGTCACGCTGCTGGCGCGAACAACCGTGTCGGCATATTACGATCACAACCTGCTGATCCTCAATGAACAGGTTACAGACCACCGGCCACCAGAAGCCGCACATCTACCCCGTCAACGGCTGTGGAAGGTACGGGCGAAGGAAGTCGTACTGGCTACGGGTTCACTGGAACGGCCCATTGTTTTTGCCAACAATGACCGTCCCGGTGTGATGCTGACATCAGCTGCGGCAACCTACATCAACCGGTACGGGGTCCTGCCTGGTCGACGCGCCGTTATATTCACCAACAACAATTCCACCTACACGGCGGCGTTTGATCTGGCTGATGCCGGAATTGAAATTCAGGCCATTGTCGATGTACGGGCCTCTATACCCGATCATCTGGCTGCACTGGCGAAGGGAAAAGGTATCGGCATATTAACTGGCCACGCTGTTGTGAAGGTTTCCGGAAATTCATCGGTTAATGCAGTTACAGTTTCAAAAATCAATGAAGCTGGAGATCAACTGACGGGCAACGAAACCGAAATTCTTTGCGATCTGGTCTGCATGTCCGGGGGCTGGACGCCCACCGTTCATCTGTTGTCACAATCCAAGGGAAAACTCCGCTACGATGAAACACTATCGGCGTTTGTGCCGAACAGTTCCGCCCAGAATGAACGTTCTGCCGGGGCCTGCAATGGTGATTTCGCGTTAAAACAATGTCTGTCCGGCGGATATATGGCAGGTGCCGACGCTGCGACCAAAGCCGGGTTCATGATCCCGGAAGAGGCAGAATTCGATTGCGATGCCGAAGACGATTTAGCCCTGCAACCGATATGGTCTGTTCCCCACGCTCACCATGACCACGGCAAACGGTTTGTTGATTTTCAGGACGACGTGACGGCGGAGGATGTCGCGCTGGCATTTCGCGAGAACTACATTTCCGTCGAACACCTGAAGCGCTATACCACGCTCGGTATGGGTACAGACCAGGGGCGGACGTCCAATGTCAACGGTTTGGCGATCATGGCCGGGCTGCGCGGTATCGACATCCCCGCTGTTGGCACCACCACCTTTCGCCCGCCGTTCTCACCCATCTCATTGGGGGCAATCACCGGGGCGGAGGTCGGTGAGCATTTCATCCCGATCCGCCGCTCGGCGATGCATGACGTCCACGACGCGGCTGGTGCAACGTTTGTACGCGCCGGGCAATGGCTGCGCCCACAGTATTACCAGCAACGGGGAGAAAGCATGTGGCAGGCGATCTGGCGTGAAACCACCCATGTTCGCGAAAAGGTTGGCATTGTTGATGTCTCAACCCTCGGTAAAATCGATTTGCAGGGCAAGGACGCTGCCGAATTTCTCAATCGTCTTTATATCAACGGCTTCAAGAAACTTGAGATCGGAAAATCCCGTTATGGTGTAATGCTGCGCGAAGATGGCATCGTTTTTGATGATGGCACGGTCACACGCCTTGGCGAACATCATTACCTGATTACCACTACCACCGTGCATGCCGGATCCGTGTTGCAGCACATGGAATATATGGCTCAGGTGGAATGGCCGGAACTTGATCTGCATATGATCTCGGTAACAGAAGAATGGGCCGCCATCGCCATTGCCGGACCGTTGAGTCGTGCGCTGCTGGGCAGACTCACCACCGACATTGACGTCTCTAACGAAACCTGTCCGTTTATGGCTTTTCGGGAAGGCACCATAGCGGGCGCACCGGCAAGACTGTTCCGCATCAGCTTTTCCGGTGAACTGGCTTATGAGATTAATGTGCCAGCCGATTTCGGGCACGATGTCTGGACACACATTATGGAAATCGGCAAAGAGTTTGATATTGCCCCGTATGGCACGGAAGCCATGGGTATTCTGCGTATTGAGAAGGGTCATGTCGTTGGCGGCGAGTTGAACGGTCGGACGACGGCAGATGATCTTGGGTTCGGCAAGATGATGAGCGGAGCCAAGGACTTCATTGGCAAACGCGCAACCTCTCGCCCCGGTTTGCAGGATACGAACCGCGCACAACTCGTTGGTTTAATTCCGGTTGATGGCAAATCATCAATTCCGCGCGGGGGTCGAATAATCGACAACCCCTCCCTGGCACCGCCGATCCCCATACAGGGTGAGATCACATCAAACTGCTACAGTCCCAACCTTGGGCACCCCATTGGACTGGCGCTTATTGATCATGGACGCGAACGGATTGGCGAGACGACCTATGCCGTGTCCCTGCTGAATGGTCAGTCGATCAAGGTCGAAATTTCCAACCCTGTGTTCATTGACCCGGAAGGGGAGCGGTTACGTGCCTGATATTTCCCAGCGACGTTCCGCCCTTGAGGCGGTTTATCAGGAAGGTTCGTTCGGCAACGAAACTGCCCTTGTTATATTCGAACGCCGTCCCTTGATTTTGTTCGATATTGGTGGAGATGCAACCAATATCGATTTTCTCATCGAAGCTGAATCCGCTATCGGCAGTCCACTACCGCTAACCCCGAATTCAGTCATTAGCGCCGATACACGTCGGATTTTTTGGTTATCACCTCAACGCTGGCTTGTAACTGATAGTGCGTCTGATTTTACGGTCCCGGAGTTTATCGGCGGCAGCATCAGTAATGTCAGCAGCGGGCGAACAATCATCAGGTTGCATGGTCCGAAAATACGCGATGTTCTTGCCAAGGGTTGCCCACTTGACCTGCATCCGAAAAGTTTCCGTTTTGGTGATTGTGCGCAAAGCAGGTTCGGTAGCCTTAATATTCTGCTTGATCACATCGATGATCAGACTTTTGATGTTTATGTTGCCCGCGGTTTCGCCCGGGTGCTCTGGGAAGAACTGACTGAGGCATCGTATGAGTATGGTTATCAGATTCAGCCCGCCAAACCGGTATGAATTGACCATAATCAAGGATACGCCTGAGTTCCCTGTTATCTCTGTATGTCTGCGAAATTCCGCAGTTAAAAACAGATATCAAAAACCAAAGGCTTCACCAATGAAAATAACCGACGCACTGCTTGGCGAACACGCCATGTTATATGCCCTGTTCACAGATATTCGTCGACAGATCGACGAAGACCGCTCCATTGAACAACTGCAGGTCGCTGTGGAAATACTGGAAAACCAGCTCTGGACCCATGCGCAAATGGAAGAAAACCATTTATTCCCGGCTCTGGAACCGCATCTCGGACAGATGGGTCCGCTCCGGGTCATGAAATCCGAACATCAGGAAATAGACCGCTTGCTGGGGGCCGCCAAGGCGGAAACAAACCCTGAGCAACTGAAATCAGTGGTCGATGAACTGATCATGCTCGCCTACAGCCACTTCCGAAAAGAAGAAATGGTGCTGTTCGGCATGACCCGGCAGGTGCTCAGCGAAGACGAACAGGAAAACCTGGGCAATATTTGGGCCAATGAACGGGGCGTTACCATTGACGGTGCAGGATGCCCGAGTCAGGCAGCCGGTTAATCCAGCAACGTCTCTCCCGGTTGAACGCGCGTGAAGTCGACTGATTTTTTCGAGATATCAAGCGTGTCACCGACGTATTTCACACGGGTGTACCATGAATTTTCAACATCCTTGGTATCTGGGTGATCAGACCGGAAATGGGCGCCTCGGGAATCGTCGCGGGTCAATGCCGCCTCAATAATCACCTTGCTGACCAAGATCAGGTTATTGAGGTTCATCCAGTCGTGCCACGTCAGGTTATAGGCGCGGTCACTGCCGGAAATTCCGGCGGCTGACAATTCATCGCCCAACGCCTTGATGGAATCTCGCGCACGGAGGAGACGTTCGCCATCGCGAATAATCCCCGCATCATCCCACATCGCGGTATAAAGGCGTTCACGAATACCCGGCAAATCACCGGCAGGGTGCTCAAAAGGATGTAAAGCGGCTTTGACCGCGGCGCCCATCGCTTCTTTATCCGGATCACGCCACTGACCATTTTCAGGCACCCAACGGGCCAGTGAATCACCGGCCAATCCACCGAAAACGGTGGAATTGGCAACACCATTGCCACCCAGCCGGTTTGCCCCGTGAACACCACCAGTATCTTCACCAGCAGCGAACAAGCCCGATAATTCAGTTGAACAGTCGACGTTAAATTCAAGACCGCCCATCATGTAGTGAGCGGTCGGCACAACCTCGACATTGCCGGAAACCAGATCAAATCCGCAATCAGCACAACGCGTGACCATTCCCTTGAAGCGCTTTCGCACTTCCTTGGGATCGAGATGGGCCATATTGATATAGAGCCCGCCATTGGGACCGGTGGTGCCATTGGTCATTTCCGAATACATGGCACGGCTGACGATGTCCCGGGTCGCCCGTTCATTGCGGTCATCATATTTGTGCATAAAACGCTCTTCGTTGCCGTCCAGCAGGTATCCACCATATCCGCGAAGGCCTTCTTCAATAATAGTTCCGGTAATCCGTGTATCGTCCCCGGCAATAAGGCCGGTCGGATGGAATTGCACCATTTCCATATCGCGAAGCGTCAGGCCAGCCCGTAATGACATCGCCATGCCATCACATGACTTGTCGCCTGATGGCGTATGGTAACGATACATCGAAGGTCCACCACCAGTCGCCAGCAAAACAGCCTTGGCCTGAACGAAACGGAAATCGCCGGTCCGCATATCGACCATCAACACCCCGGACAGGCCGGAACCGTCAGCGGCCATCACAAATTCCAGCGCGCGATGATCTTCCAGCCGGTTAATGCCACGCTTCCAGACCTGTTCAGACAGACGGTTGATAATTTCGATTCCCGTCAAATCGCCCTTGTGAACGGTACGGTCGTAAGTTTGTCCGGCGAACGCCTTTTGGTGCAGACTGCCATCCGGGTTGCGGTCAAAAAAGCACCCAAGTTCATTTTCCAGTTCGCGAATACAGACGGGGGCCTGATTAACCAGCGTCCATGCCAGTTCCTGATGATTGAGCCATTTTCCGCCTTCGATGGTATCCATGAAATGGCGAACTTCTGAATCATCCGACGCCATCGCGGCATTGTATCCGCCCTGCACCATACGCGTGCAACCGCATTTACCAAGCAGGCCCTTGACGGTGATGGTGATATCCAGATCAGGAGCCGCCTTGGCGGCATGCAGGGCGGCAAACAATCCGGCTCCGCCAGCTCCCAAAATCAAAACATCGGTTTTTTGATATTCGATATTTGCATTCATTTCAGACCTCAATAGTCATAAAACCAGCGCTATGCCGGAAACCAGCAGGAGTGCCAGTATAAATTGCCGAAACCGTTTTTCATCAAGCAGGTGGTAAACTTTCAACCCCACCCAACCGCCAATCAGAATGGCAGGAAGACACAACGCCAACCACATACCGGTTTCTGCATCAACCAGACCCTTCCAGGCCAACCAGGCGACGCTTAAACCATGCATGGCAAAAACGAAGGGTTGGTATACACCGCGCTGGCGGGCTTTGACCCAGCCGCGCAATCCAACCCAAAGAGTTGGCGTGACCCCACTCAATCCGGCGAACCCGCCCAAAACCCCGCCTAGGAATCCGACAAAAGCATCGGCAATTCTTCCACCCCACAACAGTTCCGTCGTATGCGGCCGGAACAGCATAAAAATGCCGTAGGCAATCAGAAAAACCCCGATACCAAGACGGAACGGATCCGGTGCCGTGTGTGCCAGAAACCACGCGCCGACGGGCACTCCCAGTACGCCGGCAAAAACGAACGGCGGCAGGTCTGAATAGATAAGCACCTTGCGCAGCCTGTATAGTGGTTGAAACTGCATCACGAAACCGCAGGCGACAATCAACGGCACGGCGTCGATCGGGTCCAGAAAATGAAACCAGATTGCACCCAGTACCAGCGCGTCACCAAAACCAGCCGCGGCAACGACAAAGGCGGCTAAAAATGCGCCAAGCGGTATGATCAGAAGTTCAACTGGCATTGAGCAAAAATACCAAACCGACAGCAAGACTGATCCCGACAGACAGTGCCAGTGCGGTTTTCTGCCAAGCGTACCAGGCGAGGAATTCAAGCCCCAGCAGACGTAAACCTCCGGTTAGGTGGGCCGCCAGCATCACAACCATGCCCGTCTCCATTAACTTGACAACAGGCGTCGAGGACCAGCGCAAAAACTCATCCAGCAACGCCCCCTCGTTAATGGCGAGGCTCAGGACATATAGATGAACGGGAACGAACACCGCCAGCAGTACGCCAGATACCCGGTGCAGGAGAAAAGCCCAATAGGTGGGGTGATTTCGATTGGTTCGTTTCATGGGGCCAGCACCAAACGAAACAGACCAAAGACCGCCCGGATGCCGAGGGTGAAAACAAACAGGCCGAAGATCATGGTCAGCAGGCCCACCCGCTTTGAAGACAGGGATGTTGATTCCAACAGAACTGCCCGCAACCCGATGGGCGCGTGAATGGAGACGGCGGCAACAAATACGCAATAAAATACTAACCAACCCCAATTTCCACCAACTCGCCCGGCGATTTCCGCAGTACTCAAGCCACCTTCCATGGCCAAAATCATGGTGATGATATGAACCGTGATGCAAATGGCCAGCACCGCGGCGCTTGAACGTTGCGCCAACCACAGAAAGGTTTCAGAACGAACCGTGTTGTCGATCATCACAGTTTTCCCTTTAGCGCGGCTTTGACGGTTTCGCGTTTCAGTCCGGCAATTGCCATCGTCGGATTCAGTTTTTGGGGACAACGCTCAACACAACCCTGCTGGCTATGACAACCAAGACAACCGTCATCTCCGCCGATAGCACGCAGACGGTCATCGTTGCCACCATCTCGAATATCATTGACCAGAGTCCAGGCGCGGTTCATTGCTGCCGGGCCAAGATAATCGGGTTTCCACTTGACCACGTCGCAAGTCGCGTAACAGGCCCCACAGCCGATGCATTCAATCCCGGCATCGACAAGACGACGTTTCTTTTCAGTCGGCGAAACAGGAGCAAGTTGATCATTGCGCGAACAGGTTGGTTCGAATGACCCCTTTGCCTTTGCCCATTTGTCAAAGAAATCAGTCATATCAACAACCAGATCCTTAACCACCGGCAGGGATTCCAGTGGCCTGATCTCTATGCGCCCATCCTCAACAACGTTCGATACATGACTGCGGCACGTCCAGCGGGCCTTGCCGTTAACCGTCATCGCACAGGACCCGCAAACCCCGACCCGACAGGCAAAACGGTAACTCAGGGTCGGGTCAATGTGGCGCTGAATGTGGGTAACCACATCAAGAACCGTCTGGCTTTCCTGACGCGGCACCTGAAATTCATCGAATGCGCCTTCAGCGCCCCCACGCCACACGGAGACCTGAAGCATTTCCTCTGTCATTTCATACTCTCATTTGCCGAGTGGTCGGAAAATTCTATGATTGTTCCAAAGGCGTATAGCCAAATGCTGCTTTCCTTGTCAGCATAATCAATCGCGTTGGATTCCAGAATGGATCGCGTATGTCCCAGATCAAGTACTCCGATCCGGTATCCGGCGAAGACCGCGTCACCACTTATATCTATCGTTTCATGACCGGGGAAACGGTCTTCCAGCTGCGCCGTCGTTAAAACCGAAACCGGCTGTTCAATTCCGTAAAGCCGTGACAGATAAGCATTTGTGCCGGTCAGATCATTGCTCATCATAATCACTTCATCAACAGCAAGCGCGCCGTTAGCATGCTTCTGAAATTCAGGTTTGTAGAAGTATTCCGGTTGATGCTGGTGATCGCAGGTAAAGAACACAGCGTCCGGCAATCCGGCGTCCGGAACAAAGGTCAAATCGAACCCGACCTTGACGTCACCACCGTCCGGTTGGCGGGCCAGTCTTGAAAACGTAAAGGGCTTGGGCAGGTCGAATCCTGCATCCTTAAACGTTTGACGATCTTTTTCCCAACCATCGCTTTTCAATGCGATCATCGACATGCCTTCACAACGTTCCAGATAATCGCGGTTATGAGCACCAAAGCTGAAAAACCCTTCGCTGTGTTCAATCAGATCTTCTGGGCTGGTAACACTCAGGATTTCCAGAAAGTCATTTTTCAGTTGGGCCAGCCGATTGCCAGTGCCGAACGGGTGCTGAGCCTGTGGCGTCAGCTTGAACCCCAACCGCTCGTAAAAGCCGCAGGCTTCCGACAGGTCTCGGGCTGCAAGAACAAGATGATCAATACCCCGGCTCATACCGAATTACTCCCGATCATGACAATGCCACTGGCCGGATCGACGTGAACCTGATCACCGGTTTTAACTGTTTGGGTAATGTCGTGTTCAAACCGGTCAAGCAGCGTGAATCCGGCAAAAGCTGCACCTTGAGCGATAATCGGGTTGGCATAATTCAGCAACAGGGCTTTTGGTGCCATCTCTCTCGACATCATTTCATGAAGCATCCAGGCGGTCGCGACGCCACCTTTGGCGATATTGAGGATCAGAATTTTATTCACATAGCTCTCACCATAAAGCGCATGAGCCGGGCGGGAAAACACACCCTTGATGCGGTCGAGATCATAGCGCGCACTGAAATTATCATGGGCAACCAGCGCTTTTCCACTGACGGGATTCCCCATGCCTACATGACCTTGAATGACAACATTCGTCATCAGACAATCCTCCCGGCAACAGCAGATTCGACACATCGTTTCATATCCGCCAGAACCGGCTCGTAACCGTATCCGCCAATAATGTTGGAGAGTTTCGCCGAGTTGGTCATCAATCGGGTCCAGCCGTTTGCCTCACCCAGTTCGCGGGCATGCATCTGATAGAAACACACACCCTCCAGCAGGATTCCTCCCGCTTGCTCAATGGTTCCGGTCAGTCCCATACGATCTGCGGCAAACTTGTTCTCAGGGTTGGTCGCCGCCAGCAAGGTAACCGCGTCGTTCACCTGCTTGCCGTCAAGTAATCCGGCAAGGCGCTGTAATTCCATTAATGACAACTGAGGGGCGGCAAAAACAACTACATCCAGACGGTCGTCAGAAGCCCCGTAAGATTGTTTGAACGCATCAATTACGGTGTCTTCGATAACGGTCGGCTCCGGCGAGGCACCTTCAAAGACCGATTCCAGATTGGGAGCTTCGGGAGTTACGCCGGGAATATGAAACAGGGCGGAGGAACCGAAGCTGGCCATCGCCGCGCCGAAGTGTTTCAGATCATCAGAAGTCGGCGCTGTGCCCTCAAGCCCTTCAATGACCGGCACCTCGAAATATGATCCCATAGCACGACCGACGATACCGCCCAATATCCCCCAGTCACACCAGTCTTCGGGTTGACGCGAGACAACAAAACGCGTTGTCCCCCGGCGGTGCTGATCGAGGTGAAATCCGTAGCGCGCTGTCCGTCCGGTCATGGCTGATGCCAGCGCCGATGGGCCACCTTCATAGTTGGTTCTGGCCCCCAGAACCGAATTCGAATAGATCACAACGCCTGTGTCGCCCATTGCCAGATGTTCACCGCGCACCGGGGCCATCACCGTTTGATAGTTGATGCAGGTATCGGTCATCAGAATGCCAAGTGCACGAAAGGCATCAACGGCCCGACGTTCCAGCGCGACATAGGCCGGATCGTGATTGATTCTTTCGTAGGCCTGAAAATCGGCACCGCGCGGGTCGGTGATGGTTGGAATCAGAACGCAGGTTTCTTCTTTCGAGCCCGCAGCCAGTTCCTCAAGGAAAACAACTCCGGCCTCTCCAAGGGATTCGGTGTCGGCCATGATATGGGCCTGCGCAACTTCAACGAAATCCTCGGCGTCAAAAAAATTTCCAATTTCGATCTGCTGAGATAATGCACGACGGCGGGGTTCGCCAAATTCCCCTGCCAGCATCGCCTGTTCATAGTCCGTCAATCTCATTACCGGCTTCCCCTACTTGAATACGTAGGTCGGACTCGACCAGATGAAATGACCGTCTTCCTGAACGATGCAGACGTAATAGGCATTATCGCGCCCCTCGAGAACCGGCAAGCGGCGCTCAAGTGTAACGTGATGGTGTGGATTGACATCCGGCATACGGAAGACCCGAATGCGGCGGTTGATACCACCGTTTTCAAACCCCAGATCTTCCAGTCCGATATCTCTGACGTTGATCTCTTCCTTAACCAGCGCTGTATCAATCTTCAGCGTTCCGCTATCTCGATCCCCGAGCCACGCATCAAACCCGCCAAAGCCTCCCGTGGTCAATGCTTCCCAGTCGACGCGACCATCTGCAGTCTGTTCAAATCGTCGGTCAACATTGTAACGGTTGATGGGGGATAATCTGGAAAATGTGTTCCCGTCGAGTTCGGCAAACCCGTTCCAGTAGGTCTCACGACCCCGGCCCCGGTATTCCGATCCTTCCCATATCACCCGAATGCGAGTACCAAGTTCGGATCTGGTGAACGGACGATAGGTTTCAAGGGTGTCGAGCCCATTGCGAATTTCAATACGTTCAATGGGGGCA
Source organism: Rhodospirillales bacterium (assembly GCA_021775105.1). Taxonomy (GTDB): domain Bacteria; phylum Pseudomonadota; class Alphaproteobacteria; order Rhodospirillales; family Casp-alpha2; genus JAJFIJ01. Next base: position 6,510 of record JAJFIJ010000247.1, on the reverse strand, counting down.
GACCCATGAGCGTCAATTCTGAACGTGATTTCTCCGGCGTTGCATTTGACAATATCCCCCATCATCGCATCTGCTACCTGTTCAGATGATGTTGGACCGAGGTTGGGGTCTTCGGCGAAACGTTCAGCCGGGTCGTCGAAGACAACGCGGGTATCAAGAACCATGCGGCATCCGGTGGTTCCGTAATGATGGCGACGGCGGAGTGAGTCCATAATTCCGGCGCGCGTCAAGTCAGAAGCCAACATACAGGTCAACCCACCATAGGAGCCGAAGCTGGTCGCACCAGGATGACTGGCACCGGGACGTCCCTTATGACCGTCGGAATTCGAGACAATGCCAACACGATACCCTTGCTCAAAGGCATCATGGATCAACCATTCAAACGTCCCCCAGGCGGAATGAACTTCTACGGCGCGTTCCAGTCTGTCGTCATGGGCCATTTTGATATCGGCATACCGACCGCCAATATGGGCAAACACCGTGCAATCTTCGTCCCTGATGTCTTCGAACAATTCGGCAGCCGTGTGAGAATCCGTATCCTCATCGGACAGATCTTCAATCAACGCATGGGATGAGCGGTGAATTTGTCGACCTTCTTCCATGAACAGCACATTGCGATCTCCGCCCATGCCGGTGTTGCCTGACCACTCATACCCTGGGTAACTGATGTACTGGCCATCAATATTAAACTCCGCCGTCAGCTCATTCAGATGCGCCCAGAATTCTTTAGTGATCTGGAAATCGTTACCCTGATGACAGCAGACATCCAGAAACGCCTTGTCGCGCCCGAACTCGAAAAATTCACGTGCCGAATTGGTGCCGATGGTTTCTTCTGACTGACCATGCAAATCACCCCAATACGGGAACAGGTCACAAGATGCCGAAAGGCGTAACGGATTGGAACGGGCAGCAACCTGATTGTCACTGTCCAGCAACTTAATCACCAGGTCTCCTGCTGCGGCACAGCTCAAATCAGGTAGAATAATGGAGAATTCACCTTTGCTGAAAGTCACCGTTTCGGGCAACCCGTCAACGGGCATATTGGTCTGAAGCCGGAACGTCTGGTCGCATTGATCGGATGGATTGCCCCAGCGATCTTCCCCTTTCAGGCAAAGACGAAAAAGTGTCCCCGTTTTGCGTTCTGTCGGTAAAATGGCTTTCCATAATACCGGCGGACCGGAAACGATGGAGACAACAGGCTGTTCGGGAAGTTCGACATAGTTATAGGTGGCGATCGCATCAACAATGATGCGAAATTCGAAAGTATCCTCACAGAAGGTTTGGACACGGATACCGGGACTCCCCTGACGCCGGTCTCCAAGGCGCATAACGATCTGGTCGCCTTTCCTGAGAAACCCCCGAACGACCTTGATATAAATGGTTTTGTCCCATGGGCGGATGTTCTGTTTGCCATCGAAATCAACAGCCAGCACCGCGCCGTTTGACGCCTCAACCGAAACATAATTAGCGGCCTTGGGATCGGCCATTTGCGGACGCCCCATATCGCTGGCAAATCGGTGAACCAGTTTGATTGAACCGGAATCATCAATGCCGAACTTTCCCGCCGTATAAGTGACTGTGAACTCCTGCCAGGATCCGGCCTCAAAACTTCCTGTTGGGGATACGGTCGCCGAGCCCATAAGATGTGGGAGATAGGTGGAATGTGGCATGTAACTGTCCTTGATTATTTTCTGACGGGTCCGAACTCCAGACGTCGGGAGTTCGGCGGAATATAAACAACCTGATAAGAAACAGGGGCATCCTTGTAACCAAAACCGCGCAGGTGATAGACGAGCCCGACAGGTTGGGATGTCAGTCCCATCACCTCACAAATATCATCCGGCATGGCTTCCGCCGCGACCTGTTCGGCGACCCGCAGCGTCGCGACGCCATACTGGGCCTTCAGAAAGGCTCGGAATGAGACGTTATCAAGTGCGTTGCGGTCCAGTTGGACCAGCCCCGGAAACTGTTCGGCCGAAACAAAGAATCGGGCGAAACTGTCGAACTCTTCATTCACATCGATCCGGCGTTCGATACAGACATAATCTGCATCTTCACCCAGAAATTTTGACCACGGTCCGACAGTTCGCGTCAGGGAAATGTTTTCGACAGTCGCAAATACCGGCAACAAAGTTTCGTCGTCGTCCGCCAGAAACCTGAAATGCCAGAGATCTATCAGCCGCCTGCGCCCGTCAGATACGAATGTTCCCGTACCATGGCGGCGCACGACCATTCCCTGATCGGCCAGTCGCGAAAGTGCTTTCTGGATGGTGCCAAGACTGGCGGGCAGGACAGCGGCCATATCTGCCTCACCGGGCAGGCGTTCGCCAGGCCGCAAATTCCCGGCTTCAATTTCACCGATGATCTGATCCGACAGGACCACGTATTTGGGCACGCGCGTTTCACCAATCGCGCTTTCTTCGCCCAAAGTTTTCGCCAACCTGTCGAGTTCCAACGCCCGCTCCCCAAATAAACGAATACTGTCGCCTCGTGTGAATGCAGTGATTTTGCATGAAATCTATCATATCTTCAAGTCCTATATAGCTCTATAGCTTATTGGCTTATATTTTTTCCTGCTATAGGGTAAAAAATGTTCGGGTATGACACACCAACTCTCGCTGTGATCTCCGCTGCCATCTTCGTCGGCGGTATCGTCAAGGGCGTCAGCGGCATCGGCTTGCCCATCGTCACCATTGCCATTGTCGTCAATTTCGTATCCGCGCCAGTGGCGCTGGCGATTGTTGTTGCCCCCATTCTGGTGACCAACCTCTGGCAGGCCGTGCGCGCCGGAAACCTGTTTGCACCGCTGAGACAATTTGCGCCGATGATTATCTGCTTCATCGTGTTTCTCGTCTTGACCGCTCATTTCGTCGTCAATATCGACCCCAACGCCCTGTTTGGCATTCTCGGTGTCTGCGTGACGATCTTTACTCTATCGAATTTTATCCGCCCCCCGGTCGAACCTTTAAGTCCAAAAACACAGAAATGGGCTGCTCCGCTGGCTGGGACACTCGGCGGCATACTTGGTGGTGTATCGACGATCTGGGGGCCGCCGATGATGATGTATCTGGTCCTACTCAAGTTGCCAAAAGACATCTGGGTCAGGGTCGTCGGTCTGGTGTGGTTTTTGGGGTCCATACCGTTGACCCTGTCCTACTGGGCCAACGGCATTCTCAACGCGCAGACCATTCCGCTATCCATCTATGCCTGTCTGCCAGGCATGGCAGGGATTTTGGTTGGCGAAGTCATTCGCAAACACATAGATCAGGAAACCTTCCGCAAGGTGCTGCTAATTGCGCTTTTCATTATCGGCCTGAACCTGATCCGGCGTGCGGTGTTTTAGGAGAAGATCAGGCAATTCCTGCTTTGACGGGCAATTTATGAAAATCGCATATTGCCTTCCCTGCTCTGGCAGGATCATCAATACCTTCGACAAAATTGACATCGAACTTCGATTGACGGAGCATTTGAATGGCCCACTTTCGGGCAAGACTTAAGAGCCTTGCCTTCCGGCAGAATGCCAACACAGTTTTCAGTCATTCAGTGGATCAGCCTCGGTTTAAGAATAAGACATAGCGGCAAAATCAAAAATACACTTAAGGCCAAAATAGTTAACGTGATATCGACACCCCAGTGATCACTGATCAGGCCATAGATCAACGGTGCTATCGCACCCGAACCTACGCCTAACGTATAGAACAAACCGAAAGCACGGGATTGGTGCTCGGAATCAACAAAATCGCCAACCGTGCCGTAAAGTACAGACGATGTTCCATTGAGAGCAACGCCTAGAAACGGCAACAGGATCATCGCGCCATCCAACGGCAAACTGATCAGCAACAACAATCCGCCGCCAGTTGCAATTTCAGTAAGCACGACAGTGCGTAGAATTCCTGCCCGCTCGGCAATATGACCGCAGATCAGCTTACCCGCAGCTCCTCCGGCAAATATCAGCGCCAACGCAAAGCCGATGGCCTCAATTGCGGCGCCTTTGTTGATCAGCAGAAACGGAACAAAGGTCAGAAAAGCGAGACGGGCGGAGCTGTCAACCATGCCAATGGCGGAAAGACCAGAAAAACCCCTGACATCGGTGATCCCCCATCCCTGGGATTGCTTTCCTGCGGCACCATCTTTCCCAGTTTTGGTTTTCGCCGAACCAATATTAATTCGGCTCAGCAATACATAAATGATAACTGCCGCAACGATACCGATGCCGCCATAAACCATGACGCTGGTTTGCCAGCCATAAGCAGCGGCTCCCGCCGCGACAGATACGGGAACTGCCACTTTACCAAGGTCACCGGCGAAATTATAAGTTCCGAGCGCCGCCCGACGCCCGCCACTGTCATAAGCCTTTGAAATTACTGCGGATGCCAGCGGGTGTTGGGTAGAACAGCCCAATCCCACAACCAACAGACAGAGAAACAGGCTGACAAATCCACCCGCCAATCCCAACAGCAGGAACCCGGTTCCGGTCAACAACGTTCCAAGCACCAGGACCTGACGTTCGCCAAATTTTTCCGCCAGCAGCCCGGCGGGAACCTGAAAGGCCGCAAGAGTTCCGGACGCCGCCATTTTCAGTGCACCGACATGGGTATGACTGAGACCGAATGCTTCGGCCCATAGCGGCAGCAGAACGTACAGGGTGTCGGTGAAACCATCGTGGATAAAGTGAGTAAAACCGCCAGCGCCCAGAACGGCACGGCGGTTTTTGTTGCCCGTCAAACTCGGTTCTTGATCATCCACTCAAGGCGTCTTTCAGCGCCTCACCTATATGAGACGGCGTGTCCAGAACTGTTACGCCCGCACCCTCAAGCGCGACCTTCTTGGATTTGTACGTCCCTTTGTCACCCATGACAATAGCCCCGGCGTGTCCCATTTTCTTGCCCGCAGGGGCAGCCCCACCGGCGATGAAGGCGAACACGGGCTTGTCCATGGTCATAGCATATTCGGCCGCTTCTTCTTCCATAGAACCACCGATTTCACCGACCATGACAACAGCATCCGTGCCTTCGAACCGGTCAAGAGCTTCCAGTGCATCTTTGGTCGTTGTCCCGATAATCGGATCACCACCAATACCAATGAAGGCAGACTGACCGAACCCGGCACTGACGATGTTCTGGCACAATAAGGTACCGAGACTACCCGATCGTGACATCACCCCAACACGGCCACGCTTGAAAATACGCTGATTGAAGGCCGGCATGAAGCCAACGAAACACTCATCGACTGTGACCGAGCCCGCCGTATTCGGCCCGGTGATCATGGTTCCATGTTCCCTGGCCGCAGCCATAAAATACATGACATCCTGAACCGGGATATGTTCAGTCAGGATGCAAATCCCTTTAGCCCCAGCTTCGATCGCATCCATGGCCGCATCTTTGACACCCAGCGGCGGAATAAACAGGATCGATGCATCGAACCCGCCTTCTGCCTCCATGGCGTCTTTGGCCGATGCATAGACCGGAACATTGCAGTGTATTGTACCGGCCTTTTTAGGATTGACGCCACCGACGATGGTCGTCCCGTACTCCTGCATACGTTCTGTCCAGAATGTCCCCTGTTTGCCAGTGATACCCTGGACCAATACACGATGCTGTCTGCGAATAATCCTCATACTCTGTCTCCCGCAGCGTTGGCCGCTTCAACAGCCGCTTTACTCGCTGCATCCATATTCGGATAGGGCTCCATATCAAGACGTTCCTTCAACATACGAATGGCTTCCTCATCTCCGGTTCCGGCAATGGAAAAGAAAACCGGCAAGTCCGGCTTCAGGTCTTCCCAGGCTGTCAACAATCCGCCCATCATCACATCGCAGCGCGCAAACGCACCGCAGAAATTAACGACCAGACTCTTAACACCGGGTTTTTCCAGCACCATCTCCAGCGCCACTTTACCCTTGGTATAGGCTTCGCCACCGATTTCACAAAAATCGGCAGGACTGCCACCATGGTGTCGAACAACATCCATCGTCGTCATCGTCAACCCGGCGCCATTGGCGAGGACCGCAACATTACCCTCAAGCTCGATGTACTTGATGCCGTTGGTTTCGCCCTTGGCTTCCAACCCGCTCAGTTTGTCGGGCGTACCCTGTTCGGCCAGTTCGGTGTGACGTTTTATGGCAGAATCGTCCATCACGAACTTGCAGTCGAGCGCGACAATATCTCCATTCCCTGTCAGGATCAGGGGGTTAATTTCCAGCAATTCCGCATCGTTGTCGCAATACACCTGATAGAGTTTCATCAATACATCTGCGACGGCCTGATTAGCTCCATCCAGATCAAGACCATTAACAAGCTGCTCTGCCTGATCCTGACTGAGACCAGTCCGGATATCGACCTCCGCTTTTCGGAGTTTTTCTGGTGTGTTTACCGCAATCTCTTCAATATCCATGCCGCCTTCCGTTGAAAACATCACGGCGGGACCCTTGGATGCCGGGTCATTCAGAACTGCGGCATAGAATTCACGCTTGATATCGGATCGTTCTTCGACCAGCACCTTTTCGACAAC
>JAJFIJ010000246.1 GCA_021775105.1 Rhodospirillales bacterium | reverse complement strand
CATGAGAGCAAACCACTGGTCGAAAACCAGTTCATCGACGCTGACGCACTTCTCAGAAAATAGGGAACCGGTACGTGTTTGCAAAATTCATAGATCTCTGGAAACTGATCTGGCAGCCAGCCCGTCATTTCAGCCTCGCCTTCCTGACCGTCGGCGGGTTCATCGCCGGCGTCATCTTCTGGGGGGCTTTCAATACCGCGCTGGAAGTGACCAACACGGAAGCCTTCTGCATTGGTTGCCATGAAATGCGCGAAAACGTCTTTCAGGAACTACGCGAAACCATTCACTACACCAACCGATCCGGTGTTCGTGCAACCTGCCCGGATTGCCACGTGCCGCACAACTGGACCGACAAAATCGCCCGCAAAATGGCCGCCTCGAAAGAGGTCTGGGGCAAGCTGTTCGGCACCATCGCTACCCGTGAAAAATTTGAAGCCAAGCGTCTGGAACTCGCCCAACACGAATGGGCGCGATTCAAGGCCAATGATTCGCTGGAATGCCGCAACTGTCATGAGTTCGACTACATGGACATCACCCAGCAAAGCCCGCGCGCCGCAGATCAACACACACGCCTGCTGGCGAAGGGTGAAAAAACCTGCATCGATTGCCACAAGGGAATCGCCCATGAATTGCCGGATATGTCAGGCGTGACGGGCTGGAATTGAGGTCAGGCCTTTGCAAGGGCTCTGTTTGGGCTGGCAGGCTGCAAAATAATAAAGTAGCGTTTTGCCTTTGATATTATTGAGGCGCGCACGACCATGACCACACTTGAATTCGAACCCCTGCATCCCGATTTTGGTGCCCGTGTCAGCGGGTTGGACCTGACCCGTCCGTTGTCTGACGATGAAATCACTCAGGTAAGAGACGCGATTGATACCTACCAGTTGCTGTGTTTTCCGGGCCAGGACATGACGGATGAAAGACATCTTCAACTGACCCGCCAGTTGGGTGAGCCCGAAGCCGAACACGTAACCTTTGGCAAGACTGGCGATATCGTTTATTTCGGTACCGTTGGCAACGTCGAGGATGATGGCAGCAAGAAAGTCGCCGCCGACGCCAGCACCAAATTTCAGACCGGCAATCAGCTGTGGCATTCGGATTCTTCGTTTCGTGAAGTCCCGTCCTACGTCTCTATTTTACATGCCTACGAAGTCCCCGGTGAAGACGGCGCGACCGAGTTCGTTAGCATGCGCGCAGCTTATGAGCGCCTGCCGGATGAAATGCGTGAAACCATCGATCCGCTGTATGTCGTTCACGATTACGTCTTTTCCAGAAGTCAGGTGGCCCCGGTTGACCCCAACCATGCCGCCTCCCTGCCCCCGGTCAGGCATCGGCTTGTCCGTGAAAATCCGGGCAACGGTAAAAGGAACTATTATGTCGGCTCACACGCCCGCTCGATCCCCGGCTGGTCCGGTGTCGACAGCCGTCGTTTGCTGGATGACCTGCTGGCCCGCGCGACCCGCGCCCAGGATGTTTACGCCCACCCGTGGCAGGTCGGCGATACGGTAATCTGGGACAACCGCTGCCTGCTGCACAGAGGAGCCGGATACGATGCCGATCGCTGGCGTCGGCGGATGCGACAAACCCGGGTCGTCGGTTCAGAAAAGGGTGTGATCCCAAGCCCGTGAACACTCTTGCGCAACCCGGCGCATAATTCATTTAACGCGATTCCGGTCAGCCGCCGGAAATATCCAGTGGAGTTAACAGTCCGGGATAATCGCCAAACCTGTCCAGCGTACGCCAGCGTTCGATAAGTCCGGCATGAAAAAACCGGAAAGCCTGACCGCACTTGATGTTCTCCGGGCCTGCGCCAGATTTTCCTGCCATCGCTCTTTCGAAATCAAGCGGTTCATCCAGCAACGGGCGCAGGTCTTTCAGATGATTTTCAAATTCGCCCTGGTCAGGCTGCCGATAACCAAACCGTGCACTGAACGGATAAAAAAGTGTGCCGAGGACAAACTGATCCTGTTCACTGAATATCGACCCGGTTCTCCGCTGGATCGAAGACTTGCCAAAAGGCGACATTGCCTTGTCCGGATCATAATCGGGGCTCGACGGATCGCCCCACCATTTCCTGCCCAGCGCCGTCATCTGATAAAGGCTCTCCGTTTCTTCGATACCCAACCATGTACAGAGGCTGCGTATGGTTTCCTCGGGCCGGTTCTTCAGGTCTTCAAGGCGGATGCCGACAGAGTCCTGCATCCGGAAAGCCGGTTGGTCGATAGCAAAAAGCATGGTGATAATTTTATGTACAATCGAGCTGTAATCGCTGTTTTGGAACTCTTCACGTATCCATGATTCACAACTCTGCACAGGTTCGCGCACCATTATCATCAGCCGCGTGTCCGACACGTAGCGCATAAAATTTAGCAGGGCGAAATCGTTGGGGTTATGGATGTGATAGAAGACCGTGTGTTTTTCAGTCCCGGAACTCATCACCTTTTCCAGAGCCGCGTGGGCAATCAGCAAAAATGATCCGGGATCAATTTTGCCGCGACCCTTCATCAGGCGCAGCGCTTCGGAACAGAATTTGTCGCGGTCCAACACAAGCGCCTCATCGCGATCATCCCCGACATTCGCCATGCCCTCCTTTTGTCCCAGACATACCGAATCTTCACCAAGTTTGCCGGGCGTCGGCTTGGGCGAGCGGGCGTCAAACAGGACGGCGAACTCGTCAACGAACCGTTCCGGCAGACCGCGCCATCCGTCGGCGGAAATCCTGTCCCAGACACCGGCATTGAAATAACCGCGCAGATAAATGCTGGGCAGGGCCGAAATTTCCGGATGACCATCGATCAGGCTGTGCAGCAGCCCGGTGCCACTGCGTCCGAAATGCAACAACGCAACCACCTTTTCCGGATACCGGGACAGTTTTTCCGGGGATAAGGTTTTTCCGTCAATGACAACCTCTTCATCGCTTTGTGCTGGCAGTGCCGCCATCGCTTTTTTGACGTTTTCCTCAACGTTGAGCCGCTTCAGATCATTCAGATAGTATTCAAGCAAGGCAAAGTCAGCGGTGGCGCACGCCTCGGCACTCAGTCCGGATACACACCGGTCTTTCCCCCCGGTCTCCGCGTCCTGAAGCGCCTGGGCAATGAATTTGAGATTGGCCCAGGCTTCCGGGTAATCGGGTTTGATGTTAAGGGCGTTGTGAAAACTGTCGACGGCCTCTTCCAGCTGCCCACGTTTTTGCAGGGCGTTTCCAAGATTGTAGTGCGCTTCGGCGAACTGCGGATTGCTGGTAATCACCTGCCTTAACTCTTCACACGCTTTCCCCAATTCATCGAGTTCCAGATAACATAACCCGAGATTATTTTGTGCTTCGAAATGCCGGGGCTCAAACGCCAGAACCTGACGGAAACAATCCCCGGCCAGGGCGGCCTGCTTCGCTTCCAGATAAACATTTCCGAGGTTATAGTGGGCCGTTATCGGCCTCGGGGATGTCTCGATAATCGCCTTGAAACACTCAATGGCCTTGTCTGTGTCGCCGATATCCGAACACGCGTTCCCCATGTTATTCAGCACATCAAGATTACCGGGCGCGACGTTCAGTGCCCGCCCAAAAACACTGCATGCCTGCTCTGCCTGACCGTTATTACGCAGGATTTGCCCAAGATTATTTAGAAACTGAAGATTATCACCGGCAACACTAAGGGCTTTTTCGATATATCGCACCGCACTGTTACTCGATCCCAGCGCATTATAGGCGAGACCGGTCAGGTGAAGCGCGTCGGCGTTGTTCGGAGCCTGTTTCAGTGCCTTGAGAAACGACGTTTTGGCCGCCGCCGGATTGTCGGCATTCAGGCTCTGGACGCCCGCTTCAAGGTGCTGCACGACATTTGATTTTGGTCGGGCCATGTTTTTTTAGATCCATTTTATCCGGTTGAATGGGAACGTACTTCTGTTTCTCTCTGGAAGGAAGAGTGTTGGTCGGCAAAACCCGAAGCCTCCCGTCATTCATCTTCCCCATCAAATCGCTTTGTGCCAAACTGGAATTTCCTTGGCGTCAGGGGAGGTAATCATGGTTAGGTTTTGGGTCGTCGTTACAGTGGCTCTGCTGGTGCTGGTCGCCGGTCAACCGGCCCATACCGAAAAACGCATCGCCCTGATTATTGGAAACGGAGCATATCCCATTCTTGGGGTACTCAAGAACCCGACCAACAGGAGCCAACCATGACCATCAAACACCTCGATTCCGGTGAGATTTTGAGTCAGGCCGTTGTCCACGATAATACGATCTATGTATGTGGCCTTACCGCGACCAATCGCGAACTCGATGTCGCCGGTCAAACCAGAGAGGTGCTGGCCAAAATCGATGACCGGTTGGCCAAATGCGGGACCGGCAAGACCCGCCTGCTGAACGTCACCATTTACCTGACCGAAATTACCTTGAAACCTGCCATGAACGAAGTCTGGAAAGACTGGCTTGGCGATCTGGAACGTCCGGCACGGGCGTGCATCGGCGGCGTTGAACTGGAACCCGGCGCACTGGTAGAGATCATCGTCAGCGCCGCCAGATAACAGACACCATCAAAGCTTCCGGTCGTTGACCGCCGCTCCGGCATAAAGCACCTCACTGATCGCCTTTGACGCCTTGTCATGAAAGGCGACGGCGGACGGATCAAAATCATGGGCTGGAACGGGAGCGGGTTCGAAGTTGCCATAAGGATCGTTGCCGCGAACCAGCGTTGCACAATCCCAGTTGCCAACAATCTGTTCCGTATCCGGCGGCATGAAATGCATCGAAACACCAACCCGCCGGTCTGTTGATTTGTTGGCACCGGAAGCATGGGCCAGACGGTAGTTGTGGATCGACATCTGACCGACACCCAAGGGCATGTAGACGGCGCGCTCTTCGTTCAGGTCTGCGCTGATCTCTTGCCCTCGCGTCAGCATGTTGTCGGCATGATAGCGATCTTCATGGGACAGCACTTCACCCCGGTGGGTTCCCGGCATCACCCGCATGCATCCGGCCTCAACAGAGGCTGGCGACAGCGCGATCCACGCGGTCACCACCTGATCGCTCGACAGGCCCCAGTATTTTGTGTCCTGATGCCAGGAAATAAAGCTCTCGGCACCCGCTTCCTTGATCCAGAAAATCGTATTCCACAACAGGATATCGGGGCCGATCAATTGTTCGACCGGATTGAGAATGCGCGGATCGCGGATCAGGTCATTCAGCCACTTGAACAACAGAAACGATTTGCTGCGCTGCTCCGGATAAAGTGCGCCGCCCTGCTTTGCCTCTGTCGCTTCCAGCTTCTTTCGCAATTCGCCAGCTTCCGTCACGCTTAAAACATCAACCGGCGAGACATACCCGTCACGCTGGAACTGTTCGACCTCATTTTCGCTGAGCGTCATCAGAATGTCTCCACCGAAGGCCTGAGTTCAATTTCCCAGGTCCAGGCGCTGGCGTCCTGACGGGCGATATGAAGGTAGGTTTTGGCAATCTCGTCAGGATTGAGAGACGACGCCGGGTCATTGTAGGGCGCGCCGCGCTCAGGGTTGAGGATATGCCCGTCGATGACAAAATGCGCGACGTGAACATTCTGTGGCGACAGTTCACGGGCAAGACTCTGGCACAATCCCCGAAGCGCAAACTTGCCCATGGCGAACGGAGCGGATTTTGCATAGCCCTTGACGCCTGCCGACGCGCCAGTGAACAGCATGGCCCCCTTGCCCGCCTTCACCATCCGCCGCGCTGCCTGCTGGGCGGCCAGAAAGGCACCGTAGGCGGTGACCATAATCGCCTGCTTTGTGGCAACGGGATCGACCTCGGTGATCGGCCCGCGCGCCCGGAAGCTCGGGTTATAAACCATAATATCCGGTGTGCCGATGTCGGCCTCAAACTGATCGAACAGACCGGCCATACCATCGGGGTCCGTCGCATCACAGGCATAGGCCCGTCCACCCGTTTCCGCCACCAGTGACGCCAGCTTGTCGGTGTTTCGTGCGGCCAGGCCGACCGTCATGCCCTCGGCGGCAAACAACCGGGCCACCGAGGCGCTAAGCCCTTTCCCGGCACCGATAATCAATGCGTTTTCAGTCATGCCTTTGCTCCCTCATTTAGATCCTGCCAGTTCATCAAGGCCTTCGCGAAGCGCCTGGTCAAGGATCCCGATGCCGCGGTCGATCTCGTCGTGCGTGACCGTCAGCGGCGGTGCGATTCGCCAGACGGCACCGCGTTCAGGTCGGCGTTTGATATTCATCGAGAGACCCAGTTCCATGCAGCGTCTTGTGGTCACGTCCCCAAGTTCAAGATCAGGTTCGCGGCTTTCGCGATCTTTCACCAGATCAATGCCGAACATCAACCCCTGCCCGCGAATGTCACCAATCGCTTCGTACTTCTGTTGCAGGGCACCAAGGTGCTGGCGCAAATAGGCACCGGTCTGATTGGCCCGCTCGATCAGGTCTTCCTCGACCAGCGTTTCCAAAACAGCGAGGCCGGCGAGCGCGGGCAACGGGTCGGAGACATGACTGGTGTAGAAGTTGAACCCCTGCGCATGGGCCTTCTCTTCGATCTCGTCAGTGGTGATGGTCGCTGCCAGCGGCAGGCCGCCGCCAAGGGTTTTCGACACGCTCATGATATCCGGTGTGATGCCCAGCTTTTCCGCCGCTGTCTTCGCACCGATGCGCCCGAACGCCGTCTGCGCTTCATCAAAGATCAGCATCATTCCACGTTTTTCAGCTTCGTCCTGAAGCATCTTGAAATACCCGTCGGGCGGCACGATCACTCCCCCGGCACTGAGAATCGGCTCGGCAATAATCGCCGCTGGTGCGCCTTCCGACGCCATATCAAACATGTTAAGACCGATCTTCATGCAGGTCATATCGCATTTGTCCCGGCAATGCCTGACCGGGCAGCGATAGGCATAGGGTTCGGGGATCATCGACACGCCGGGGACTTTGGGACCATAGCCACGCCGGTCACTGGCATATGACAGCGCCGTCGACTGCCCCGTCACCCCGTGCCATGAACCGCCCAGGCCGATCACCTCATATCCACCGGTGACCATCTTGGCCATACGCAGCGCCGCTTCGTTGCTTTCGCTGCCGGTACTGACCAGCAAGACCTTGCTCAGTGATCCCGGCAACCAGTCCGCCAGTTTTTTCGCCAGCCGTGCGACCGGCTCCGGGATCATGCCGGAAAACATGTGCACCGCATCAACAACGCCAGACTGAATGGTTTTGACAATCGCCGGATGGCTGTGACCAAGCGTCGCGCACATCTGGCCGGAGGTAAAATCAAGAATCTCGCGACCTTCGTCATCTGTTATGACAGCGCCCCTGGCCGACACATAAAGCCTGTCAATCTCGCCCTGACCATAGCGCACCAGATGATCGCGGGCCGCGTCACGCAGTTCCTGATCCATGCCGCTCTCCCCACCAAGCATCAGTTCAGGTAATCTTCCGCCGGAAGCTGATCGCAGGCAACCTGTTTTTTCAGTGTCAACCAGGAGTTTGATACGGGCGCTGGCTCTGATCAGCGTATTGCGACAGGCGATAAAACTCGTTGCATCGCATGCAAACGAAATTAGGCGATATCATTTGCCTGAATATGTTGATAACAACCACCCCCTGACCCCCGGCCACCTGAATGGGAACGATCATGAGCCAGCCAAGTCAATTTTGGGACCGACATGCCAAAGGTTATGCCAAGCGGGCCGTCTCCGATGAAGCCGCCTATCAGAAAAAGCTGAAACTGACGCAGGACGTTCTTAAAGCGGATATGGAGGTCCTTGAGTTCGGATGCGGAACAGGGACCACGGCGCTTATTCAGGCCCCCTTCGTCAAACATATCCGCGCCATCGATATATCCGCGAAGATGCTCGAGATTGCCCGGACCAAGGCCGCGTCTGCTAACATCACCAACGTCACCTTCGAACAATCAGGCATTGAAGGGCTGGATGCGCCCGATGGAACCTATGACGTTGTTATGGGCCACAGCATCCTGCATTTGCTGGAAGACAGGGATATTGTCATCAACAAGGTTCACGGGCTGTTGAAACCCGGTGGTGTTTTTGTTACCTCGACCGTCTGCCTCGGCAACATGATGTGGATAATAAAGGTCCTGTTGCGGATCGGCCGGTATTTCGGCCTGTTGCCAATGGTCAAGTTTTTCTCTGCCGAAGTGCTCACCGGCAGCCTGACAGCCGCCGGTTTCCGGATCGACCAGCAATGGCAACCGGGCAAAGGCAAGTCGGTGTTTATTGTCGCAACAAAGGTGTAATTATTCTTTCTTGCATGCTGTAAAGCACGTTACGAACTCACGCTCACAGATTTCATAGCGACCCGTTGGCACATTACCCCCTGTCGGTTTGTGACCGTACGGACCTCCCAAATCATTCCAGCCAACCTCATCAGATGAGGTTTTCGGGAATGAATCCGGAACTTCCTGGCTGTCCATGCATTCGTCATATGCTGCCTTGCATTGCTTGAAGCATTTTCTGCCAATTTTTCCTTTTTTCTTTTTGGATGATTGAAGCACTTCGTCGGTCTTTGCCCGTTCCATGATCAACCAGTTGGTAAACGGTCCGATATCAAGATTGACATCCTTGTCGGCGCCACCTGAATCAGCGGTTTCGCAGGCCGCAAGTGCGATCAGCACAGCCCCCAGAGTTGCCACAGTTAAAGCTCTCATCGTCCACCCCCACTTCCAGTCAAGATCAGTTCATCCAGCTCTGCCTCAGAAAAATAACAGGCGCAAACCCGGATTGGCGATCTGGATATGGTTTTTCCCTAACCCGGAGAAATTCCGGGTGTTTAGCATACCACATCTTTTATAGGCTGTTGAGGGCCAATGGATATCGGCAAATATGTACATCCAGCGAACAAAAAAGCCCCGGAGACCAGTCGGTCCACCGGGGCTTTTTATCGGGCCGGATCAGGCGTCTAAATCTTCAAATTGGCATAAACGATTTTGGTGAAGAAATCGGGTTTCATGAACCCCTGTCCCCAAGTGCCGTTAAGCTCTGCCAGTGGGTTCGACGCCAATACCTCCTCTTCGGATTTTCCGGCATCGGTCAGGTGTTTGACGCTGTCTCTGGCCTTGATCAGCATGTCACGATAAGCGATCAGTTCGGCTTTGTTGCTCAACCGTCCGTGGCCCGGGATGATCCGGGTTTTGTCATTGGCGAGGGCAAGGATCGCGTCGGCGGCCTTGATCACGCCGTTGATCGTGCCGCCATGCTGGGCATCGATAAACGGATACATGCCGTTGAAATAGAGGTCGCCGGTATGGATGATGTTGGCTTCCCTGAAATGAACGAACGAATCCCCGTTGGTATGGGCCGGATCGACATGCTGGATCACCATGGTCTGGCCGTTCATGTGAAAGGTTGAGCTGTCGCTGAACGTAATCGTCGGCAGGGCCACCTTCGGCGCCGCCGGGACCTTCTTGTTGAATGCTTTCAGGAACTGGTCCTTGCTCATCAATTGGCGAACATTGTCATGGGCAACGATAACAACACCCGCTTTACCCAGGTTTTCATTGCCGCCGCTGTGGTCAAAATGCCAGTGCGTGTTGAGAACGAAGCGGATCGGTTTGTCGCTGATGTTGGCAATCGCCGCCTGAATTCTGGTGGTCAGCGGGGCAAACTGGTCATCGATCATGAACACCCCGTCTTCGCCGGCAGAGACCCCGATGTTGCCGCCCGCGCCAACCAGCATATGCACGCCTGACCCAAGGTCCATCGCCTTGATTTCAACCTGCGACATGTCCTGCTGGGCCTGCACGGGGGCCGTCATCACCGCTTCCGACATGGCGCCAACCGCCAGCAGCGCCGTCATGCGACCGGACAACAGCAGCATTTTGGTAAATCTTTTCATTGTTCTCTCCCTGTTTTTCTTAGGCTGGCAGTCGTTCCTGATGCTGCCCGCAACAGGTTTGATATAGGCATGAACACGATGGCTCGCGAGTCCCCGACGAATTTGATCACAAAATTTTTTATGCAGGGCATCAGCGACGAGTTGGGGTCCGGATTCTGTCTAACGCTCTGCTGCGTTTTCACACCGACCGGACGGACCTGCCTGAACTTCTTTATCGGTCCTGTATTCGCGCACGCTTTGGCGAAGAAAAGGGCGGCGAGGACTTGGTTTATGCGCTGCCGGTCAGTCAAAAAGTCCTGTGGTGCACTGTCGAAACCGGTGAATTCAGGGGCGGGATCATACCGGGAGAATGAGCCGTTATTATCACCGGCGGTGATTGCTCCCCCTTGTCGCCTGCGTTAAGTTTGACAAAATTCCGAATCAAGATTTCCGGAGGGCCTGATGAGATGAAAATGCGCGCAGCTGTATTGCTTGAGGCCGGGCGGTCCAAACCCTATGCCAACTCCACACCGGTCGCGGTCACGGAAGTCGACCTCGACCCGCCCGGCCCCGGCGAGGTTCTCGTCGAGATGAAGGCCGCAGGCGTCTGTCATTCCGATCTTTCGGTTGTCAACGGTACGCGCAAACGCCCTGTGCCGATCGTTCTGGGGCATGAAGCGGCGGGCATAATAGCCGAGGTCGGGCCGGGGGTGAGCAGTGTCAAACCCGGTGATCATATCGTTTTTATCTTTGCCGCCTCCTGCGGCCATTGTGAACCGTGCCTGTCCGGTCGCCCCGGCATCTGCGAGCCCGGCACATTGGCCAACGCCGAAGGCCGCCTGTTGAACGGTGACAAGCGTTTGTCGCTTGACGGCAAACCGATCAGTCACCAGAGCGGGGTTTCATGCTTTGCCGAATACGCCGTGGCGTCGGAACATTCGGTCATCAAGATCGATAAAAGCCTGCCGCTGGATGAGGCTGCGCTGTTCAGTTGTGCGGTGATCACCGGCGTTGGTGCGGTGCTGAATACAGCCCAGGTCAAACCGGGTGCGACCGTCGGCGTCGTCGGCCTTGGCGGGGTCGGACTGAATGCCCTGCTGGCGGCCAAGATGATCGGTGCCAAGCGGATCATTGCCATTGATCTATTGGACAGCAAACTGGCGCTGGCACGGCAACTGGGGGCCACCGATACGTTCAATGCAAATGACCCAGACTGCGTTGCCGCCATGCGCGAAGCGACCGGCGGCGGCACCGAATACACCTTCGAAGCGGCCGGTACGGTCGAGGCCATGAACATCGCCTATAACGTGACCCGGCGCGGCGGCACCACCGTTTCATCGGGGCTCAGCCATCCCGATCACAATGCGGCAATCAATCACCTGACGATGGTAGCTGAAGAACGCACGCTGAAAGGCAGTTACATGGGATCCTGCGTGCCGGTGCGCGACATTCCACGCTATATTCAGCTTTACCAACAAGGGCTTCTGCCGGTCGACAGGTTGCTGTCCGAACGCATAAAACTGGCCGACATCAACGCCGCGTTCGATAAGCTGGATCGCGGCGAAACCATTCGACAGGTTATTGTGTTTTAATACAAATCGATTGAAATGTTGAATTTTGTTCCCGATTCGCCCTAAAATGTCGGCTGGTGCCACAAGTCACGGCGTATCGACGGGCTGACCGCCCATCCGGCATTTGCTGAACGATGGGCCTCGACATGTGAAGCCTGGTTTTGAAGGCACATGAGTATGTGTCAGGTTGATACAAAGTGAGGATCAAGATGCCGACAGGGAAAGTTAAATGGTTTAACGCAACCAAGGGATTTGGATTTATTGAACCGGATCAGGGGGGCTCTGATGCCTTCGTTCATATTACTGCTGTTGAGAAAGCCGGGCTGAAGGGCCTGCGCGAAGGACAGGCTGTGGAATATGAACTTGTTGCCGGACGCAACGGCAAGGAAGCCGCTGACAATCTTGTTGCATTGGACTGAGGACAACACTCAGCCAATCGCGTTACAGAATCAGAGAGCCCGTCGCCGAAACGACGGGTTCTTTTTTTGTGCGAAATACAGAAACCGCGCAATCAGGCAGGATATTACTCTACTGATCAACCAATCTGATAGGGGATGTATACTACCGCAAGTTTGCGTTGTGCTTTGCGGTCCATGAATGATCTGGTTTACGATAAATCCGTAGATGTGCCGGTCGATGAAATTGACGGGGTGCTCGGTCAGTGCCTGACCTGTTGGCAAAACCTGTTGGGTAAACGCCGGGCACCGACATGGTGGGAGTTCAGCATCATGGAACTGCCAGCCAGGGTCATTCCGTTTTTCGCCATTGTCGATATCGAACCCGACTCGCTTGAATTCAGGTACCGGCTCTGGGGTTCCGGGGAGACCGTATCCGGGCATCCGCAGGGACGTGGCGATGCGGTAACCGCGGAATACCTGAGGGTAATTGATGTCTGGTGCCCGTTGGCATTCAGAAGGAACATTCGTCTGCCCGAACCGCGACCGACAATCACCCAGTTGACGCTGCGCCTGCCGCTGTCGGCGCCCGGCGAACAGGTCGATCATATTCTGTCGATCAGCGATCTCTGAAGTTTCCGCGACCTGTGGCCGGAATTTCAAAAATCTCGCGCCTGAAGAGCCAAAGCCCCATTAAACGTCAATATCGAACAGCTGCCTGATCTTGTTTGATAAAGTCTATGGTCTGTCATAGCCCTGTTGAAATAGCATACTCTCGTGTACGCACTGTCAATCAATAACAAAGGGAATACATCCATGTTGATGTTCAGAAAGTTTCTTCTCGGGGTTTTTTTCGTCACCTTCGCTCTCAGCGGCTGGATGGTGCCGGTCAGCATTGATCCGCACGACCTGAGCCTTGTTCTCAAAACCGCCGAGGCGAAAAAGGACAAGGATAAAAAGAGCAAGAAAGACAAAAAAAAGAAGGAAAAGAAAAACAAGAGCAAAAAAGACGATGACGACGAGGATGACAACGCCAAAAACAAGCCCGAAAAATCCTGCTCCAAAGACGATATCAACTGTAACGACACCAACGAAAACCGTAAATCTGACGAACAGGAACGCGGAAAATCATCCGACAACAAGACCAAAGGCAAGGACAAGAAGAAGAAAAAGAATGACAGCGACTGAGACGATGGGGGCCTTTGGGCGCTCTGAAGACCCTAACCGTCAAAACGGTCAAGCAACCGTCCGCTTAGCATATGCCAGGCGATTCCGATATTGCGAAAGGCATGAAAGACAAAGGGGGCTCCCTTTGTCCGGGGCACCGGCACATCTTCACCGAGCAGCAATTCAGCCATCTGTTTGCCCATTGCCGTCGCCATCGCCACCCCGCGCCCGTTATAACCTAGACCGGCGAAAGCATTGTCACCGAGTTCAATCAGGTGCGGCAAGCGGGTCTTGGTGATTGCCACCAGCCCACCCCAGTCATATTGCCAGCGGACATCTTTCAGGGCGGGATAAAGACGCACGGCTTCGGCGCGGATATGGTTTGTGTCGGCATACTGACGGGTTGGATCAAACGGGCTGCCACGCCCGCCGATCTGGAAACGGCCATTCTCGTCGATACGAAAATAAACCATTGCCCGACGGGTTTCGGAGACATGATGACCGTAAGGTAAAATCCGCGCCCGCAAATCTTCCGACAATGGTTCGGTCGCCGATTGCAGACTGGCGACCGGAACGATATGGCGGCGCAATCCGGGCCACAGATTGTCCGTATATCCATTGGTCGCAACCAGCAGACAGGGCGCCGTTACCTGAGCGTCATTTTCCGTACTCACCTGCCAGTCCAGAGCGACACGTTCAACCGACAGGGCCGCGCTGTCGGTATGAATTGCGGCACCCGCCGCCAGTGCGGTGCGGGCCAGTCCCCGGACATAGGACAACGGTTGCAGACTGCCGCCGCGGGCATCTTCCATGCCTCCCTGAAAAAAGGGGCTGCCGAGCAGATGTTCAGTCTCAGCCGCAGATTTCAGCGTCACAGGTGCACCGAACGCCTGCCATTCCTCAACCCAGCTGTTTATCTGCCTGAGGCCCCGGTTGCCATAGGCACCACGTATAAAGGGCGCGCGGCGATGGGCGCATTTGATGTCGTGGCGGGCGATCAGATCGAACACCAGATCACAGGCGCCATCGGCAAATCTGGCAATCCGTTCGCCCCGTTCCGCGCCAAACCGCGCCCGCAGCCCGGACGGCAGGGCTTCGAACCCCGGATTGACCTGACCACCATTACGCCCGGCCCCACCCCAGCCGATGTCGCGGGCCTCAACTACAATTACCGATTTCCCGGCTTCAGCCAGATGCAACGCTGCCGACAACCCGGTAAACCCGGCCCCGATGATCACCACATCGGCCGATTGACGACTGGCAAGTGGCGTAGTCGGCGGCGCGGGTTCGGCAGTAGCCGACCACAATGAACGTGAAAATCCCTGTTCGGCGTGTGTCACCTTGGCCTCGTTATTCTTGTACGGTTTTGGCGAAATTCTGACAGGTCGCAGGCCCCAGTTTTTCACTTTGCCCGAAATTGACAAGAGAAAATGCCTTAAGTTGCATGCTATTGTCTTCATGGCCAATAGGGTTATCATTACCCTTGAAGGTAGTTAAAGCACATGCACGACATTAAATTTGACCCGGTCCCGATCGACGACCTGCCAGAAAGCCTGCGGCCCGTGCATAACTACTGGCGGCAATTGAAAGGCGACCGTATCGCCCCGACATGGCCGGAGTTCGATTTAATGCAGATTCCCCTGTCGATGCTTCGCTTTACCATGGTCAAGGATGTCGAAACCGACCCGCGGGCCTACCGATATCGTTTTTTCGGCTCCGGTTTCGTTGACATGAACGGTTCGGACCTGACTCAAAAAACCACTGACGACATGGCGAATCGTAACTTTTCAGCCGCCATCCGCGCCTCTCTCGACGCGTTTACCCAACAGTTCGAACCCAGATTTTACCGCGTCACAACACGCATCGGCCATCAACGCGAAGAGGTCCAGTCGCTGTTCCGCCTGCCGCTGTCCAATGACCAGAAGCAGGTCACGTCAATCGTTTCCATCGTCAGCGACCATGTCGACAAACACCACTACCATGAAATTCAGTCGACCAGCGACGGCTGGAGCAAATTCAGCCCGCAGTGACCAGACCTCCCGACGAATAGCCTGAACGACCGTCACAGGTTCCGGACTGCGGTTTCAGAACCCGGCGTTCAGACTTTCCTTGCCAGCGTTCGACGCATCGGCAATCGTGATACAAATTTGACCGAAGGATAACAAATATGAAAAAAGTTGCAGTCGTAACCGGGGCCGCACGCGGCATTGGCCTGGCGACGACAGGGAAGTTCCTCAGGCAGGGCTGGCAGGTTGTGATGCTGGATATCGATGGCGAGACACAGGATCAGGCGTGTGCCGGACTGAAGGATCCGGACAACACGCTGTCCATCCCTTGCGACGTGTCCAGACCCGGTCAGGTCGCCGCCGCCATTGAGTGTGCGGTTAAAAGGTTCGGGCGCATTGATGCACTGGTCAACAACGCCGGAATCGCCATCTTCCGTTCCGCAATGGAGACCCGCTTCGAAGACTGGTCGGAGGTCATGGCTACCAATCTTTCCGGTCCGTTTATCTGCACCCAGGCCTGCGTGCCCGAAATGCGAAAGGCGGGTGGTGGCAGCATCGTCAACATCACCTCAATCTCCGGGGTCAGGGCATCGACGCTGCGCGCCGCCTATGGCACCAGCAAGGCCGCTCTGATGCACCTGACCAAACAGCTGGCGGCGGAGCTTGGTAATGAAGGCATTCGCGTTAACGCCGTCTCACCCGGCCCGGTTGACACGGCGATGGCGAAAAAGGTCCATACGCCGGATATCCGCGCCGACTACCACGACGCCATTCCGCTAAACCGCTACGGCACCGAAGACGAACTGGCCGAAGCGATCTTTTTTCTGAGCAGTGACAAAGCCAGCTACATCAATGGCAATGTGCTGAATGTCGATGGCGGGTTCGCGGCAACAGGGATCGGCTTGAAGAGTCTGCGCGATGACGGTTAGACGTCAGCACCTGACCGCTGGCCTGAACGACTCAATCCCTGTCACACCCTCTCCGTTACGCCTCTCCCGGCCTCCCGCTTTGGCAAGTTGGCAACGAAAATCCCGCTTAATATAAAGATCAGCCCGGCCAGCAGCTCGATCGTTATGGCCTCTCCAAGGACCGCCATCCCCAACATCATCGCCGAAACCGGGTTCAGCGTCAGATAGATCACGGTGCGTGTCGGTGCCAGCCAGCGGAGCGCCCAGGCGAACAGGGAAAACTGGATGGCACCGCCAAAGGTGCCGAGAAACAGCAAGGCCAGCCAACCGTCTCTGGTGAATTCCGGCACCGCATCCAACGCCCCCGAGGCGATCGCCAGCGGCGACAGGGCGAGAATACCAAACATCATCATCAACACGGTGACGAACAACGGCCCGTATTGGCCAAGCGTTGTCCGACCGAAAACAGAATACAGAGCCGCACTGAACGCGGCCAGCAGCATCAGGCCGTCACCGAGAAAAATGTCGGACCCACGCGCTTCGAGCGCTTGCGGCCCAAAAACAATGATAATACCGACAAAGGCCAGACTGACGCTGATCGCCTTGTTGCGGTTCAGACGTTCGCGCCCGAACAGAACAGCGACAATCAGCGTCTGGATCGGGATGGTCGCCAGCCCGATGGCGCCGCGGGGTGCTGTTGTGTACTGAAGTGAGGCACTGAACGCCCACGGAAATATCCCGAAGAACAGCGCCCCAAGGATCGCAATTTTCAGCACATCACCAGACGGGATCGGGTTTTTCGGCCAGACAAAGGGCAGGATCGGCAGCAGACAGACCACGGCCACGATGTAGCGATAAAAAGCCAGCGTCACCGGATCGGTTTCACCAACCACCAGCCGCGTCGCGACCACGGCAGCGCCCGCACTCAAGGCCGCTGCTGCCGCTGCGATGTTCGCCAAAACCAGTTTGTTCATGATCCACCTTTCATCAGCACAGACAGGTATCGGTAGTCACTTTAAATTTGAAAGTTACTGAATACACAACACGCTTTAAAAATGCAAGTGACTTGTGCTAAAACAGGAAAATAGCCGACAGCAACAGGGAAACCGGCCGGATGACCGAAGTTTTGAAAAGGGAAGATCACGATTTCCGCTCACGCTGCTCGATTGCGCGTACCCTGGAACTGGTCGGTGATAAATGGACCCTGCTGATTGTCCGCGATCTGATGTGGCACGACAAGCACACCTTTCAGGCGTTACAGGACAGCGCCGAGCGGGTGCCGAGCAACATCCTTTCCGAGCGGCTTAAACGACTGATGAACTGGGGACTGGTGCGGCGTGAAACCTATCAGCAACGCCCGGTCAGATACCACTATCACCTGACCGATAGCGGCCGCGCGCTGGAGCCTGTGCTGCTTCAGGCCATGCACTGGGGACATCAACATCTGGATGGCGGGCTGTTTGATCCGTGTGGTGAGTAGAAGAGATGGGGAACGGATCGAATGAACAACCAGACGAGGGCAAAAAGCTAGTTCAGTAATCCCTGACGCATTTCCGTCATGATGAAGTCGGCGCGGCGGCTGGGACCTGCCATACTGTGGAGTGGAAAATTATCGCTCCAGACGGTCATTTTTATGCTCAGCACACAGAGCAACCCACCAAGCACCGAATGACTGTCTTCCACCATCTGCCTGAAATTGCCGAACCGTTCGGCGTTCATGTCCTGCCACATGTCATCGGTGTTACTGGTGAAGGTATCGAAGCGGCTGGTCAGCAGGGTCTTCATATTGCCGAGCTTGCCCTCAAGATGTTTACACACCTTCATCAGTTCCTGATTTTGCATCATCTCCCGGTGCTGTTTGATTTCGTCGAGAGTCGCCAGAAAATCATCAATGACCGGCTGCACCGAATCAAGGCAGTTCCGGTAATAGGCAACCGACAGATAAATATCACCGTAATCAGCAAGAAACTGTGGCACGTCCTGCAGGGGAATGGAGAGGTTTCTGGCAATGTTCCTGAGCTTTTCGCGCGCCGCATTGACATCCGGATCGTGAAACAGCGTGGCAATTGTCGTGGTATCAACATTTGCTTCAGTGCCGCCATATATCTGTTTGATCAGACGTTCGGTGAAGGGGCGGATATATTCCTGCAATTCCCGCTGTTTGGCTTCGGACAGACAGAGATGTTTTTGCGCATCCACTTCAATGCCGATATTGCGCAGGGAAATACGCAGGCTGTAGACATCAAAACTGTGCAGTTCGGCAACCGCCGCCAGCATGTCGCAATCATCAAGGGTGACTCGCGGAAACGTTTCACGGAGGTTGGACAAATAGATCAGGCCGCTGCCGACGCTTTCGCCTGAAAAAATCTCGATGGCGCTTTCAAGCCTGCTGTCCTTGATCATGCGGATACGGCGAAGGGCTTCGGTCTCAAGCGGCAATATGGCGAGCGGCAGGACAGACAGGGAGTCAATGTCCCGGGCGCTGATGTCAATCGCCTGTCCCCCCGCATCGAGGGTCATTGATCTTTACAATACACAATTAAGCATTTCATGACTGAGCCTTTCCCCCCAAGCCGTCATCAAATCCGCAGCTATACTAGGCTTTTCCTGTGATTAATGAAATGATAATCGCTGTGCAACCGGAAGACGTGGAGCAGGACCGGGAGCGGAACCGGAAGGGCGCGGGATTCCTGTCGAGCGCGGACAGACTGCCCTCCAGTCTTTTTCAGGCCGCACCTCGCGTAATCGCTTCGCGGATCAGGCTTACCAGTGTCTTGTGGTTTTCGGAAAACGCAATGCCCACAGTTTTGCCGTCCGTCCACACGATGGTGCCATCAAACGCGCCGAATTTCGGAATATTCAGGGTCACGGCCCGGGGCGTCGGTTCAGGTTGAGCGGGCATGGCTGTCGCGAGACTAACCTTGGCACCGCCTGCGCCAATATCAAGCAGCCCCCCTTCAACCACCCGCCCGCCCAGAGTCACACTGACTTTCGCGGAAAAGGATAATCGTTCGGATTTCCGTTGTTCGGTGAATCTGCTGTCACTCGACATATCTGGAGTCTCTTGTGTCCGGTTGATAACTGTTACCCAAGGCATAGACGACTATTCAGTGCCGCGAAGTGACGGGGGTCACTGGTGTCAGGTTGTTACATGCTTCCCGGCACATGTAGGGACATTGTTTAATTATGTGTACTTTTTTCATCTTTTAATTAGAATATTATTATCTTACAATTCCTTCTAGTTGTTTTGTCGTTTTGCGAAGGGATAATTGAATGCAAGCCGATATGCATTATTATGGTGTTTACGCTTTGGCGAGAGCGGCAGGCCTCAAAAGGAAAACGGCAACTGTGATCGCAAGCGCATCTGAGTACGTCGATGATGCTATTCTTGATGAAAGCCTTCATCTCGACGATGGCCGTTCTATGCTTGCAGAAATGACGGCCCATAAGACAATCGATTATCACAATGCCGATGCCAGCGATCAGCGCATGGTCTGGTTGCCTTTTCATTTTCTACCCGGTGGACAAGGCAACTCTATCGCCGAAAAGCTGATATGCCGGAAAGACAGTAATATCGCGCGTGTGGTCGTAAGGCGTAATCTCGAACAGGCTGGCAAAGTTAAATACGGACCACATTTGATCGGGGTAACAGCCCACGTCTATGCCGATACCTTTGCTCATTATGGATTTATCGGCGCAAACCATAACCTGAATGCAATTCGCGATGATAGCCTGAAGATATCTATCAACGATGAAACCGTTCTTGAATATGTAACTTCAAAAGCCACAAAACTTTGGGATAAAATCAAGAGCTCCGGTGTGTCCCACAGCTTTCCACTTGGGCACGGACCTGCGCTTACCTATCCAGACCGCCCCTATCTGAACTGGTCATATATTCGCGATGTTGATGGCGTTATCGTTGATCGGCAAAACAGCAAGGATTTCATGGAAGGGTGCAAGGCCTTGCACGCGATGTTCGAGAATTACGCTGCTCTCAGTCCCAATCACAAAGATCCCAACGGTGGCCAAAGCTGGGCGACGATTTCATCTGCCGTACGCGATGTCATCCGGTTTGAAGGAAAAAAGGAAGACCGCATATCAAAGTGGAAAACCGCTATGAAGTCCGGAAAGATCACCGGCAAAAATGAAGCCATACCGGACTATCTTGGGGACAGATGGACGGAAACTATTGAAGATATGAAGTTCCGTCCGGCATCGGCCCCCGGATCTGGCGAATTGATAAAGACTGACCTGCACCTGTTTTATCGCGCAGCACGATGGCACCGGAATCTTATTCTTACCGAATTGTTGCCAGAACATGGGATACTTGCAGCCTAATTCCTTTCCCGTTCAACACCATCCCTCTGAGTTAGCTTTAGTATTAGAGAAATGTTGAGAGTTGGTGGCGGACCGGAGAGACAAGGTTAAATCAACTAATACATCCGAAATTCATAAAGGCCGTATTTCTCTACGTACCATTCGACAAACTCGGCGGGCAAATCTCCATAACCATAGTATATTTCGATCAGTTTGTTGTCCCAACCGGCATCCTCAGAATTTATAAAATATTGCTCGGTCATGACTTTATTCACTTCATCCAACCATCTTTTTGCGTCCGGCGATAATTCGGAAATTTCAGACATGGTCACTCCTTAAACACGATCTCGCGGTGATAGTTCAAAAATGACGGATGGGGTCGTAAAGTGCTGTTCTCCGGGACAATCAAATATCCTTCGTGGTTGATCAGGCTTTCGGCATCGCCCAGAGGGAAACTCTTTGATTTAAGAATCTTCATATCGTCGTCTATTGAAATCAGACCACGATCAAACATCCAATGGGCCGTACGTGAAAGCGCAATCCCATTTTGCACAGCATCGGGACCACGATCTTCTACGGGTTTGATGTGCGCGGCTTCAATTTCCGGCCTTCCGCCTCCATTGATCAACCGCAAACCCGTCACGGCACATCTGTCATTATAAGCGTAGCGAATTTGCTGACGGAACGCTTTGTCCCGAAATGGGCGACTCAAGACGGACTGGGTGATCGGGCGATCAATTTCCATTTGAATTTCATTCAATCCAGTCGGCTCGGTCAAATATTCCTCACGCACCAAACTGTTAGAGAATCCCGCGGTCAGTATTGCTTCAAATTCCTGATCAGGAACATGCCGGACGGCACGACCAAATGCGCCCTTATTGGTACTGCCGTCCGGCTTCTTTAGGCCGCTTTCGAAATAACTCTCACGCCCTTTGAACGGGACGGCATTATCGAATCGAAGGTAATCTTTCACCCAAGCGTAGAAGTGACCATCCCGCTTTTGGTCTGCATCAATATGGGTGACAATTGCCGTGGCAAAATAGGATTGTCGTCCACCCCCGCTGGAAAGATCTGCCGATCTTCGCCGTGGTTCGTAATAGACGATCATATCGCCAACCGTCTGCTCGACATAATTCAGATAGGTTTTTGGAAAATGGTAACACTCCCAAGGGCGGTCATCGTAAGCCGAACTCTCTTTGGTCGTGAAAACCGCTTTTACCACTGAACGTCCATCCAAAATTTCCTGACCATCATCTTATACTACCTGCTCCCCGTCTCTCTATACAATGTGCACGAGTAAAACTGGGAGATTACTGAATATCTTAATTTTCCTATTTTATTCATATTATCTTGATATTTATTATATTTTGTGATATATTCCAAAAACTCTGAATTTTCACCCCCCCACAAGGAGATTCCCGTGCCCGATTCCTTTTTTCATGCCAAACGTGCAGCGGCGGAGATGGCGGCGGAGTTGCCGACCAACGGGACACCCCCACGCGGATTGTCTATCGGTAAACAGTTGAAGCTGAAACAGCAGCAGTTCTGTGAATATTATGTCCATCACGGCAATGCCGCCCGCGCCGTGCGCGAAGCCGGGTATTCAGACAAAAACGCTTCCTATCAGGGCTGTCGCCTGCTGCGGGAAACCAAGGTTCGCGCCTATATCCATGAGTTGCGCCAGAAATACGCAATGGAGACGGTATGGGAGATGGAAGATGCTTTCGATCAACTCGCGGTCATTTATGATAGCGCCCTTGCCGATAACAACTATCATGCCGCCGTGCGCGCAGTCGAAGCGCAAGTGAAAATCAAGATGAGCGCAGCGGGCCGCCTCAATACCATGGCGATCCGCACGCTGGAACGGGCTCCCGTCCCCGAAGCCGGAATGCTGATGATGGAAACCGATCATATTCGCCGATATATGCGACCCAAACCCAATCGTGATGATTTCATGCAGGACATGTCACCGGAAGTCTTGCCGGGGCCAGACCAGGACCCGATTCGATGAAAAAGACACACAAAAACGCACAAAAGCACACAAAATGTTGTATTTTTCTATAAGCACAGCGGGCTTGAGCCCGATAAACGTGACTCCTCCAGCAGAATTGTCTAGAAGCTTGTCATGACACATGAACTCCATGCAGACCGCATTCTGATCATCGATTTTGGCTCGCAGGTGACGCAGCTGATCGCCAGACGGGTGCGCGAATCCGGCGTCTATAGCGAAGTCCATCCGTTCAACGCCGTCACCGTCGACAGCATCCGGAAATTTGCCCCCAAGGGCGTCATTCTTTCCGGCGGTCCGGCCTCCGTCCATGAAGCGGAAACGCCCCGCGCACCGGATGGCCTGTTCGATATGGGGCTACCGGTATTGGGCATCTGCTACGGCGAACAGACGATGGTCGCCGAGATGGGCGGCGACGTGACGGAAAGCAACCACCGCGAATTTGGCCGCGCCATGGTCGATGTCACCGATACCTGCCCGCTGACCGACGGGGTCTGGGCGCCAGGGCAGACGCATCAGGTGTGGATGAGCCACGGCGACCGGATCAACAGCCTGCCGGACGGCTTTCGCGCCATCGCCACAACCGACAGCTCGCCCTTTGCCGTGATCGCCAACGACGATTTGCGCTTTTACGCGGTGCAGTTCCACCCCGAAGTCGTGCATACGCCGGACGGGGCGAAACTGTTGGCGAACTTCACCCACAAGGTCTGCGGCGCCGGTGGCGACTGGACGATGAAGGCGTTCAGGGACGAAGCGATTGCCAAGGTCCGCCAGCAGGTCGGCACGGGACGGGTGATCTGCGGCCTGTCCGGCGGCGTCGACAGCTCGGTCGTTGCCGTGTTGCTGCATGAAGCGATTGGCGATCAGCTGACCTGCGTGTTTGTCGACCACGGCCTGATGCGGCTGAATGAAGGCGAGGAAGTGGTGACCCTGTTCCGCGATCACTACAACATTCCGCTGGTTCACAAGGACGCGTCGGAGATGTTTCTCGGCGCGCTGGCCGGGGTTGATGATCCGGAAACCAAACGCAAGACCATCGGCGGGTTGTTTATCGATGTGTTCGAGGAAGAAGCCGGGCGCGTCGGCGGTGCGGACTTTCTCGCCCAGGGCACGCTTTATCCGGATGTCATCGAAAGTGTGTCGTTCACCGGCGGGCCATCGGTGACGATCAAGTCGCATCACAATGTCGGCGGGTTGCCGGAACGCATGAACATGAAACTGGTCGAACCGTTGCGTGAACTGTTCAAGGATGAAGTGCGTGATCTCGGCCGCGAACTGGGCCTGCCGGATGCCTTCGTTGACCGTCACCCGTTCCCCGGACCGGGCCTCGCCATCCGCATCCCCGGCGCGATCAGTCCGGAAAAGCTGGATGTGCTGCGTCAGGCCGATGCGATCTATCTCGATGAGATCAAAAACGCCGGGCTTTATGACGCGATCTGGCAGGCGTTCTGTGTGTTGCTGCCGGTGCAGTCGGTCGGCGTGATGGGCGATGCCAGGACCTACGATAACGTCTGCGCGCTGCGTGCCGTCAATTCAACGGACGGCATGACGGCGGATTATTACCCGTTCGATCATGCCTTCCTTGGCCGCACGGCCAGCCGCATCATCAACGAGGTCAAGGGCATCAACCGGGTGGTTTACGATATCACTTCAAAACCGCCCGGCACGATTGAGTGGGAATAGGTTATGGATCCGGTTAGTCAGGGCGTCATTGGTGCCGCTTTTTCCCAATCCGCATTCCGCCGGGAAAAACTTGTTCCGGTCGGAATTGCCGGTGCGCTTGCCGGGATGGCGGCTGATCTGGATATCCTTATCCGGTCATCCATAGACCCGCTATTGTTTCTCGAGTTCCATCGTCAATTTACCCATTCACTGATATTTGTCCCCGTCGGCGCTTTGCTGGTTGCAGCATGTTTGTACTGGTTTTTGAAAAAGCATTTGTCGTGGCGGGAGACCTATCTTGTCTGTTTTGTGGGCTACGCCACACATGCGTTGCTGGATGCCTTTACATCCTACGGCACACAACTGTTATGGCCCTTTTCTGATGCCCGTATCGCCTGGAATTACATCTCGGTTATTGATCCACTTTTTACGGTTCCCCTTCTAATTCTGTTTGCCTTCGTTTGCCTCAAGCGGTCCCGGCTCTACGTCTTCCTCGGACTGGGCTGGGTTCTGCTCTATATGTCGATGGGGATATTTCAGGGCAAGCGGGCGCTGGCGCTCGGCCAGGACCTTGCCTTGTCGAGGGGGCATTCGCCAGATCTGGTCTCCGTAAAACCTTCATTTGGCAATTTGCTGCTGTGGAAGGCGATCTATGAGTTTGAAGATTTTTATTATGTCGACGCCATCCGGTTAGCGCAGGGATCTCAATACTGTCCCGGACAGAAAATAGCGAAACTGAACCTGAGCGAGGACTTGCTGAACCTTTCGCCCGATAGTCAGCAAGCCCATGACATTGAGAGGTTCAGGAAATTTTCGGCCGGTTATCTGTCTTATGAGCCCCGGACGGGGCTGGTCATCGACACACGGTACTCGGTACTTCCAAATGAGTTCAGCCCGCTTTGGGGCATTGTCATCAATCCTGATAAAGAGCGGGCAGAACACGCAGAGTGGTGGGATGGCAGTGCCTTGAATGCAGATCAGAGATCAAGGTTTCTTGCACTTCTGGCTGGTGACAACTGCCAGAATCTTTTACCCGGCACGGGTTAATGTTCGACAGGTATCAACAGCTGTCAGACAATTTCCATTGCCAGACCGTCAACCGTTTCCATTTGCGGCAGGGTCCGGAGGATCGCCGGGTCGACGATAATCTTGGACGACCGGTTGCCGCCGCCGAGAATAATTTCCGGGCACTCCATGACCCGGCTGTCGACCCACAGCGGCAGGGTAGCGGGCAGATTGAGGGCCGTCACGCCACCGAGTTCCATGCCGGTCAGTTCACGGGTTTCATCGGGTGATGCAAAGGAAACCTTGCGCGCGCCCAGACGTTTACGGATGGTCTTGTTGACATCCAGCCGGCAGGTGGAAAGGACGATGCAGGCGGCGAATTTCCGCTCCCCGGTCTTGCTTCTGACGAGGATGGTATTGGCTGATCGGTCCATGGCATAGCCGTATTTGCGGCAGAACACCGCGGTATCCGCAAGCTCCGGATCGCAGGCGATGATTTCAAAGGCGCAGCCTGACTGTTCCAGAAAGGCCCGGATTTCAGGTGGAGATTGAGCGACGGTGCTCACCCGTTATTTCTTCACCACCAGCCACAAGGCATGGATCATGCCGGGCACAAAAAAGAACAGGGTCAGGACCAGATTGAGCCAGAAGTGCAAGGTGATTCCAACGGTCAGGAAGGCCGCCAGCGGCGGGATGAAAATAGCAATGATGATACGAAGAATATCCATAACGAGCCCCTCTTGATTAAGCCTGAGTCTTAACAAACCCCGGAACCGAAGGCTACTCAATTCAGCTTACACCAGACTGACCGTTTCAGTCCGGGCAGAGATATTCGCGAAGACCATCAGGTATCGGGTCTGATCTGAAAACCAGACAGGTTTCACCGGTTGCCTGTTCAAGTTGAATTCCGAAGCGCAGCCCGGCAGCTGATTGGGGGTACAGGGTATAGGCCCCGGAATGCAGGATCAGGGGAATGGCAACGACCGCCAGCGGCACAACAACAATGAGCGCCAGCCGCCAGAGCAATGCTGAATTAACGGATTTCATCATGTCCCCCGCTCGTCATTGCCGGTATGTTTATGATAGTCTCCCACCCTAAACCAGACCTGTTAACAATCCATGAGTTCAAGGCCATGAATGACACCAGCACGCGGATTGACGAGCTTGAAGTCCGGTCCGCAGAACAGCAACAAACGATAGATGAATTGAGCGACATGATCGCCCGGCAGTGGCAGAAAATTGATGAACTGACCGCCCTGACCGGAGCCATGCGCGGGCGCATTCTGACGCTGGAAGACCGTTTGCCGGATGACGGCGATACCCCGCCGCCCCACTACTAGGATTATTTACTGTAAGTCTTGCGCAGCTCAATCTTGTTTCTGAGGGCCAGCAACAACCCAGACAACTGCTCTCCCAGTTCAGGTTGTTTACCCTTCAGGTCCTGATTAAATACCGCTTTCATGGCCAGGATATGAACCTTGATCACATCGCATTCCAAAGACTCAAGCGTGCTCCGCCCGTCAAGAAACTTGCAAAGCGAGTCGCTGACTTTCGAAATCAGATCATAACCGAAAGTTCCGCCCTGCCCACGAATCTCATGAGCGACATCAAACATAGAGTCGATTTCAGCCTTGCTCACCTGATGTTGTTCAGCGGCCTGGAATTTGTTCCAGAGGTCGGCCAGATCGTCAACCGCCCAGCCCTGATAACTTTCCATAAGGTCTTCTGCGGCATTGAGCGCGCGCAGAATTGCCTGCTCGGGCGTTGGGCCACCTCGTTTTGGAACCTTCTGCGAAATATGGCGCCGTGGTCGGATAATTGAGGAGTCAGCCATCTATAACGGTCTCATTTTGCGCCTGCCGCGCGCCGGTCTGCGCCGCCGTATTCAGTGTCCCTCGCGCCTCGACGGTCGGGACCAAAATACCTCACGTTGCGGACAAACGGGCGCTGGTCATCAACAATAGAGACCATACGCTTATAAAGCGAGTGTGCACTGAGTGGCTTGGCCAGAAATGATGTAACCCCCGCGTCACGCGCCTGTTTGACACGATACAGTTCCGTGTAGCCGGTCAACATAATGATCGGTACATAGGGGTTGGGAGAATCATCCCCAAGACGCAGGCGCTTGACAAAATCCAGGCCACTTGTCGGCGGCATATTCCAGTCGGTAATGACAAGATCAGGGTCGATATTCTGCATTTCCTGAAAAGCCAGATCGCCATCGTTGGCCTCATACACGTTCTTGACCCCGAAGCCACTGAGGAATGTCTTCAACAATGACCTGATCTGCCGACTGTCGTCGCAAATCAGGACGCTCAGATTTTCAAAATCATACCCACTCATAACCTGACGCGCATACCTCTAATCCTGAGACTGGCTGTATCAGTGGGAGATAGCACTGCCACCCGCATTCTTCAATACCTGCCATGTTTATCATCAACCTTCATCTTTGATCATATATCGCCACTCTCTGGTCACAGGGGTGGAATTTAGAGCCCGTATACCTATATTTAGGCGACCGCCCAGCCGCACCTACGGAGTCTTGATGAAACCCCAACCAGACAATCCGCAAGAACCGGGTACACGCAACGACCTTCAAACACTTCACACCTTGCTTCCCTACCTGTGGCCGCATGGCGAACCTGCACTGAAATTTCGGGTCTTGATTGCCATGCTGTTTCTGACCGTAGCCAAAGCCACAAACGTCGCCGTTCCTATTTTCTACAAACAAGCTGTCGACAGCCTGACAGATCCTGCGGGTGGACTAATTGTCTTGCCAGTCGCCTTGCTAATCACATACGGACTGACCCGCGTTCTGGCCCAGGCCTTCGGCGAATTTCGTGATGCCGTTTTCAGTCGGGTCGCCCAACGCGCCATCCGTCTAGCCGGATTGAAGACGTTCCGCCATCTCCACCGTTTGTCATTGCGCTTTCATCTCGGACGCAAGACCGGCGGCATCAGTCGTGCCGTGGAACGAGGCACAAAGGGGATCGAGTTTCTCCTGCGATTCATGCTGTTCAATGTGATCCCGACCATGCTGGAAATAATTCTCGTCTGTGGTGTCCTCTGGTACCTGTACGGCATAACCTTCGCCTTGGTCACCTTCTCGACCATGTGCATCTATATTATCTGGACGTTGGTGATTACGGAGAAGCGACTAAAATATCGTCGAGTAATGAATGAAACCGACAGCGAAGCCCATACCCGGGCCGTCGACAGCCTGCTGAACTTCGAAACGGTTAAATACTTCGGCAACGAAGAACATGAAGCCAATCGCTTCGATCAGGCTCTTCGCGGATATGAAGCGGCGGCTGTCAAAAGCGGCGTATCCCTTGCCGGGCTGAATATTGGACAAGGCTTTATTATTTCATCGGGTGTGACCATTTCCATGCTTCTGGCCGGCAAAGGTATCGTCGACGGAACCATGACCATTGGCGATTTTGTGTTGGTCAATTCCTATCTGATCCAGCTGTTCTTGCCGCTGAATTTCCTTGGTTTCGTGTATCGGGAAATCAAACGTTCACTGACTGATATGGACGCAATGTTCGAGCTGATCGATCAGGAAGAAGAGATACGCGATAGTGAAAATGCAAAATCATTGTCGATAAAAGGTGGAGAAGTCGTTTTCGAGAAGGTTCGTTTCCAGTATGATGTGCGCCGCCCCATCCTGAAGGATATATCGTTTCGCGTTGCGCCGGGCAGAAACATCGCTCTCGTCGGGCCAAGTGGATCGGGGAAATCGACGATCTCACGGTTGCTGTACCGCTTTTATGACGTTGCCGAAGGGCGGATTACAATTGATGGTCAGGACATTCGCGACATAACCCAGTCCTCTCTTCGGGCCGCCATCGGA
Organism: Rhodospirillales bacterium; assembly: GCA_021775105.1. GTDB lineage: Bacteria > Pseudomonadota > Alphaproteobacteria > Rhodospirillales > Casp-alpha2 > JAJFIJ01. The sequence goes on along the minus strand of JAJFIJ010000246.1, from coordinate 5,482 downwards.
ATGGTTCCCCAGGACACGGTTCTGTTCAATGACACCATCTATTACAACATCGCCTATGGTCGTCCAGACGCAACTCCATCGGAAGTAGAAGAAGCGGCCCGGCTTGCCAAAATTCATGATTTCATTATGACCCTGCCGGACAAGTACCAGAGCAAGGTAGGTGAGCGGGGTCTGAAACTGTCAGGCGGAGAAAAACAACGGGTCGCCATTGCCCGAACGATTCTCAAGCGCCCACATATTCTGATCTTTGATGAAGCAACGTCAGCACTTGATAGTGAGACGGAGCAGGGGATTCTTTCTTCATTACGTGAGGTGTCCGAAAATCACACCACCCTGACCATTGCCCATCGCCTGTCCACAGTCATCGACGCTGATGAAATTCTGGTGCTGGAATCTGGCGAAGTGGTTGAGCGCGGATCGCATGATCAACTGCTCGGCCTCAACTCCAGATACTCAGACATGTGGCAACGCCAGCGTCAGGCAGCGAAGGCGCGGGAGACGCTGGCAAAAGCAGGCGAACCAGAAGACCTGATACTAGCAGCAATAAAGAGCGCAGATTAGAGCGCTCCAATGCCCAGGGTTCGTGAAAGATTGACTTATGAGTGCCAAACACTACAAATCCTATTAGCTTATCACATTGGCTTTAGCTTGCTTGAGCAACCGTAATCCCGTGAGTTCGGTTGTCCCCTGACGAAGTCATAGGTAGACTGAGTCGGCTGGCACACAATGTGCTGAGTTAAAACTACAATCGTGCTAAAGGAAATGGCTATGGCGACTGGTACTGTAAAATGGTTTAACCCGACCAAAGGGTATGGATTTATCGAGCCGGAAGATGGCTCTAATGACGCGTTTGTTCATATTTCAGCAGTCGAGCGCGCTGGACTGAGTACGCTTAACGAAGGCCAGAAGGTTTCTTATGAACTTCAGCCCGGGCAGAACGGCAAATCTTCCGCCGAGGACCTGTCCGTCATCGAGTAACAACGCAAGGAGCCGCCTCCGATTTACCGTCGAGGGCGGTAGCCGATGGCGACACCATTTTTATTGATCGCCTGACGGACTGAATGAAGACGGCGGGTAGACGGAAAGAACCAATATGGCACGCAAACCTAACTATCAATTCGAACGTCAGGAACGCCAGCGGCAAAAGGCCGCGAAGAAAGCCGCCAAAAAGGAAAAGGCGGAACTTGCCAACGCCGACAACGCTGATCCTGATTTGAGTGAGGACGATTTGCCGACTGGCAACGACACCTCCGATCTGTGAGATTACACCGCCTGCTTCATCCAACCGGGGAACGGGATGTCGCGCAACGATACAACATTGGGTACTGATAGCCTGTTCTGTGACTTCACAGGCGGGGCCGTGGGGCATCGGTTCCGTTTTGGTGGCGGGCGCGGACAGGCTTTGCCGAGAGCCGTTGGCATGAAGGGAGGCAAAACGCCAAGTGTGGTTGATGCAACTGCCGGACTTGGTCGAGATGCTTTTCTGCTGGCCTCATTGGGGGCCGACGTTACGTTGATTGAACGTTCTCCTGAAATGCACAGGATACTGGAAGACGGGTTGGCGCGGGCCAGAGATGCCGACAGTGAAATTGAGGAAGTTCTCAACCGCATGACCCTGATTCTCGCTGACGCCAAAGACGTACTGGAAACCCTGTCCCCGGAAGTCGTGCTGGTCGATCCGATGCACCCACCGCGAAAAAAGTCTGCTCTTGTGAAAAATGAAATGCGCCTGATCCGCGAAATTGTCGGAACGGATGAAGATGCAGTTGATCTAATGAACATCGCTCTGGAAACAGCCCGCAATAGGGTGGTGCTGAAATGGCCACAGCGGGCAGACCCCATGGAAGGTATCCGCTTGCCGTCACACCAGATATCTGGAAAATCAACCCGTTATGATGTGTTTATGGTCGGCTGAGTTTCTTTGCGAACAATCCAGCCGCCCCCGAGAACCCTTGCTCCATCATAGAAAACGCAAGCCTGACCAGGGGCAACACCTGAGGCGGGCACATCTGGAATAACAACGGCCCTGCCGTCTTCCTTGCGAAATATCCGGGCGGCGCTGGGGGGCGATGCGGAGCGGATTTTGATCTGCACGTCCAGGCCGTCACCCCCGGTATCTTCGGGTCCCAGCCAGTTGATCCCGTCGACAATGATCTGTTCGGTCAAAAGGGCACTTGCTGGACCGACAACGACCCGTCGGGTTTCAGGTTCAATCTTCACTACATAAAGTGGTTCAGCGGCGGAGATCCCCATTCCACGACGTTGCCCGACCGTAAAACCGATAATGCCATCATGGTGGCCGAGAACATTACCATCGAGATCGACAAATTCACCGGGATCGCAGGCACCAGGACGCATCCGCTCGACAACCCGGGCATAAGACCCGTCAGGTACGAAGCAAATATCCTGACTTTCCGCCTTGTCTGCTACCGGCAGACCGAAGCGAAGCGCGTGCTCTCGGGTTTCAGCTTTGTCCATGTCTCCGAGCGGGAAGCGAAGGAACTCCATTTGTTCGCGGGTCGTGGCAAACAGAAAATAGCTTTGATCCTTACCATCATCATCGCCGCGATGGAGTTCTGGGCCGTCCTGACCCATTACACGCTGAACATAGTGACCCGTGACCAAGGCGTCGGCCCCCAGATCCTGCGCTGTTTTCAGAAGATCACGAAACTTGACGGTCTGATTGCAGCGCACACACGGGATCGGTGTTTCCCCCCGAAGATAGGTATCGACGAAATCATCAATAACGCTTTCCCGAAAACGATCTTCATAATCAAGCACGTAATGGGGAATGCCGATTTTGTCTGCGACTCTTCTGGCGTCGTGAATGTCCTGTCCGGCGCAGCACGCGCCTTTCTTGGCAACGGCTGACCCGTGGTCATAAAGCTGCAAAGTTACACCAATAACCTCATAGCCCTGTTCCGCCATCAGGGCAGCGGCAGTGGACGAGTCAACACCGCCGGACATGGCAACCACGACCCGCGTTTCAGACGGCAGCTTATCTATACCAAGATTGTTCATGGCCGGGAATATAGGAACTAAACTGCGATAAACAAGACCGGAAAAGAATCAGAACCCGCTTCCACCGTCCGCACCGCCCATTGGTGTCAATGCCTCAAGCGTCTGGGAGCGATAGTCACGGCGATAAAGTACCAGAATTACCCAGACAGCACATACCGCCAGAATCCATGGCTGAACAAACCATGTCAGAGAGGCCAGACCAAAATAGTAAGCCCGAAGCCCCCGGTTAAAAGTATTGGTTGCACGCGTCAAAACGGTTGCTGCACGAACCGGATAATTGGTCATCACCACCTCATCGCAATCCTGAGGCTGCGGGGCAGCACCAATCAGAATCAAGGAATAATTGAACTGGCGCAGACACCATGCATATTTGAAAAACGCATAGACGAAGATACCCATCAGCACAAAGACCTTGATTTCCAATATCTCCGCCTGCGGAGCAACAGCAAATGACAGCTTCGAAATTACCAAGCGCAATCGATCAATATTGCCAAGAATGGCAACGCACCCCGCAAGGATTAAAATTGATGTCGAAGCGAACAGGGTTCCGCTTTGAATATGGGCCGTAACGATGTTTACATCGGGCATACGGATTTCACGTTCCAGCATCCGTGTCATCCATGCAACACGATGGTGGTACATTACCCGAGCGACTTCGCGTTTGTTGATGGCATTGCGATCCGCCACGTAGGAATAACCTATCCAGCAGAAAAGCATCCACATCAGAGCAGCCATGTCTGCAATGGGCAGAAACAACGATTGATCAGCCATACTAATTTGTTCTCACGGTCATTAGAGGTGAAGGACTGCTCCTTAATAGCGCGAAGCAGAGAACCCGAACAGGTTCAATTCTGCATGGCCGCCCTGCGCGTTAGGCTATTGTGCCAACCGGGAGCTTGTGATTTATAGTCGCTCCAGTAATGGAGAAGTCGCATGCAACCGGATCGACCCAGTCTGATAAATGTACTATTTCGTGGATTTCGGCGCCGTTGTCCCAATTGTGGCAACGGGCGGATTCTCCATTCGTACCTCAAAGTCATTGCGTCATGCGATTCGTGCACCGAACCGCTGGGCCACATCCGGGCTGATGATTTTCCGCCCTACGTCACGATTGTAATTGTCGGCCATATCATGCTGCCACTAGTGCTCTATATGGAACGGGCGTATGCGCTCCCAATCTGGATGCAAATGACCCTGTGGCCACCTATGGCTCTGATATTGATGTTGATGGTCCTTCCCCTTGCCAAGGGCGCCTGCGTTGGCCTGATGTGGCATCTGGGCCTTCAGGGTGACGAAAAGCAGTAACCTTTTAGACGCCCTGCATATTGGCCATCTCGGATGGCAGCGCGACGCGCACGGCGGGGGAAATGTCCCGTCCCGAATGGATTCAGGAATACCGCCGCAATCACAGCCTCAGGGTAAGTTTCGACAGGTCCTAATACTCGTTCGGCAAATCCAGCGGAAGCGCATCTACCCAGAGATCATATTTTATATTCTTTGCCTGCATGTCCAAGCCAATTGCGCCCAACCACCGTTGAAAATTGGGCTGGCTTTCGTATCCCTTGCTTTGCACATAATGGAACAGAAAATAAAAATGGAACGGCTTGAAATACCCTTCAGGCCGGAAAACATCCAAGTCCTTCCCAACCTTGCCGGCAGCTTTTGCAAGGGATTCGGGTAGAAATTGTAAGGTAGGCGTGTATCGGATTTCGTATTTACCTGCGAATTCCATTTCGGTTAGGGCCTTGCCATCCAAGTCGAAGATCTTGCGATCACCCAAAATGTTCAATTTGATGACGTTGAAATTATTTTTGATTTTATCGACAAGACGCGGGATGCGTAAGTTAATTTCGTACATGGGTTGACAATAAAGGCAATCCGGTTGCTCCCATAAGATGACCAGTCTCTTGCCTTGCCGCTGCGTCGTCGTCAAATCCTCTTGAAGGTTCAAGGCGCTTTTGTACAACCATTCCTGGGCATACATGCCGTTTTTGGCCATTTTCGCCTTGGGCAGGGTAGGCGTATGGCGGTCAGCGAGAACCGGCCCTGATACCGTCAACATAACGGCGATTAAAACAATTGGTTTCCATGCTGTCATACTCGGATGCCCCCTTCCTATCGGCTGCACTCCATAGCTATGCCAGTATCCGATATTTCCCAGTGAACCTCAATCCTATGGCCTTCATAATTATCCTTCGCCATTATGTCGGCTTGTGATGTTATGGACGGCTCCCACCCGAGGCATCGGAATGTCTCTTCATGGCTAACAAGCTGCCGTGATAAGTATGTGTGTGGCAATCCTGTATGTAGTGATTGTCGGCCATATCATGCTGCCACTAGAGCACTTCCGAAAATAAATGAATCAAAATGGAATTGATTGATTCCTTATTAAGACAATTTGTGATTCCCTCGCATATTGATTCGCAAGGGAGCTTTATCCATGACAATTTCACAAGATTTA
>JAJFIJ010000245.1 GCA_021775105.1 Rhodospirillales bacterium | reverse complement strand
TGAAGCGCTTGAAACCCCGAACCCTGGATGAGCTTTGGAAAGCTGCCGGAACAGTCTGCGATCTGTTCAAGCCCGAAGAATGTCGCAACTTCTTTGCTGCTGATGGATATGCGTCAGAATAAATCGGAACCGCTCTAGCAGTCAGTTAATGTGATAAAGCCCTCCTCCGACACTGCCTTACTCCGGCAAAGCCATTAGAGAGGTTTGCCGAGCGTGAAAACTTCCCTATGGTTCCTACCGAAATGAAACCAGATGACATGAACCCAGGCGTCGGGGCTGACCGGCGACTTGCTGCCGCAACCGGCTTGATGATTGGTGCCGCCATGCTTGGAGCGGTGGATACGGTCATGGTTCGGTTGTTGACCCAGGATCTGCCCCCTTTCGTGATCGTCTTTTTCCGCAGTCTTTTCGGGCTTGTATTCGTTGTGCCCTGGATTGCGAAAAAACGGGCGGTTTTGAAAACCGTTTATTCAGGTCTGCATCTGTTGCGTGCGGGATTGAAGCTTCTGACTCTTGTCGCCTTCTTCGTGGCCATCGCCACGGCGCCACTAGAGTCTTTCCGTTTTAAATCGAAGCATATCCGGAATTCCGGATATAGTTAGCACATTCTTGCGGAGAGAATTGGTCGAGCAGGTTTCCGATCCGCCTCCACGTTGCTTCAACGGTTCTCTCATCGGACTTTCTTAACAGCTTTTTGAGCTTGGCAAAGACCTGCTCGATGGGATTGAGGTCAGGGCTGTATGGCGGCAGGAAGAACAACCGAGCGCCAGCTTGCCGGATAGCGTTGCGGATTTTCAAGTTCTTGTGTGAACTGAGATTGTCCATGATGACGACATCTCCCGGCGTTAATGTTGGAACCAATGCTTGTTCCACCCAGGCCAGGAAACGCTCACTGTTGATCGGACCATCGAATACGTAAGGTGCGGTGATGCAATCGTGACGCAGGGCGGCGAGAAAGGTCATCGTCTTCCAATGGCCGTGAGGCACCTTGGCCTTCAAAGGCTCCCCCTTCCGGCACCAACCCCGCCTGCGTGTCATGTTGGTTTTGGCCCATGTTTCATCTATAAAAACGAGGGACCGAGGGTCTAATCGCCCCTGATATTTCTTCCATTGAGAACGTCGCCAGGCGACACCATGGAGAGGCCCGCCTTGCAGGAATTGTTGACCGATATCGAGATCGGTAAGATTGATCTGGTCGTTGTTTACAAAATGGATCGTCTGACGCGCTCGTTGATGGATTTTTCCAAGATCATTGAAACGTTCGATACTCGCGACGTCTCCTTCGTCTCTGTTACGCAGCAGTTTAATACTGCCAACTCCATGGGGCGGTTGACCCTCAATGTTCTCCTTTCCTTTGCCCAGTTCGAGCGCGAAGTCACGGCGGAACGCATTCGCGACAAGATTGCAGCCTCCAAGAAGAAGGGGATGTGGATGGGCGGGCTTCCCCCCTTGGGATACGATGCTGTCGACAAAAAGTTGGTGATCAATGAGGCCGAGGCGGAAACGGTTCGATTCCTGTTCGACAATTATGTTGACCTCGGGTCTATCCGAAAGTTGAAGAAGGTTGCGGACCGGGCAGGAATCGTCACGAAACGCAGACAATACGGTATCAGGTCATCAGTCAGGAAAATCCGCATCATCAACTGATTGTACCATTTCGCACCAAACGGCGAGGCGTAGAATCGAAAATGATCATCGGTGGCGATCAGCCGAGCCGAGCTTTACCGGATCAAAATCTGATCGAGGCCGTTCGCAGATCCATCGAGTGGTGGCGGTTGCTGTCAGAGGAAAAGGAATGGTCGATCAATAAGCTGGCGGAACATTCTTCAATGGATGCGTCAAATGTAACTCGCTATTTACCGTTGGCATTCCTCTGACACTGCCGAAATGGCCGATCGCAAGTCAAATTTTCGTTGGTGCGGCGAACTTTGCAAGAAACCCGCTCGCAATAAGCAATGCTGCAAATGTTTGAACGATTGCGCTTATTGATACGTCTTGATCTATCAACCACCCGACAACTGCGGGTGAGAGTCCGGCAAGGAGCATTGATGCTGTGTGGACGACGGATCGAATACTCCCGATGTGTTGGGTGCCGTATATTTCGGCCCAGATCGACGCGGTGATGGTGTGACGTGCGCCTGTCGTAAGTCCCATACACAACATGTAAACCAATGCATTGATACTTGAGGATCCATACGCCAGAGCCGCGAGGCCGGCAATCATCGGAACTACCGTCCATGGCAAGACGGCCCGCGCGCCAATTCTATCGGCAAGGGGGCCGACAGCTAATGACGAAACAACCGTTGCGCTCGCATAGACCATAAAGCACGTTGCGAGCCATTCGAGTGACCATAATTTCGACTCAGCAATTGTCGCTTGATGAAAAAATAATGCGGTAACCATTGGTGTTGGCAGAACAAGCACAGGCGCCAACATGAAAAATTGAGGATCGCGCATGACTTCCCGACGAGTGGCCGACTGTGGAGAATTTGAACTTGGCGTAGATCCACGATCTCGATTTGCGGATAATACCTGTGGAAGCGGTTGCAAAATCAAAAAAACAACTGGGATGAAAATCAAAGTCAGCAGCATGGTGCTCGCAATCCACGTCGTTCGCCATCCAATCAGCGCTATTGAAAATACAGCAAGGATCGGCAAAACGGCTTCGGCAATCGGCACACCGAGAGAACAGACCGCCGTCGCCATCCCTCTGCGTTTGTTGAAATGCCGAGCTATCGTCACCACCGAGGCATGGTTCATCATGGATCCGCCGGTAATTCGAAGTCCGACAAGAGCGATGAACAAAACCACGACACTTGAAGTTACTGAAATTGAGAATGACGCAAGAGCCAACACTAGGACCATAATGATGGCATAATATTTCAAATCGACATCGTCGATCAGTTTGCCGAGCCACGGGATAAACAACACGCCTGTGAGCGTGGCGGCTGAGTATATATAGCTGAATTCACCAGGTGTGAGATCGAATGCTGATCGAATTTCGGGGCTGAACAATGCGATATAAAATGTTCTGCCGAAACACGAAAACAATTGAAACAAGAGCCCAAATGACAGAATGCGCCACTCTGCCCAAAGGAATTTCACGCTGCGATCAAACGGGTTCATGAGAAACTATAATTAGTATCAATCCGATATATTCGTGTTGCTACACATAAAAATCTATCGCCGCCGTAGGCGCTTGGGTCAACTGTGTCGATCCGGCGCCGCTAAATTTTCGGGTCCAATTCACGGTCCAATGGGTAAATGGGCCGGCGGACATTTTTCCATGGAAATTTGCTGTAGTCAGAGGTGCATATTCCAGGCCCAGAAATCATCACCACGTCCTTCAAGATCGGTTCAAACCCTGCGCGGAAGTGTTGGCGGGATTTGATCAAGATGAATTTCTTGCGGGCCGGGTCGATGCCGGCATGGGTAAAGACACCAAGGTCGTAAGGCTCGTGCCGGGTCGAGCAAACGACAATTTCAATGCTGCCGATATCGAGCACGGCGGTGACGCCTAGGCTCTCACGGATGCCCGTGTTCTTTGGTCCGGTGACGACAAACTTACCGTCGGTAATTCGGCGCACGGTGCCCGTCAGTTCCAGCGGCTCACCTTTGAAATCGATGGCTGGGTAATCGGTCTGCCCGCCCAGTTGCACCGTGACTTCGGCACCAATCCCCGCGGCGACCATCTGCTCAACCGTATCCGGATCCCAGAACGGCCCGGCGCAGACATCTTCCAAATCTTGTTGGATAACCTCTGCGAGTACGGCGTGAATGTCGGTCGATCCACCCGATCCGCCGACATCCCCATGATCAGCCAAGACAATGGGGCCTTCGGACATGTCCTTGGCGCGAGCAATGGACTCTTCAATGGGTTCGACTGCAAAGAAAAAATCGTCGCGACGTTCCCACGTCATTTCCATCAAGTCCGCCAGAAGGGATTGAGCGGCGTTTAGCTGCGATTTATCCGCCACAATAACGCCGTGTACGCCGACGTGGGGGATATCCGCAAGGGGCCATCCGCCCAACACAGATGCATTGAGGACGCGACCATCCGCCTCTGCGGCAATAGCCTTGTCCATAATATCTTTCATCGGCTGTCGCGATGGGGTCTGACAATTGAGATGCGTGAGGAGAGGCAAGGAGTGCCATAGGATTACCGGGTCAACTTCACCTTTCAATGTGCGAATCAACGTGCGACCTGCACGCTCACCCGTTTCATAGGTATCAACATGGGGGTAAGTCCGGTACCCGGTGATCACGGTCGCATTTTCTGCCGTCGCCTTGGACATGTTGGTATGGAAATCGAAAGCAACACATATGGGTAGGTCCGGCGCGATTGCCCGCACCCGGCTCAAAAGTTCGCCTTCCGGATCATCGTAGCCTTGTGTCACCATGCCGCCATGGAGGTCCAGAAACAGCGCATCGCAGCCAGCGCGGACCGCTTCACATACGGCTTCTGCAACATGTTCGAGCACGGTATCCTCAGCGCAGCCACTCGGTGTGGCCTGGGCGGCAATGGCAAAATTTAACTCGGCACCCGCCTCTTCAGCGAGATCAATGTAAGCTGCGACTGGCATATTCGCGCCCTGGTAAGCCGCCACTGCGGCATCGCCCGAAACAGGACCATTGCCGCCACTGTACCGACCAAATGATTTCAACGGCGTCGGAATTGATGAGAACGTATTGGTCTCATGGCTGAAAACGGCAGTGACAAAGCGTTGCATGATGGCTCTCCGATATCTCGTCAGGTCAGAGTTTCTAGTAACCGAACCCACATACGGGCCCGAGGTGCGAGGGAGGAAAATAAAATGTATTCATCAAGGGTGTGATGGCCGTGGCCATCGGCACCAAGGCCATCGAGGGTCGGAATACCCAACGCGGCGGTGAAATTTCCATCCGAGCCGCCGCCGCTGTGACGTTCTTCCAATTCGAAGCCAATCTCGCGGCAGATTTCTTTGGTGTGTTCGAACAACTGCACCGTTCCCGGCCCGCGCGGAAAAACGGGCCGATTAATCTCCGCAGCAATCTCAAGTGTTACGTCGGGGCCAAGGGGCTGCAGAGACAGCACATGATCGCGCAATTCGTCCAACATGGACGTTTCCGGCGCTCGGATGCAGACCTTGGCTTCGGCTTCCGCTGGGACCACGTTGATGAAACTGCCTCCCGAAGCCAGTCCGACATTGACGGTGATGTCGCGTTCATAATCCGTCAGGTCTTCAAGTGCGACGATGTGGCGGGCCAACTCAGCAAGTGCGCTGCGTCCATCCTGATGACGTGAACCGGCATGTGCAGGCCGACCGTGGATCTTGATATCAACATGCAACACGCCTTTCCGAGCGGTACAACAGAGCCCGCCGTGGGCCGGCTCGGTGACCAAGACGTATTTATTCTGGCGCGCCGTATCTTCGATCACCTGGCGTGAGGTGGGGCTGCCGATCTCTTCCTCCGGAACATAAAGAAAGGTCAACGGCAAAGGCGATTCCAGCCCGGCCCGCACAAAATGCTGGAAGGCGTAGAAAGCCAGATAGGCGCCGGATTTCATATCGAAGATGCCCGGCCCGTAGACCCGGTCGCCGTCACGGCGATACGGATTGGCATCTGCCAACGTGCCAATGGCATGGACAGTATCCATGTGACTGAGAATAAGGATGCCCGGGCCATCGCCACCCCACGGCGATCGAACAGTGAGGATATCACCATATCCGTCTCTTCCTGGAACGCGATCAACATGCGCACCTAAGCTCATCGCGTCCGATTGCACCAAGTCAGCAAGCTGATTGACTGCGGCACCGTCCGGCGATGGGGTTTCGATTTCCACCCACTTGCGGATTCCGGCGAGGACTTCTTCGTCATCAATGACCGGCTGATTGCCCGCTCTATCCGGCATGAGGTTATGCCGCCTGCTGCCAGACGACGGGCCAGAGATCACATTCAACGGGGTCGCCAGCCTTCAGACCGGGATCACGGAGCATCGGTTGGGTGCCGTCACGAGGATCGTAGATTACACCGTCGCCGCCCCAACGTGTAACGTAGGCGCGCCGTCGGCGATCAGCGCGCCGATTGCCGGGCGCGGCGTGCACCGTCAAACCATGATGAAGGGTGCAATCCCCTGGTGCCATTTCATAGTGAACAATGTCGAGATCATCGCGCATGGCTTCTATATCGGGCAGTGCGTCGAGCCCGTCCTGCTGATAGCGTCCATCACCGACGAAAGAAGTAGGTTGAAAATTCTTCCCCCATCGGTGCGACCCCTTAACATACTCGACGGCACCCGATTCCGCTGTGACTTCATCCAAGGCTAACCAAAGAGTGCAAATTTGCGCGCCCTGGAAAGGCCAGTACGGCATATCATGATGCCAGGGTGTCGGTTCGCCGGTGCCGGGCTCCTTGATCAATAGTTGGTCGAACAGCACATTGGCCTGTGTTGCGCCCATGACCGAACCCGCGATGGCGGCGATGGGTGACTCAAAGATCACCTGTCTGAACCCATCGTGGCGCGGCCAGATAAACATCTCGTTGAAGAACCGCCCTTCGTCACCATCCTTCGCCAATTCCTGTGACTGCTCGGGGTGGCGATTTTCGGCGTTCAGCATTTCGTCGGCGAGATTCTGTAGTTGCTCGACCCAAGTCGTATCAAACATTTGGCGCAGACAAACAATTCCGTCGCGGGAAAAAGCCTCTGCATCTTCGGATGAGATTGCGGGTATCATACGGGAAGCGCCTCCTTCGCTGCGTCTTCGAATGAACGATCACTGGTTTCGTTGCACCAACTGCCGACAAAGGCGATCAGATGTTCGATACAAGCCAAATATTCCTCGATTTCAATATGCTCGTCCGGTTTGTGGGCTTGGGCAATGGTGCCGGGGCCAAAGATCACCGATGGGATACCTCCCTGATTGACCAGGTGTCGGCAATCACAGGCAAAAGGTCCCGGGACGATATCACCGCTTTCACCGCGTTCCTGAAGAGCATTGGAAAGTGCGACGGCGAGGGGAATTTGGGGGCTTTGCCGAGTCGAATCATCGTGATGTAAAAATTCCAAACGGGCCGGGTTTTCAGAGAGAAAATCATCTGCCGCATTGACCTCGTCGATGGCTTGGGTCATGGCCGCCATGACCTCGCCGATATCACCCATGACCGGTGAGAAATAGGCACCGCCCCGCAGCACCGTTTCACTCGCCGTGACCGTCTCGTAATGACCGCCGGAAACAGTCCCGATGACCAAGGAAAATACTGCGCGTCCTTTCTCCATGGGGTCGTCGGACGCTGTCGCATTGAATTTCGTTTCCAACTTGAGAAGACCGCTGATCACTGCAGGCAATTTCTCAATAGCGCTGACACCGTCCAACTTCTGACCTTGCCAACGTGCACCTGGTGATCTCGGGCGGCCCGGCACGGTCACTTGCCAATACAGGCCTCCCGGATGGCTGACCGCGACTTTGTTGTTGGTGGGCTCCAGCACAATAGCGCCGTCGGCTGTGAAGCCCCGGCGCACAAGATCTAGCGTGCCATTGCCTGCATGTTCTTCATTGACGACGCTCTCCACCGTGACGTCACCGTCGATGTCGGCACCAGCCTCGCGCAAGTAAATCATTGCCATAATGCCAGCCAGCAAACCGCCTTTCATGTCGGAGGTGCCGCGGCCATACATGCGGCCATCTTCGATTTCGGCACCGAAGGGGTCACGGGTCCATTCGTGCGTGGGTTCAATTGTCACCGTATCGATATGCCCATTGAGGATCAGCGACCGTCCGCCGCCATTGCCCTTGAATACACCTACCACGTTCGGTCTGCCGGTGTAATTGAGGGCTGGTTCTAATCCGCTCGACTGAAGACCTTCGTAGGTCGGCAGGTCTGCGTAGGGCAAAATCAAATCATGCTGCCAATGCGTCGGGTACTGAGCGACTTTTGGGAAACTTTCGAATATAGCCTCCACGTCCGGCTCTTCCATGATCACGGTCGCACCGGTATTTTCTAACAATTGCCCCAAATATTTTTGAGCATCGCCTTCTTCGCCGGTCAGGCTCGGAATGCGAACGAGTTCGCTGAGAATACGAATGCTGCGTTCGCGATTTTCCGTGGCAAGGCTAAGTGCATTTTCAATGGATTTCGTCATGGCGATTTTCTTCAGTTTCCAATCAATAAAGGCGATGGCGCAGGTAGTGGGATGCCGTTTCGGAAATGACCACCATGACGATGATCACAACGATGATTGCCATGGCTGTCTGATATTCGATGATTGAGATTTGTTCGCGGAGATACAGCCCCATGCCGCCTGCACCAACAAACCCGAGGATTGTTGAGTTCCGCAATTGAGCATCCCAATTATATATGATGATGCCGACCCAGTTGGCCCAAACTTGCGGAATGACCGCATAAAACAGCACGTCAAATTCGTTGGCCCCCGTGGCACGGATCGCTTCAACCCGTTTCATGTCGATGGCTTCAATCTGTTCCGCCATCAGTTTGCCGGCGAAACCAATTGTCGCCTTTACCAAAGCCAGCATGCCGGCGAAGGGACCGAAGCCGAAAATGGCAACCAGCACCATGGCCCACATTAACGTCGGCATCCCGCGGGTAACGACGATGATGGCGCGCGCGAGGGGATATAGAATGGCTCGGCTCGGTGTCACATTCCAAGCCGCAAACCAAGCCAACGGCATGGTAATGATGGTGCCGATGACCGCGCCCAAAATCGACATTTCAATGGTTTCGATAATGGAATCCACAACGCGTGGCTGCGCGGCGAATGCCATTTCCGGCGGCAATAAGCGTTCGGATATCATTGTTCCCAATCGGCCAAACATACCGAGCACGCGTTCAATGGGAATTTTCAGGACATCGATTGTCCAAAACGCAAACGCGATGAATAACAGCAGTCCGACAAATTTCCATAGGCCAGCGTGCATTTCATCACGGCGGTAATCGGTATAAGCCGAAGTGACATTCTCTTTCATCACATGTCTCTCATATCAGCCGTTCGCGGACGCGGTTGGAGATGAACTCTCCGACGACCACCATGGCAGTAATTCCAACGACGATGATGCCTGCACGACCGTATTGCAGATTTTGCATGACCTCGGCGAACATCAAGCCTATGCCGCCGCCACCAACCAAGCCCAAGATCGAAGCGCGGCGAATATTGATATCCAACTGGAATATTATGTTGCCAACTAAGATCGGAAAAATTTGCGGAATCACACCGTAACAGAACACCATCAACCTGTTGGCGCCTGACGCCTCCATGGCTTCGATAGGACCGGGATTGGCATTCTCAATCGCCTCAGCCGTGGTTTTGGCGAGAAAGCCAAGGGAACGAGTTGCCAGAGCAAGAATTCCGGGCAATGGCCCCAATCCCAAGGCGGAGACATAAATCAGCGCAAAGATTATTTCATGGGTTGAGCGCGATAACACGATGAGTCCGCGGCCCAATGGATAGGTGATCCACGGAAGTGGCGTGATATTTCGGGCGGCTAGGTAAGCGATTGGCACGGCCACAAAAACTGCCAGCACCGTCCCCCATATTGCAATCAACAGAGTCTCAAGAAGCGGGTTCACAGTTTTCGGAAAGAACGACCACTCAGGCACGAAAAATAGGGCCGTTTTGATCATTTCCTGCAGGGTCCCCATGCGTTCCCAGTCGGTCTCATTAATAATGATGTCTTTGCCGACAGCGAGAACGATGATTGCGCAAACACCAAAGATGGCGTAACGGCGAAAGGTTTCTTTCGGGTCACGGAGTGGGTTGGCGATGGCAAAATCTGTCATGACTTAATTTCCGGCTTATGTCCTAATCACTATGAGGCTTCATGATAAATCTGATCGAGGGCATCCGCTTCAACGGACGCGGTCGGTTGGTCGAAGATTTTTTCCCCGCCCTGTAGGCCGACGATGCGATCCGAGTAATTCTTCGCCAGAAAGATATCGTGCACACTGACCAGCATAGGGATGCGCGCCTCTTTGGTGATGGATTTCAGTAAGTCCATAACCTCACGGCCAATCTTCGGATCAAGCGCCGACGTCGGTTCATCAACGAGCAAGATTTTTGGGTGCTGCATCAGGGCGCGGGCGATCCCCACTCGTTGACGCTGACCACCGCTGAGTTGATCGGCGCGTTTGCGGATGTGATCGATAATCCCAACACGCTCGCATAGTTCAAGTGCGCGCTGAATATCATCGCCGTGGAACGCTCGAAATATACCGCGCAATGTGCCGGTGACCCCCAAGGTGCCCGCCAACACATTCTCCAACACAGTTAAGCGATCAATCAGATTAAATTCTTGAAAGATCATCCCCATATTGCGCCGCGCGTTTCTGAGCGACGACTTATTGAGACTGGTGATCTCGACGCCATCGAGAATGATATGCCCGGAATCAGGTTCGACCAGACGATTCACGCATCGCAACAGTGTCGATTTTCCGGAACCGCTGAGCCCCAACAACGCCACCACTTCTTGAGCCTCAACGGAGACGTCGACACCTTTGAGCGCGAGTTCACCGGTACCATAGGTCTTTTTTAGTTTGGATATCTCAAGAAGGGCCATGATGTCTCACTCTAATCATTGAATAATTGGGCACAGCAAAGGGTACGCGTCTTGTCACGATACTTCAAAATATTGAGCCAAATTCCCCCGGTGAACCACCCGCCTACGTGATGCAAGTTCGCAGACGGATGGTTTTCCAGGGAGATTGTTTTGGTTAGTTGGCTTTCTACTTTTTGAGCTTCTTCTTGGCTTCCAGAATCTTCCGAAGCGTGTCGAATGTTTTGTCATCCGACAACGTATAAGAAGCGTACCCGGTTTCCTTGAGAAGATTGCGGCCTTCTTCGGTCTCAGTCATACCGTGGAAGGCGTCCCGAATTTTGTTGATCATGGCCGGCGACAGAGTGTTTTTGTTGACGGTCACGACGTCGATAGGCACTTCCGGCGAACGCCACAGGTAATTGAAGTCTGATTTCTTGACCTCGCCTTTGTCGATGACACGGGCAAATGTGGACTCCGAAATAAATCCGGCATCGGCTTTACCCGTGGCGACGGCGCGAACACTGGCCGAATGGGAGCCGGAATAGAAGATCCGACCGAAGTATTCTTCCAAGGACTTTCCGCCAATGAGGCCGGGGAACAGTGCACGGGGTAAAGCGTTACCAGATGTGGAACCCGGATCCACTAACGCCAAAACCTTACCCTTAAGTGACTCAATGGTTTTCAGGCCACTGCCTTTTTTGGTGGCCAACGTTCCGAAATAGCACGCGCAGGGTTTCGGATAAAAGATGGTCGGCGGGCGGCCTGTCGCGACCACGGGGACAATCTGGCCCTTCGATTTGTCGTTGGCGACCAAATAAATCTTTGGTCCCAACTTACCAATGTCGACGAAACCGCTAAGCATCGCTTCTACCACGGACGCATAAGACGTTGTGGTGTAGAAGTTGATATCTGCATCGATTTTCTTGCTGACATACTTGAGGGTCTTTTCCCAACGCTGCCCCAAAACCGACATTTCTTCGGTCTGAATAATCGCGAAGGTTACAGATTTTTTCTCAGCGGCACTCGCCGACTGTTGGCTCGATACGATAGTCAAGAGAAAGAATGCAATTGATAATTTAAATAGAAACTTCATAATAGCCTCCCATTTGACGGATAAAGCTCAATTCCTGCGGCATTTCACGCCTCATCAGAATGGTCAGGCGCGGCACCACATTGTTATGTACCATATGAGTATTCGCGCCTTAGAAGCGGAGTTCAAATCAAAAAAAATAATAAATCATTACATTTAGTTATGATTTATTAGTTGCCGTGGCACGAATTTTCAGTGTTCTAAAAATCTGGTCAGATGTGCGCCCAAAAAAAATGGACTAGCTTCGGCCCGCGAATTCCAACATAGCGTGAAGCAATACATTGCATCCGGCAGCGGCATCCACCGGAGTTGCGTACTCGATTTCAGCGTGACTAACACCGTTTTCACAAGGAATGAAAATCATTCCCGTAGGCGCGATACGCGCCAAATAACAGGCGTCATGTCCCGCGCCTGAGACAATATCACGATGACTGTATCCAAGCTTCTGAGCCGCGAAACGAACGGCGGCGATGCATGTTTCATCGAAGGCCACGGGTTCATATCGGGAAACCTCGACTATTTTCACGCTTAGATCCATCGCCCGAGAGATTTCTTCACAAGAGCGTCGGTATTCAGCGTCCATCGCATCTAGAACCTCTTTGTCAGGATGGCGGATATCAGCAGAAAAGAACGCCGTTCCAGGAATTGTATTTCGCGAGTTCGGTTTGGCGGAAACCATGCCGACCGTCGCAACGGCTTGTGGTGCGTTATCACGAGCAATGCGATCAACCTCTGCGATCATTCTCGCTGCCCCTTGGAGGGCATCACGTCTTACCGACATCGGTGTCGTGCCGGCATGGGCTTCTTGTCCAATTAGCGATATTTCATACGAACGTTTGCCTTGCCCGCCGGCTACCACGCCGATAGCCGTACCCTCTGCCTCCAATACGGGGCCTTGCTCGATATGGGC
>JAJFIJ010000244.1 GCA_021775105.1 Rhodospirillales bacterium | reverse complement strand
GAACCACCGGCAAACCCCAGCCGCCAGCCGGTCATCGAATAGGCCTTGGATACACCATTAACCGTCAATGTGCGCTCATAAAGTTCCGGCACGACCTCGGCCATAGTCACGAACTTCAGGCCATCGAACAGGATGTGTTCGTATATATCGTCGGTCAGCACATAAACGTGGGGATGGCGCAGCAACACCTCGCCAAGTGCGCGCAACTCGTCCGCCGAATAAACTCCGCCGCAGGGGTTGTTCGGCGAATTCAGAAACAGCCACTTGGTCCGTGGCGTGATTGCCGCTTCCAACTGGTCGGGCTGGATTTTGAAGTTGTGCTGTTCAAGACAATCAACAAATACCGGCACCCCTTTGACGAAGCGCACCAGATCGGGGTAGGCGACCCAATAGGGAGCGGTAATAATCGCTTCGTCGCCGTCCTCGATCGTCGTCACCATGGCTGAAAAAATAATCTGCTTGCCGCCGTTCCCGGCCATCACCTGATCAAACCCGTACTCAAGATCGTTGTCGCGCTTGAATTTAAGCTGAATGGCTTCTTTCATTTCAACCGTGCCACCGGTCGGCGTATAGCCGGTTTCATTGCGCTCCATGGCGCGGATCACCGCTTCCTTGACGTTGTCCGGTGTCGGAAAATCCGGCTGCCCCTGACTAAGCGCGATGATGTCGCGCCCCTCATCGGAAAGTTTGCGGGCCATCTGCGTGGCAACGGAACTGGCGGTCGGTTCGAACCGGCCCATACGTTCGGCAAAAAAACTCATCAATCGGTCCCCAAGTCAGAAAACATTACCCGTAATCACATACGCCAAGTGAGTGGGGGCGTCCAGAGGGGGCGTGGGCAAAGGTTTGCTTGGCGGTTATTTTTGGCCATTAGGCGAAGTAAGGATCGGGATTAATATGTTGATAATGGTCTAACCCCGATATGATTTGAAAATTGGATTACTTCAATCTTGATAATGCCCTTCAGACTCTTCGAAGCCGCGCGCAATGGACCGTGATGAACCACAGAATGCCCACCTCGTCTCCCGTTTTTCTGATCGCCGTAGTTTGCACGGCGCAGGTTCTGGCTCAACTGGGCGCGTTCACGTTCTTCGCCCTGTTACCCACTTTTTTCGATGCGTGGCATCTCAGCCATTCTGAAGCGGGCATCTTGAACGGCATCATTTTTGGTGCCTATGCGATTGCTGTTCCGTTTATCGTTCCCCTAACAGACCGTATCGATCCGCGGCGTATTTATATCTGCGCGGTGGGATTGACGATTTGTTCACACCTGGGCATGGCCTTTATCGCAGATGGATTCTGGAGTGGTCTTCTGTTTCGTGCACTCGCGGGTATCGGTTGGGGCGGGACGTACATGGTTGGCCTGAAGGCGCTCGCCGATTTGGTGGAAGGTCCGGCGCAATCTCGGGCGGTTGCCTTTCATGCTGCCAGTATCGGGATAGGGGGATCATTGTCATTTGTCTTGGCGGGCTGGATGTCGGCAAACATCGGTTGGCAGGGCGCCTTCCAATTTTCGGCGGGGGGCGGGCTACTTGCGTTGTTAGTGATGGTATTTCTGGTTCCGGGGCGTAAACCAGCCCCAATGGATTCTCATGGTGGGCTTTTCGAACTCATCCGGGCGTTCAAGAATAGATCCGCCATCGCATATTCCATCGGCTATTGCGTCCATACTTGGGAAATGTTCACGCTCCGATCTTGGGTAGTGACTTTTTTGGTATTCACGGCAGCGCAAGGGGATGGTCAACCGAATTATTTGATTCCTACGGTAGTCGCCATGCTCATGGAATTAACGGGAACCGCGAGCAGTGTGGTCGGAAACGAGATTGCGATTCGCATAGGCCGTCGTCGTTGGATAACGATCATAATGATTGCTTCAATGGTTACAGGTTCTGTCGTCGGCTTTGCGGCTGGTGCAGGTTATGGCGCGGCGGCAATGATATGTCTCATCTATAACATGCTGATTTACGCGGATTCTGCTTCCTTGACTGCAGGTGCGCTGGGAACCGCTGAACCGGGCCGCCGGGGGGCCACGCTCGCGGTGCATGGTATGTTGGGTTATGGCGGTGGTTTCATTGGCCCGCTTGTTCTAGGACTGATTCTGGAATTCCTGGGTGGCGAATCGGTGATGAACTGGGGTATCGCCTTTGCTCATGTGGCTATCATCATGATGATAGGGCCTCTGGCTATAAGGTTGTTGAAACCCGGTGAACTGCCGGGCGATAGATCATAAACATGTGGGCCGAACTGAACGATTGTCCCCTCATCCAGGTTAACCGATATTCTGCCCCAACACCCCCTCCAGTCCGCCGATATCCTCAATCACAACATCCGCCAGCGGTTCTAGGTCGGCTCTGCCGCTGGTGCCGCTCAAGACACCGACGACTATGCCGGCACCGGCAGCGCGGCCCATTTCGAGGTCGTGGCTGTTGTCGCCGACGACTAACACATCTTCGGGCGTGAGGTCGCAGGTTTCGCAGAACCCGTGTACCATGCCGGGGGTCGGCTTGTGACCGTATCCGCTGTCGTAACCGGCAACGAAGTCGAAGTGTTGTAGAATATCGAAAGGCTCGAGCGTCGCCCGTGCACCTGCTTCGCTGTCGCTGGTGGCGATGCCGAGTTTCAGGCCACGGGCTTTCAAGTTTCGTATGGTATCGGCGAGGCCATCGACCGGCACCGCCGTCATCGCCCCTTCGCGCTGGAAGATTTCGTCCATGGCATCTACCAGATCAGGATGTCCGTGATCCGGTGTCAGCTTCGCCCAGGCGGCGGCGATTTCGCGGGTATTGGCAGCGGCCAGAAGCGAGCCAGGTTTGACAATGCCAGCGGTGTCATCCTGCCCGCCTTCTTCGAGCAATCGTCCGGCCAGCGCTTCGTCGCCATTGGCAACCATCCGCGCCACCGTGCGGTTGATCGGCACCCATGTCGCGTTGAAATCAAGCAGGGTGCCGTCTTTGTCGAAAAGGATGCCGCGAATTGCCATCTGGATTTCCATCTGAAGCCGGTTGAAGCCGGTTGAAGCCGTTACCTGAGCAGATGACACGACCAATATCAACGGAGATCGAGGCGTTTGCGCCCCAATCTACCGGCAAGTTTCATGGTGCCATGACGTGCCGGGCCTGGTAGGCTTGCAGGTGGGTGTAGACGATCTTGAGGACCGGCGTCGAAATCCGGTGTTGCGCTGCCCGTGAGACCATATCGCCAATGATATGCTCGGCCTCTGTCGGCGCAGCACTTTGAATATCGCGCAGCATTGACGATGTTGCCGGTGATCCGGGCTCCGTCAGTTGCTGTTTGTAACGTTCGATTTGCGCGCCGTCAGGCGCAAACCCTTCCGCCGTTGCAATCGTGCCGCATTCATTGAGAAGGGCGAGGATCAGTTCCTGCCCATACGTGGTCTCGAGGATCGTGCCGATACTGGCCCGCATCAGGCAGGTGCTGCCGGCAAGCGTCGCCAGAAAAACCAGTTTGTCCCAAAGGTCCTGAACAATGTTGAGGCTGAGCCGCGCATTGACGGATGCCGGGGAGCAGTTGCCCAGCAATTCGTCCGCCAGGGCCTGCGCTGTGCCATCGCGGGGACCGAACATCAGTGTGTGATCGGTGTTGAGATGTTTGATCACGCCATCCGGGTTCAGAGTAACGCCGATATGCGCGACACCGCCCCAGACAACCGTATCCGGAAATCGCTGTTCGATGATTTCAAAATGCGCCAGCCCGTTCAGTAACGGCAGGATCACTGTTTGTGGAGCAATGCAGGGCGCGACGGCATTCAGCGCCTGTTCAAGCGCGTAGGCCTTGCAGGTGAGGACAATGATGTCGGGCGGTTTGATATCCGCGCATGACGTTATAGCGACCACATGCTGTTTGAATTCACCAAAAGGGCTGTCGATCACCAGACCATCGCGGGCCAGTTGCCCGGCACGTGGTTGGCGGACAAGAAAAGTCACATCGACACCGGCCTCAATCAGTCGGCCACCGAAATATCCACCAATTGCACCCGCGCCAAGAATCAGAATACGCATGCCTGTTATGCTCCGGACTTGCGTTCAGAACGCAATTTTTCAACCAGAACGGCCACCTGCTCAGGTGCATTGCCCTTGATTCTGGCATTGGGCCGAGTTCCACCCAGAAATCCAATAATCAACAACACCTCGTTTGGTTTTGGCGCATCAGGAATACTAACCGTCATTGAATCCATAGCATCATAATCCCAGCCGTCGTCCATACCGCCAAAAACAATATCTATCGAATTGCCCATCGTTCCGACTTTGGCGTTACCCGGAATAAGCGCCGGACCACCGCCAACCAACTGTCTCATCGGCAGTCCAACACGAACATGGATCACCGCTGCGCCATGTTCGAGGTCTCCTGCAGACCCGACAATTATGCCTTTGCCATATCCGCGTGGCTTGACATCATCCAGAGCAGTCAATGCGCGTTTGGTCAGTATTTTGCCCGCCTTAACCGACATATCAACAATTTCGGAAAAGTCGTCGGTTGACGGCTGACCCACATATGGATTGTCAAATACACCACAAGCCGCAACACGCCGACAAGGTGATGAAAGCACTCGTCCACCTTCACTGAGAACATCCTGCACAATCACTGATATCTGGCGTAATTCCATATCTGTTAACCCTTCAATCAACTCGAGCCCTGAACACCCCTGCGGATAATTCTGGCAAATACATATTCATATATCTAAAGGTAGAATTTTTCTACTTTTAGAGAATTTTTAAATTTGAGTCAACTCTGCCTTCGGGCTGGAAATAATTGAACTGTTATTTCAGGCGCGTGCTATCGACGATGATAAAATATTCACAACTGGAATTGCCCAGGTTTTCAAACGTATGGCTGCGGTCACCCTGATAGAGCAGAAAATCACCTGTCTTGAGGTCATACTCTTCGTCTCCCAGTGTCACGCGAAGCCGCCCTTTCGCAACAAAGAGATGTTCTTCCACACCATGACGATGGGATGGAAACGGCCCTGTGCTGGTGCGTGGAGGAAGGCGGTTCAAAACAAAATCAATGCCCTGACCACGATAGAGAGGCGATAGGGACTGACGCTCGAACCCGGTATTTCTTTCAACGAATACCGGCTGAGAATCTGCGGGTATATGAACAATCTGATCTTTCTGCCGCCCCCCGATGAGTTGGGAAATTGATAAATCAAGAGCCTCTGCAAGTTTCCCCAAGACCGGGGTTGAGGCCCCGCTGTCACCACGCTCAATTTTTGAAATTGCGGCACGGCTGACCCCGCTTTGATCCGCCAGTTGTTTCAATGTCAAATTACGAGCCTGCCGTCGCTGTCGTAGGGCATCACCCAGAGCATTGTTGGAATTCATCCGGCACCAATGTCATTAGTTTCTGTTAACATCAAACACAGATACCAAATCACGACTGACATCACAACGGACCCCCCAAAATTGATATCAAGACACACTATAAATTTTACTTTAAGGTATTGTTAAATATTGAAAAAATTGTTTTTATTGGTTATATAACCAATAATAATTGACACAAACCTCGGAAACGCGCACTTTCCCAGAAATACAATTTTTTGCGGGAATACAAGTATGCCCAAAATGGGAATGAAACCGGTCCGTCGGGGCCAGCTGATCGGCGCGACAATCCAGACCATTGGCGAGCTGGGCTTTGCCGATGCATCGGTCATCAAAATCGCCAAACGGGCGGGCGTCTCACCGGGCATTGTTCATCATTATTTTGCCGACAAGAACGCCCTGCTGGAAGCCGCCATGCGTGACCTGCTTAGCCAACTCCGCCAATCCGTGATCAAGCGTCTGGATCTGGCGTCAACACCGATGGAGCGTCTTCATGCCGTCATTGACGGTAACTTCGCCGCCGAACAGTTTCACACCACAACCGTTGCCGCCTGGCTGGCGTTCTGGGCGCAGGCGATTCACAACCCGGCCCTGAGGCGATTGCGTTTGATCAATGCCTCACGGCTGCGCTCCAACCTGCGTCATGAGATGAAGGCGCTTGTCCATCCCGACCGGGTCAGCAACGCAACCTTCAGCCTTGCTGCACTGATTGATGGATTATGGCTGAATGCCGCCCTGTCATCACAGACCATTGACGCCGGGCATCTCTCGGCAATCGCCAGAAACCATCTCGGTACTTTGTTAACCCCTCCCCCTCCCCCACCCATACCATCTCTGGAGCACGCTCATGCCTGACAAACAGGAATACGACTACATCATCATCGGTGCCGGTTCGGCCGGTTGTGTGCTGGCCAACCGATTGAGTGAAGATGCGGACGTGCAGGTCCTGCTGCTCGAAGCCGGGCCGATGGACAACTCGATCTTCATCCAGATGCCGTCCGCCTTTGCCTGGCCGCTGAAGGACGCCAAATACAACTGGTATTACGAAAGTGACCCGGAACCCTTTATGAATGATCGCCGCATGTATTGCCCGCGCGGTCGGGTGCTCGGCGGATCCAGTTCGATCAACGGCATGTGTTACGTGCGCGGCCATGCACTGGATTATGACCGCTGGGCCGGGAACAGCCTGCCGTCGTGGTCATACGCCAACTGCCTGCCCTATTTTCGCAAGGCTGAAACCTGGGAACATGGCGAAGATGAGTATCGCGGTAGCGACGGCCCGCTTCATGTGACCGACGGGCCGTGCAAAAACCCGCTCTATGGCGCCTTCATTCAGGCCGGTGTGCAGGCCGGGTACCCGCATACGGAAGATGCAAATGGCTACCAGCAGGAAGGTTTCGGTCACATGCAGATGACCACCAGTGACGGCAAGCGCTGGAGCACGGCAAACGCCTATCTGCGCCCGGTCCTGCACCGTCCCAATCTGGAAGTTCACATCCGCGCCTTTATCAATAAAATCATTATCAAGAACGGTCGCGCCGTCGGCGTCGACCTGATCCACGGCAAGGAAGAAAAATCGGTTCGGGCAGCACGCGAAGTGATTCTCTGCGGCGGAGCGATCAATTCGCCACAACTCCTGATGCTGTCGGGGATCGGCGACGGGGATCATCTGCAGGAACACGGCATTGATGTCATTCAGGACCTGAAAGGCGTCGGCCAGAACCTTCAGGACCATCTGGAAATCTACGTGCAGATGGCCTGCACCCAGCCGATTACCCTTTTCTCCGCGACCAACCCGATAAAACAGGCGTTGATCGGCATGGAATGGATTTTGAAGAAAACCGGTCTGGGTGCGACCAACCATTTTGAAGCGGGTGGTTTTATCCGCAGTGACATCGGTGTCGAACATCCGGATCTGCAATATCACTTCCTGCCGATGGCGGTTTCCTATGATGGCGCGTCGTCAGCTACCTGTCACGGGTATCAGGCCCACGTCGGCCCGATGCGAGCCACCAGCCGTGGTCATGTCAAACTGCAATCGGGTGACCCGCGCGATCATCCGTCGATCCTGTTCAATTACATGTCGACGGAACAGGACCGAAAGGAAATGCGCGCCGCCGTCCGCCTGACCCGCGAAATCATGGCACAGGATGCCTTCAAACCCTACCGCGGCGAGGAACTGGCACCGGGACCGGCAGTTCAGTCCGACGACGAGATTGACGCCTTTATCCGTGAACTGGGAGAAAGCGCTTATCATCCCTCATGTACCTGCAAGATGGGTGTGGCGGATGATAATGAGGCGGTTGTTGGTGAAGACCTGAAAGTACATGGCATCGACGGACTGCGCGTTGTCGATGCCTCGGTCATGCCGAGCATCGTCAGCGGCAACCTGAATGCACCAACGATCATGATCGCCGAAAAAGCGGCCGATGTGATTGCCGGTCACACATCTCTGCCGGTTTCATCGGCACCGGTTTACGGTAGCGAGAACTGGCAAACCAGCCAGAGGTAGGGCATCTGGCAGCTAGGGTCCTGACCCTAGTTCAGCAGATCGGCAACCAGTTTGCGGGCCTGATCAATATCAAGGTTCCGGGTGCGTTCAACAATTGCCATCAGGGCGTCGGCATTGGCGCCACCGGACGACAGAATTTCAGCGCAGCGCTGTATGGCGGCAACCTTGCCGAGAGGGACCTGGACGTCGGCGGATACGAAATCATCTTTGCCCAAATCCTCGCCAACCTGATCATCGGGCGTTGAGGCGGACCCCATTGGGCTGTGCAGATACGGGGCGAAGTCACGATCAGCGCCAAGGATATGCCGGACCAGCCAGCCGCGCAGAAACTCGACCAGTTCGCCAAGATTGATGCAGCCCGGATCGAGCCGATGGATTTGCTCGATTGCATAGACCTTTTGGGAAAAACGACGATGGCGATCCCGATGCTCGGCTATATCGGGGTAACCGCAATCATGCATCAGGCGCTCTTCGCGCTGGAAGTGTTCATTCACATAACGGACCAGATAGACGACAATCCGGCCAACCTCATCAGGGCCAGCGCCGGTGTTGGCAGCCTGCTCCAACTCGTTAACAGCGGCGAACAGTCCGCGGTGATCATTATCGATGGTACCGTCACCAACGGTATAATCATCGGTCCAGATGAGTTCCGCCATATCCTTGACCCCGTTGTTTAAAAAACACTACGGCACTTTAAATACGGCCACATTGACGCAAATCAATCTGAAAACACCGGAATTCCGCGCTTTTCTTTTTTTCCGTTGCGTGATGACGATCACAGTCAGGCTTTTATCGTTCATGCCATAATATGCGCATGGTTGGGATTTCTCCTCCCTTATCCCAACTGACTCCCTGTCAGACTTGCTGGGCCACTCGTGGCCCAGCCTTTTTTTGTTCATCGTCACCATCAACCCACTGGGCGCGCGGCATGGCGGCTTTCGTGAATGACGATTTTAATGCCGCAACCAATTATTTTGAACGATGCATTGAACAAAGCCCGGACATGAACGCGATACCGCTGGTTTCCTGTTACGGACACCTGAGACGCCTTGAGCTGGCTGCGCGGTTCATCACGGGCCTGCGCCTTGCCGGACTTTGACATCAGGACTTTGACATCAAACCTTTAACGTTCGGTCTTTAACGACTGGTCTCTGGCATCCCGATTTTAAGCTCGCAATTTGATCTTCCTCAAGGCACTTGAGCGGGATTTCTCATAGACTTTCCCGAAGTACAGTGAACAGGGACACGACGATGATCAACCTTGAAAAAACCAAAGAACATCTGGAAGCCCGGCTGATTGAGTTGACTGAAAAA
Organism: Rhodospirillales bacterium; assembly: GCA_021775105.1. Taxonomy (GTDB): domain Bacteria; phylum Pseudomonadota; class Alphaproteobacteria; order Rhodospirillales; family Casp-alpha2; genus JAJFIJ01. The sequence goes on along the minus strand of JAJFIJ010000244.1, from coordinate 2,776 downwards.
GCAAGCGAAATCGATCAGGCTCTTCGTGATCCCGGCAGCGCAGACTGGGAAGAACACGCAACCGAATCCGAAGGCGACGAAGTGCTTGAAGATATGGGCAAAGCCGTTGTGGACGAAATCACCCAGATCAATACGGCGCTGCAGCGCATTGAGATCGGCACGTATGGTGAATGCACACGTTGCGGTGAAACAATTGATGAAAAACGCCTGAAAGCCCTGCCGTTTACAGCCAACTGTCTGGACTGCGCCAGAGAAGCCGAAGCCTGATTGCAAGTGATTTCCTTGCCGCGCCTTCATCTTGGTCAACGTGTTATCGGATTGTTTCTGGGGGTCGTTCTGTTTGTCGGAATGACACTGGCTCCAGCACCTTCGGGATTGTCTCCTGAAGGCTGGTCGACGGCGGGCGTTGCCGTGCTGATGGCGATATTATGGGCAAGCGAGGCGATTCCGGTTCCGGCAACTGCTTTGTTGCCGCTGGTCCTGTTCCCTCTACTCGGAATCGCGACAATCAAGTCGACTTCCGCACCTTATGCGCATCCCCTGATATTCCTGTTCCTTGGTGGTTTTCTCATTGCCCTTGCCATGCAGCGATGGAATTTACACAAACGGCTGGCGTTGCATATCATCAATATCATCGGCCAGCGGCCCCAATCCCTGATCATCGGCTTCATGCTTGCCACGGCATTTCTCAGCATGTGGGTCAGCAACACCGCGACAACCATGATGATGCTTCCGGTGGCCCTGTCGATAACAGCCGTGATCGCTCCCGTCGATGACAATCAGGAGCCGGATCGCAATATCAAACACTTCTGTCTGTGTCTGATGTTAGGCATTGCCTATTCAGCGAGTATCGGTGGCATCGCCACACTGGTCGGCACACCTCCCAACGCCCTGCTGGCTGCGTTCCTGTCCGACACCTACGGCATTAAAATCGGTTTTGCCGAATGGATGATGATTGGCCTGCCCCTGGTTGTCATATTGTTGCCGCTGGCCTGGCTGGTTCTGACCCGCCTGGTCTATCCGTTTGATTTGCCGGTTCATGAGGACAGTCAGGGCGCAATAAGCAGGCATCTCGAAGACATGGGACCGCTCACCTTCCCAGAGAAACGGGTTGCTGTCGTTGCCGTGCTGGTGGCGCTGGCATGGATGTCCCGCCCCTTGTTATCCGGCCTCTCGGCGTTCAGCGGATTGACAGATACCGGCATCGCCATCACAGGTGCGCTGGTTCTGTTTTTTCTGCCTGCCGGTCAGGGCTATCCGGGTCCGGTGATCAGATGGGAAGATGCCAAGGATCTGCCCTGGGGGGTTTTGTTGCTGTTCGGCGGCGGACTGAGCCTGGCCACAGCCTTTTCGACGACAGGGCTTGCCATCTGGCTCGGCGCCGGTATTGGCACGCTTGAGGTATCAAACGTTCTGGTCCTGATTTTACTGACGGTTGCACTAATCATCTTCCTCACGGAACTGACCAGCAATACGGCAACAACCGCTGCTTTCCTGCCGGTCCTCGGGTCGATCGCGATCGCTCTCGACATTTCCCCTCTGCAACTCTGCCTGTCGGCCGCGGTCGCCGCCAGTTGCGCGTTCATGCTTCCCGTCGCCACACCGCCCAACGCCATCGTCTTCAGCTCGGGCCATGTGACGATTGCCGAAATGGCAAGAGCTGGCCTGTGGCTCAATATCGCTGCCATCGCGGTGATTACCCTGCTGGCAGGAAATATCTTGCCGATTTTTCTGTAGGCTTGGCAGTATAGGCTCCAAAATGGACAAAACCCCAAGGTTCCCTTGGGGGCTTTCATGGTGGGCACGCCGCAAGCCGCCCCGCGGCTTGCTACCTTGATATAGAGTCGGGCCCTATCACCAAAAAACCCCAGGCTTTAGGCCTGGGGTTTTCATGGTGGGCACGACTGGGATTGAACCAGTGACCCCTGCAATGTCAATGCAGTGCTCTCCCGCTGAGCTACGCGCCCGTTGTTCGATGGTTTTATATCGTGTCGCGCGGCAATTGCAAGCCCCGGATTTAACGACGATTCAGCGCCAGGCATTGGTAAAAGCGTTGCACCGGGGGCTTGGGCGGGGTAACAAAAATGGTGACTGGAAAGAATGGCCGGAACGGGGCGCGCGAATTGGTTTTCGATCATCAAGAGCCAACCGACATGGAGAGCGGCGTCGAGGTCCTGGCCCCGGAACGCCAGTCCGCGCCCGTGGTTTTTGCCTCACCGCACAGCGGACGTATGTATTCGCCTGCCTTCATCAATCAGTCCAGACTGGCACCCCGCAATCTGCGCCGCTCGGAAGATGCTTATATTGATGAAGCGTTCACCAATGCCCCCGAATTTGGGGCACCTTTGCTGCGTGCACATTTTCCTCGTGCCTATGTCGATGCCAACCGTCGCCCGTGGGAGCTGGACCCGGCGATGTTTGCCGACCGGCTGCCGGATTTCGTTACCATTCGCTCGCCGCGGATCGCCGCCGGGCTCGGCACGATTCCCAAAATCGTCGCCAATGGTGAACATATTTATGCGGAAAAGCTGAGCTTTGATGACGCGCTCCGGCGCATAAAAAACCACTACGATCCCTACCACCGGACCCTGAAGGGGCTGGTTTCGGATACAGCCAGGGACTTTGGCGGTTGCCTGTTGATTGATTGTCATTCCATGCCGTCATCGGCAAACGAGCGCGGAGCAAAACTGGCAGACGTCATTATCGGTGATTGCCACGGCAAATCCTCGGCGCGTGAAATTATTGACCTGGCGGTTTCGCTGTTTCGTGATTTCGG
>JAJFIJ010000243.1 GCA_021775105.1 Rhodospirillales bacterium | reverse complement strand
TCGGGGGAAGACCTGCTGGTTGATTGTGAACTGAAACGCCTGCCTGATTTCATGAAACGGCTCCGCCTTTACAAGCTCCGTGCCGCCGTTGACATTACGGACAGAAGTGCGGATTTCGACGTTTTCGCCTGCTGGGGCGATGGTATTGCCGAAGCCGCTGAACTGTCAGCAGAACCCGGTGCGGCAACGTCGCTATCCGGCGGCACCATGTCGGTCGATCCCCGCCTGATCGATGCCGGTCTGAGGTGTATCCTGCCGACCGGCACAACGGATATTGATGGCCTGAATACGACAAATGCCGAATATGCCGAATACGATGCCCATCGCCTCCGTCTGGGCCTACCCTGCTCCGGAGATGATCTGATCATCGATAAATCAGTCCTGCTTGAATGCGGTATTGATGAGCTAAACGGCATTGACTGGCAAAAGGGCTGTTACATGGGTCAGGAAGTAACTGCCAGAAGCAAATATCGGGGGCTGATCAAGAAACGACTGGTGCCGGTTGATATCGAAGGCCCCGCGCCCGAAGCCGGGAGCTTGATTATGGCAGGCGAAAAACAGGCTGGCGAGATGCGCTCAAGCGCGGATGGATGTGGCCTTGCTCTGATTCGTCTGGACTATCTGGGTGGCGATACAGCGCTGGTCAGTGCCGACGCCCCGTCAACGATCCTTATTCCCAAAGTGCCAACTTGGGCAAATATCTAAAGCTGCCAATTTTTTTGGCGCTAACTTTCCATCAGACCGCGAATTTTCTCCACCAACGCCGTATTGATATTGCGCGGTTCATTTGAAGTCCGGTTTTTGTGTCGTCTCTCACCCGGCATCCGGACCCCGTCCAGACCACTCATGCGATCAAGAAACGTATCGCAATGTGCCTCCCACCCTTCACCGGCAATGATTTCCGGCGACAGGGCGAGGATGAACTGACCGCCCTGCGGCGGACCGCCGTCGCCATTGTCTTTTTCCTTGGCTTCAAAGGAAAAACTTTCGTTGGCCAGACCGGCGGTCAGAAGTTCAACCATCATCGCGATCGCTGATCCCTTGTGCCCACCGAAGGGCAACAGCACACCCCCATCGGTAATTTCTTTCGGGTTTGTGGTCGCGTTCCCGTCTTTATCAAGACCCGTACCCAACGGCACATCATGTCCGTCGCGGGCCGAAATCTGGACCTCACCCATGGCCATGGCCGCCGTCGCCATATCAAACACCACCGGGGTTTTGCCCGGTCGCGGCCAGGCAAAGGCAATCGGATTGGTTCCAAACAGCGCTTCGCGGGCACCCGCCGGAGCCACCGCCGGCATATAAGTCGTGCAGGCCAGACCAACGAGGTCGTGTTCGGCTACGGCCTCAACTTCCGGCCACAGCGCCGCCATGTGATGGACATGGGTCATGGCAAGCACGCCAACACCGGTCTGTTTTGCTGCCTCTGCCAGCACCGGAATTCCAATCTGATGGGCCAACGGTGCAAAAGCATTGTCACCGTGCAGGCTGACGACCGCCGGGGTAACCAATTTAGTCGTTGGCCGGGCATTGCCCTTGACCTTGCCGGACCTGAGCGCGGTGACATGCGCCGGCAACCTGAACAATCCATGAGAATGCGACCCGTCGCGTTCCGCCGCCGTCATCAGGTCCGCCACAGCTCTGGCGTTCAACTCATCGGCCCCATTGTGGGTCAGGCAGGACATCGCCAGATCATGGATTTGTTCAAGTGTCAGAGGGGACGTGGTCATTGTGCTGCGCTCCGCATGCCTGTGTTCAGTTGTTTTCAGTAGGTCAGTCTTTGCCCCACAAGGCATCGCGTCAAGTCTGGAGATGTCCGGTGAGAAAAATTTTAACCCCTTCCCCTGTCCTTGGGGCGAGGTTAGGCTGCGCCATGGTCAAAGTCCGCGACACGCTTAAAAAATCACCCAAGCTGCTGTCCCCCGTGGTCCGCGCCTATGAACGCCGCCTGAAACAGTTCGGCCCGGAAGCCCGTGGTGTGTTCTGGAAAGACACCGATTTCCAGAACATGCGCTACGATATTCTTTATGACGTGTTCGATGAGGCTGATCGGGCGGGCGGCATTACCATCCACGATTTTGGTTGCGGCTATGGTGCCCTGTTTGATTATCTGAAAGACAAACCGGTAATGCAGGCCAGCCGCTACATCGGCACCGACATGAGCGCTGAAATGGTCACCACTGCACAAAAACGCATCACCGATCCGCGCGCCAGTTTCATCCGCCACCTGATGGCTATGGACCAGGCCGATATCACCTTCGCGTCGGGCACCTACAACATGCATGTCGGTCAGAACGAAGATGATTGGGAAGACTATGTTAAAGCCAGTCTAAAACAATTATGGGGGAAAACCCGAAAAGCGCTGGCGTTTAACATGCTGCGCGAAGACGCGGAAGATCGCTTTGATGGACTATATTATATTAACGGCCGAGACCTGTTTGACTTCTGCTCGCGGGAGCTTAGTCCCAACGTGACCATCCAGAACGACAGCCCCCTGCCCGACTGGACATTTTTTGTCCGGCGAGAATAAGAAAGCCCGTTGCCATCGGGCCGGACCACCGAATGACAGTCAATTGTTCTTTGATGCAAAATGTGAGAATGCCACATCTGACTTTCTGCCATTCGCCCTCGAAATTGACGCTTAAGCTGCAAATAGTTCATTGTTTGACCGATAAAGAGAAAACGAGATGTCCGTTTCTCCTGCAGGTGCAGTCACGTTCACGGAGGAGATTTGATGGGGATTTTTAGCCATTGGAGCCATTTTAAACGATTCTCGTCTGACCTCGGTCCGTCAAAAGACCGATAGTTAATTTCCCAAATTGCACGACTAAAAAACTAAGACGCGGTTAGAAATTCGTTTATGAATGCTTTGGCGTCTTCAAACGTAGCGGCTACGTGATGAGCACCAGCGGCTTGAAGCTGTTCGCGCTGACCCTCCTGTATATGTGATGCCGCCAATAGCCCGATCACTGTCATACCTGCTGAAATACCAGCCTGAACACCGGAAACACTATCTTCAATCACGATTGATCGAGCCGGTTTCGTTTCCATTTTATCAGCGGCGAAGAGGTATATTTCCGGATGCGGTTTGCCATTGGCCACATTCGAAGCGCTGAACACGTTGCCTTCAAATGCGATGTGAAGGCCCAGAATATCTATACACGCTTCCAGGCGTTCAGGGGACGAATTTGAAGCTATGCATTTCGGAACATGAGCAAATTCATCTATAAACCTTTCTGCACCTTCGACAAACTTGAGGACTTCGTGAAATCTGGCAATTGTACGAGATTGAAAATCATCCCTGAAATTTATTGGCAGATTACGGCCTATGACGGTCTCCACCTTGGAAACAACCCCGGAGAATGTTTTCCCCATGTATAATCTATAGGAGTCTTCAAGTGTCGTCGGAACCCCAAGTTCCGTGACCACTTCCGCAAGCACAGCATTTGCAATACATTCGCTATCGGCAATTACTCCGTCGAAATCAAAGATCAATAGGTTTTTCACGTATCCAGCTCCTGCACAACCAAAGAGCACGCTTATCTGATCGCGTAACAACTTACAATGGCCGTCTTGGGTCAAAACCCGTCGAAATATCGATCAGAAAACAGCGATCAACATGCGAGCAACAGCAGGCGTCACATTCAGGTGTGAGCGATGGCTCTCACTTTATAGTCAACGCACATCGATGGTGCCGGAAAGACAATGCCAGCTCAATCCAGATTGGCGTGGATACGTTCGCAGAGCGCTTCGATCTCGCCCATATCGCCCGGATGGATGCCCCAGTTCATTTTCATCTCGTCATTCATGGCACGTGGCACGACGTGCATGTGAATATGAAAAACAGACTGTGCAGCACCGGGTCCGTTGGCCTGCAGGATGTTGATGCCGTCGGGGGACAGGGCTGCTTCGACGGCGCCGGCGATGCGTTGGGCCGTGGCGATGCACTT
>JAJFIJ010000242.1 GCA_021775105.1 Rhodospirillales bacterium | reverse complement strand
GTATTGATCAACATCCAGAAAATGTCTGATATCCGACATCAACCCGCACCTTCCACCGTCATTTCCTTAGCGGTTTTACCAAGAATCGACAAAGCCTCGTCAACATGACTGCCTTCAATAACCAGTGGCGGCAACAAACGGACAATGTTGTCTCCGGCCGGCACGGTCAGCAGGCCATTGGCAATCAATGCCTTGACCAGTTCGCCATTGGCTCCTTCGTTCACACATTTCAGGCCAATCATCAAACCAAGGCCGCGGACTTCCGAAAACACTGCCGGATTGTCCGCCACCAGTTTTTGCAGGCCATCCATCAGGCGTTTGGAAACGCGTCCCACATTGGCAAGAAACCCGTCTTCGAGAATGACATCAAGCACCGCGTTGCCGACGGCTGAGGCCATCGGGTTGCCGCCGAAGGTGGTTCCGTGACTGCCGGCAGTCATGGCATCAGATACTTTCTGGACGGCCAGACAGGCACCGATGGGGAAACCGCCGCCAAGCCCCTTCGCTGATGCCAGCACATCCGGCGTCACCCCCGACCATTCGTGGGCGAACAGTTTGCCGGTACGACCAACACCGGTCTGGACCTCATCCATCAGCAAAAGCAGACCAAATTCATCGGCAATTTCACGAAGTGCGCGCAGATAGTCCGCATCCATCGGCCGGATTCCGCCTTCACCCTGCACCGGCTCAACCAGAATTGCCGCCGTCTCCGCCGTGATCGCGGCCCGCATTTCATTCAGGTTGCCAAACGCCACCTGATCAAACCCGTCCGTGACCGGGCCGAACCCCTTGATATGCTTTTCCTGCCGTCCGGCGGCAATCATTGCCAACGAGCGACCGTGAAACGCGCCTTCGACACTGATCACCCGATAGCGTTCCGGATGGCCGTTTTCAGCATGGTATTTGCGCGCCATCTTGCAGGCCATTTCAACCGCTTCGCCGCCGGAATTATTGAAAAAAACGGTATCGGCAAAACTGTTTGCAGCCAGACGGTCGGCCAGGCGTTCCTGCCCCGGAATATGATACAGATTAGAGCAGTGCCAGATGGTTTCGGCCTGTGCTTTCAGGGCTTCGACCAGATGGGGATGACAATGCCCAAGCGCGTTAACCGCAATCCCGGCACCAAAGTCAAGATATCGGCGACCCTCAGTGTCCACGATATAGACACCTTCGCCACGTTCAAACGTGACATCATAACGTGCGTATGTGGGCATTACGGCTGACATATCTCGGCTCTCCACTTCACCTCAGTAAACAGGCCAACCGGCGTGTTGCCGGTCGGGAAAGCGGGCGAGTATGTTGACCGGACGAGTCGATGTCAACGCAAATGGGACCACATCGGACCACGAGGTTGCCGTCCGGACTAAATCTGGATACATTCCAGACTACGAAGACACGCATCAGGGAACCAGAAAACGACATGCAAAAACCCGTCGTCGGCATTATTGCCAATTTCTTTCTGATCAACGACCAGTACCCGGCACAAGCCACAGGCATCATGAATGTTGAGGCTGTCGCTGAAGTCACGGGCGCCGTTCCCCTGATCATCCCGTCTTTGCCGAACGCTGCCACGGTCTCCGATCTCATGAACATCTGCGACGGATTTGTCTTTACCGGGGGCCGTCCGAATGTCCATCCGGAAGAATACGGCCACGAAGAAACAGAGGCCCACGGCGAGTTCGACCGCGACCGCGACCGCGTCGCCCTGCCGCTGATTCGCGCCTGTATCGACGCCGGGCAACCGGTCCTCGGGATCTGCCGGGGGTTTCAGGAGTTTAATGTCGCCATGGGCGGCACGCTACATCCGGAAATTCGCGAACTGCCAGGCCGGATCAATCACCGCATGAACCCGGACGGCACGCTGGATGAAAAGTTCGAGCTGACGCATCACGTCCATCTTGAACCCGGCAGTTGTTTTATCGACATTTTCGGATCAGACGAAGTCCTGGTGAACTCCCTGCACGGTCAGGGAATTGATGAAACAGGTGCGCGCATCAAGATCGAGGGGCATGCACCGGACGGCACGGCGGAAGCCCTGTCCATTGTCGATGCACCGGGTTTCGCGTTGGCTGTCCAATGGCACCCGGAATACAACGCCGCAAACGACCCTGTGTCGAAACCCCTGTTCGAAGCCTTCAGCGATGCCCTGATGACCTGGAAACACGGGACGACCAGAGCGGCGGAGTGAAATCAATCCCGACGCAGGCGTTTATAAAACCAGCACCGATGTTCTATTGATTTTTCCCAACCGTAATCTGAACCGTCTGATCGCGGCCATAGTGGCGGCGCGCATAGTAGGTAAGGGTGTTCTCGAGATAGGCACCAAGTTCTGCATAGGCGACGGTGCCATCTCCGTTTCCATACGGGCTGACGTCGGCTTCGCCACTCATGCCCTTCAGAAAATATTTGGTAAACAAGCCATGACTCTTGTCTTTCTCCCACGATGCAATCTGGTTCGCACCACCCGCCGCGATAACGGTGATGTTGGCAGGTGCCACCGCTTTCTTGGTCTTGAAAACCGGAGACGCATTCGAAATCAACGAACCACTTTCCGAGTTACCTGAAAAGCAGGCTTCTAGCACAACAGTGATGGATTTGGCAGGCACCCTGGAAAGATTTCGATAGAGAGTCGACAACGGATAGCCGTTTAAATGTATCCGTGCACCATCGGCATCTGATGGTACGAGATAGGCAGATCCGTCCCTGGCGCTTGGTGCCCCATGGCCAGCGTAATAGACAAAGACACGGGACTGACCGGGTCTTGTCCAGTCAAACACTTGCCCCTTGTGATCGTCTTTCGTGCCAAAAACACGATCCATCTGTGAGCCGGTGGCATCCTTGAGGTGGATAATGTTGCCTTCCTTGATGCCGAGTGCCTGGGTTGCGTAACGTTTAATACTTTCTGCGTCAGCATAGGCCGGGGTAACGTTGGGAATGTCGTTACCGAAGCGCCCGTAATTTGCGTTGCCGATGATGACGGCGATGTCGTCAGGATTTGTCCGGACCTGCCGAAACGTCACAGGGACCGGTTCTGTTGGAAATTTTGACGCGCCCGACAGGACCGCTTGCTGCAATGAAGGTGCGCTGACATTCGGTTCATTAAGCGCAGAGAGAAATGCATTCAATCCGCCAGACCCAAGGAACGCCAAAGCACAATCGAGTTGGCGGTCTTTTTTGCCACCCGCAGGAGGGCAGGTGTCGACATTAACCTTTACGCCGCCAACAGCAATATTTCTGCCTGTCGACGGAAGTGCTCCTTTCAGGTCTTCTTCTCTTTTCTGCTGCCTGGTGGTTTTTCCTTCAGTGGCCTGTTCGACGACAACGTCAGGAGAAATACCCATAGCCTGAATGGAACGGCCAAGGGGAGTGTGATACAAAGCCGTCGTCAAACGCAAGGCGCCACCGGCCTTGATCGGGAATATGGTCTGAACACTGCCTTTGCCAAAAGATTTTGTGCCAAACACGGTTGCCCGGCGGTAATCCTGAAGAGCCCCGGCTACGATTTCCGAGGCCGAGGCCGATCCACCGTTCACCATGACCACAATCGGCAATCCCTCAGCCAGATCACCGTGATCCGCGGCAAAGGAGCGATCCCCGGAATTGACCCGGCCTTTTGTTGAAACGACCGTTCCCTGTTCCAGAAATGAACCGGCAACCGCGACAGCCTGGCTAAGAAGGCCTCCTGGATTATTACGGAGATCAAGGACGATCCCTTTGAGACTGTTCCCGCGATTAGCCCAAAAGGAGGCAATTGCCTTTTTCATGTCAGGCGCGGCGGTACCGGAAAATGCTGAAATTCTAAGATAACCGATATCTCCTTCAAGGCGAGAGCGAACGGCCTGAATTTTAATTGTCGCCCGAATTATCGGAATATCGAAGGAAGGCTGATCATCACGGCGAATTGTCAGGATTATTCTGGTGTCAACCAAACCACGCATTTTGCTCACCGCCTCGGCAAGGGTCAGCCCAAGGACGGAGGTGCCATCGATATGGGTAACCAGATCGCCTGCGCGGACTCCGGCGTGAAATGCCGGCGTATCATCGATGGGCGAAATCACCTTGACGAGCCCGTTTTCCATAGAGACCTGGATACCAAGACCTCCGAAGGAGCCGCGGGTGCCGATCTGCATCTCCTGGAATTTTTCGGCGTTAAGGTAGGATGAATGGGGATCGAGTGATGTCAGCATTGCCGCAAGGGCGGCTTCTGCAAGTTTTGCCGGATCACCGGTGCCGGAACCAATTCCCGACTCCCGCATACCCCGGATGGCGTTTGTCTTCAGGTTAACGTCAGGCGTAATTTCAACATATTGATCGCGCACCTTATCAACAACTTCCGTCACAATTTCCTTTTGAGCCCGATTAGCGTCGCCGGAAGCGGCAGGAGAGACGAGTTCGTCGAAGACCGCCAAAACAGGATCAATGACATCGGCAGTACTTCCGACGGCTCTTGGCACCACCGGCAACAGGACGATAGCGGCAAGCAGGGTCGCGCCGATCAATTTATTTACGTTCGAGCGGAATTTCACCGACAATCTCACCTCCTCTGAAACCATCACCACCGATCACAATCGTTACGGTCTGCCCACGCCCTCAATTGCATGGGCCAAATAGATACTTCAACCTGGTTGATGCCAATCGAAACAGCTTGGAAATATATCCGATCTGCTCTGCAAATGAAAAACTGGCCGTCCTCTCATCTTCAGCTTGTCATCGATTTGAAACTCCCGGATACCTGCGTCCAGAGCGTCGATTCCCCTGCAATGACGATCTCTCAGGACTTTCCGGCCTCAGACAACATCCAGTCAATCACCGCATCTCTTGACGGATTGGGTTTTGGCCGGTCCGGACAGACAACATAGAACCCGCTTTGGTCTGGTCGCGTATCGCGCCACAATTCGACCAGTTTTTCCTCTGCAAGTTCGGCACTTAACAACAATCGCGGTGCTAACGCTATACCTTGCCCATTTGCCGCCGCATCCATTGCCAGTGCAGTTTGGTTAAACTGCATCATCCGGTGCCTTGCTTTGATACCGGCAGCTTCAAATAACCTGTCCCAATGATTGTGGCTGTCGCGAATAAGCGGGTGGTCGGCGAAATCATCGAACTGGCGAATCGGGGTGGCCCTGTCGGCATAGTCGGGACTGCAAACAGCGCAAAGCTCAACCTGTGCCAGCAGTTCAACACGGAGCTTCTCTCCAAACGGAGGGCGTCCCTGACGGATTGCGATCTCGACGCCATCGGAACGAAAATCTGCCAGCCTCTCACTGGCAACGGTCTGAATATCAATATCGGGATAGACTTCGGTGAATTTATGCAACCGCGGAACCAGCCATTTCGATGCAAAAGAAGGCGTGACGCTGAGTGTTACCTTTGTGTTGTCCGGTTGCAGTTTCCGCGTCGCTTCGTCAACAATCGCAAGAGCGCGACGTACAGAACCGTGATACTCGCGGCCAACTCCGGTTAGCGCCAGACCACGGGCCTCGCGGTCAAAAAGCTGCACCCCCAGATCGGCCTCAAGCCGCCGCACCTGCTGCGCCACGGCGCCTTGCGTCAGGTTTATCTCTTCCGCCGCCAGACGAAAGTTCAAATGCCGGGCCGCAGCATCAAACATCCGTAACGCATTGAAATTCGGAGTCCGCAAGGTTTCATCCCATCTCAGCCAGTAGATTTTCTACAGCATCGCGCGATGAGACATGATTGGTCAAGGGCATGAAATCCGTCCATGTTGTTCTCGCATTTACGAAAAACAGAACCTGTAACGGAGAAATCATCATGACTTCCAAAAAAGTGGCCCTGATCACGGCGGGCGGCAGCGGCATGGGCGCGGACGCGGCCAGACGCCTGGCATCAGAAGGTTATGAGGTTGCTATATTGTCATCATCGGGAAAGGGTGAAGCGCTTGCCACCGAGCTTGGCGGTGTTGGCCTGACCGGCTCGAACCGCTCTGTCGCCGATATTCAGCAACTTGTCGACAAAACGATGGCGCGTTGGGGTCGTATCGATGTGCTGGTCAATTCGGCGGGACACGGGCCAAAAGGACCGGTTATGGATATCAGCGATGATGACTGGCACGAAGGTATGGAAGTTTATTTGCTGAACGTCGTTAGACCCGCCCGTATCGTCGCCCCCCTGATGGCGGCCGAGGGCGGCGGTGCGATCATCAATATTTCGACTTTCGCTGCTTTTGAGCCAGACCCGCTGTTCCCGACATCAGGTGTTTTTCGTGCCGCCCTTGCCAGTTTCACCAAGCTGTTTGCTGACAAATATGCTGCCGAAAATGTCCGTATGAACAATGTTCTTCCCGGATTCATCGACAGCCTTCCCGAAACGGAAGACCGGCGGGCACGGATTCCCATGGGCCGCTATGGCAAGGCCGGAGAGGTTTCATCGCTGATCGCCTATCTTGCCTCTGAAGATTCCGCCTATATGACGGGCCAGAACATTCGCATTGACGGCGGGTTAACCCATTCCGTCTGAAACGTGAACCAACTCAGGTAACACCTCAGGCTTTCAGCTTGTAACCCGAATGGAACATCCGCGTGCACAGCGTCCAGAGCACGATGTTGATCACCGCCATGACGACCACGCCCGTCATCGGCGGGGCGTCGGCATGGCCGATAAAGCCAAACCGGAACCCGTCGATCATGTAGAAAAACGGGTTGAACTGGGCGACGATCTGGGCGGGTTCAGGCAGACGCTGGATCGAATAAAAAGTGCCGGACAGGAAGCTCAGCGGGGTTACGATGAAGTTGGTGACAGCGGCGATATGGTCGAACTTTTCAGACCAGATGCCGCCCATGATACCGATCAGTGACAGCATTAACGACGCCATGATCGCGTGGTAGATGGCAAACCCCGGATGGACAATGCTGACATTGACGAACAGGCTCATACCGATGGCAACGGCAGCGCCAACAACCAGCCCGCGCGTTGCCCCGCCAAGGGCAATACCAAGCGTCAGTTCGTGTGCCGTAAACGGCGGCATCAGCGTATCAACAATATTGCCCTGAACCTTGGCAACGACAATTGATGAGGAGGTATTGGCAAACGAGTTTTGCGCCATTGCCATCATGATCAGGCCGGGTGCCAGAAATTCCATGAACGGAATATCACCGACCATGCGGGCATTGCCGCCAAGCGCCAGCGAAAAAACCGCCAGAAACAGCAGTGTCGTCACCATTGGTGCCATCACGGTCTGGGTTTTGACCTTCAGAAACCGCCGGACTTCACGTGTATAGAGCGTCCACAGGCCAATCCAGTTGTCGTATTTCATTTCCATGCGACGGTTATAATCTCCCGACCCTTGGCTGACCAGAGCCACCGTGACAAACTTGAAACATGTCTGAAACGTCATCCTCCCAAGGCAAAAAACCGGATGGTCGGCGGATAGCCAAACCGGCGACGGCTAAACGGCTTGAAAACATTGCGCTGTATTATCTGCAACGCTACGCCGCGTCTTCGGAGAGTCTCCGCCGGGTGTTGAAGCGTCGGGTCAGCACATCCGTTTACCATCATGATACCGACCCGGCAGAAGGCGCTGAGTTCGTTGAAAGCATCATCGCCCGTTTCCAGCAATCCGGTCTGCTTGACGATACCATCTACGCCGAGGGCCAGGTCAAAAGCCTGTTCCGCCGGGGCCTGTCGCTGCGCGCGATCACAAATCGATTGATGGGAAAAGGCGTTGACCGCGACATTATCGACACCCAGCTGCGCGCCCTTGTCGAAGAAAATCCGGCACCCGACCTGAAAGCCGCCATCTCTTTCGCCAGACGCCGTCGCCTTGGTCCTTTCCGTCCCGACGATCAGCGCCCGGACCGCCGCCAGCGCGACCTCGCCAGTCTGGCACGCGGCGGATTCGATTTCGAGACGGCGAAAAAGGTGATTGATGCAGAAGATCAATATGCGCTGGAAGTGCTGCTCAGTAACTGATCCTTACGCACACAGCTCCCCGCCACCCAACCGGGCGATGGCATGGGAATCGAAGGCCCCCTTGATCCGCGCAATGCGGCCATTGGCATGAACCATTTCGGCATGCACGCTGGCCCCTTCCATTTCGCCATCGCTGACGTCGGCCTGCCCGTACCCGGAGTCGGCCAGGCGATCATCAACATCAACACTGAACAGAAACATCCGACCGGGCAGGAAGGCGGAAAACGTCAGGGCCACGACCTCTCCGCCGTCATCGACCTGCGATGCGCCCGCAAACCCGACATCCCCGGAAACCACATTAAGCGGGGCCGGCATGGATGCACCAGGACCGCCTGACGCGGTGTCGAAAATCAGCCGCCCACTGGATCCGCTCAAAATAAGGGTCAGCGTTTTGACCGACCACGGCGCTTCGCTTTTGTTGGTGACCTCAAACAGGTCCCCGTCGGAACTTTCGTAAAATTCAACGAGCAGGCGCGGCCCGCAGGCAATTGCACCATGAGGGACTAGCGTCAGCAACGCTACTGACAATCCCCCAACCAGATATCGCCGGAATCGTGTCATGGCGCTAAACGGCGCGAAGATAATACGGCAGATCAATATCGCCGTAGTCGGCACCAAACGATGACAGCATTGCTGTAATCTGTCCGCGATGATGGGTCTGGTGATTGAACACCGACATCAGCATCAGGCCGCGCGGCATCTGGCTCGGCATGCCATCCATGGTATGAAAGGATTGCACGTCGGCAAGGTCATCGTCACTCAGTTGGGTGACATAATCAATGATCCGCTGGTCTTCGGCTTCGCGCTCGGCACGCAAGGCGGCAAAGTCATCAAACAATATCTGATCAAGGGTTTTGACATCGGCTTTTATACCCTGCGCCCGGCCGAACCATAACCGGTCGACGACGAGGATATGGTTGAGCGTATGGTGGACCGAGCCGAAGAACGCGCCACAGTCGTGGCGGTAATCGGCATCCGAAAGCGTCGCCGCTGCATCATAGAGATGCGCGTTGACCCACGGGTTGAACTTGGCAAGGGTCGGGAAAATGTTCATGGTAAAAGTCCTCCAGCAGGTTCAGGCAGGAAAGCCTAGCGGATTTTCGAACGAATTTGTATTGCTGGATTGATGCCGGATAAAAAAAGACAGAACCAATGACCACCGATCCCCTGTACGTCACTGTAGCGGGTGTACCGCGATCCTATCAAAACCCTGATCCTGACGGTCGCTGGCTGACCTCACGCCACGTCCGGCAAATTGCAGAGGTCTCACCCTGCATTGAATTGACCCATGCGACAGAGGACGAACTGACAGTTTGCGTTCTGCCGCCCCACCCTGCGGATGTTCTGTTAATCGAAGCAGCGGGAGCGCGAGCACACAAAAATGAAATATCTGCCGCCAATATGGCGAAGTTGATTACACCGCAACTCAAATGGATGCAGTCGTGTTCCAGCGGAATCGGTCATATTCTTAAACTTGAACTACTGGCCGACGATGTGACACTGACCAACGCCGCCGGTGTGCATTCCTATTCGCTGGCCGAAAGCATTATGGCGGCGATCCTGTTTCGCGCCAAACGGCTGGCCGAGCGGATTGAAAACCAGCGTGCCCGCAACTGGCAGGAGTTGCATTGTAGCGAGCTTGCCGGACAGACGTTACTCATCATCGGCACCGGCAAAATCGGCGTTGAGGCGGCGAAGCGGGCGCGGGCCTTCGGCATGCGTGTCGTCGGTGTTCGCCGAACGGCGGCATTGAGCGAACATTTTGACGATATCTACGGCCCGAGCCATCTGAAGGACGCACTGGCCGAGGCTGATTTCATCGTCATTGCCTGCCCGCTGACACCGGAAACGGAACGCATGATCGGTGCACCGGAGTTCGCTGTCATGAAACCAACCGCCTATCTGATCAACATCGCGCGCGGGAAAATCACCGATGAAGCGGCGCTGCTGGATGCGATTACGGCGGGCAGGATCAGCGGCGCTTTCCTTGATGCGCTGGCCGAGGAGCCGCTACCCGCCGACCATGCGTTCTGGTCAACACCGGGCATCACCGTGATCCCGCACGACAGCCATTCGTCGCCTTTGATCGGCGATAACATCGTCGATGTGTTTTGCGAAAACCTGCGGCGGTATCTGGCAGGAGAAGGGCTGGTTAATGTTGTGGAGCGGGGACGGGGCTATTGAGAGCAGGCCAACTCATCCCAACTTTAGCAGCGTTCTGATCTCACTCAGGCTTGGTTCATGATTGAGCAGTTGGTCGAGGCCGAAATGCAGCGGGTCGGGCCAGTCGCCATAGGTGAACCAGCCGAAGTTCTGGGTTTCCCAGTTCAGCACCGGATCAAACTCGTCTTTGACGACAACCAGAAAATTGGAATAGGTGAAACCGGTGTCATGCTCAAACACCATCAACGGGTGGGCATCGAAATCACCCTCGAACCCGGCTTCTTCGTGAAGTTCACGGGCCACGGTTTCAACCGCCGTTTCGCCCGCATCAACGGCCCCGCCCCAGGTCCCCCAGGTGCCCGCCTGCAATGTACCTTCGGCGCGATGGGCGATCAGCAGGCGCGACGTCGAGCGTGCACAAATCAGCGCCCCGGCAGCCGCACGGCCCCAGAACCCGGTTTCCTGCATGGCGAGCTTGTGGTCGTTCATGTGATCCTGAAAATGAGAGGTTGCGGAGCGATGACCAATGGCCTTTGTAATTTGGTTGAGGAACTATATATAGAACTGAAGAGACTTTTTGGCTATTCGATTACAGGGAAAATCCGACATGAGTGTTACCATTTATCATAACCCCCGCTGTTCCAAATCCCGTCAGACCTTGCAGCTTCTGCACGATAACGGCATCGACCCGACAATAGTCGAATATCTGGACACCCCGCCAAGCGTTGCCGAATTGACCGAAATCGTCACAAAACTGGGCAAGAATCCGAGAGATATCACCCGCAAAAAGGAAGCCGCCGAAGAAGGAATAGCGGCTGATCTGGACGGCCCGGCCCTGATCAGGGCGCTGGTCGATCATCCGCGCGCCATCGAGCGGCCAATTGTCGTCAACGGAGACCATGCGGCCATGGGGCGGCCACCGGAAGCGATCCTCGATATCCTCTAAAAGGCCCTAACCCCAATCAGGTTCACCCGACTGACCCTGGAAGTGATAAGCCCTTGTTAATCTGGGCTTTTGCATTTCAATATTGCGGAGAAATCCGTATGATGGCGGCAGAAACAAAACCCTCTCCTCAACTTGCGGGAGCGGGTGAGCAGATTGGGGGGCTTGATGGCTAAAGGAACAGCGGCAAAAAAAGCCCGCAAGAGCGCTGCGGCAAAACTGGAGCCCGTGAAAAAGGCAGCTTCAACAACGCTTGAACCCGTTCCTGCACCGACGCCTGCACCTGCTCCGGGCACACCGACACCCGAACAGGTCGCGATCTGGCAAGCCTTGCCAGCAGACCAGAAATCAGCCCTTCGCGAACGCGAAGCGTTGCGTATTTTCGGTCTGGCTATCGAACTTCACCAGAAAGGCGAACTTGCCGAAGCTGTCAAAAATTACGGCAAATCGCTGCTGCTCAACCCGAAGGTCGCCGACACCTACAACAATATGGGTGTTGCGCTGCGCGCACTTGGCAAGATTGAAGCGGCGATTGCCTGCTATCGGCGTTGTCTGGTGCTCAGGCCCGACAACACCGGTGTTTATTCCAACCTGGGCAATGCATTACGCGAACTGGGGCGTCTGCAACTGGCCGTCGCCGCACATCAACAAGCAATCAAGCTCGCGCCTGAAAGTCCGGAAGCCTACTATAATCTGGGTCTCGTGCTGCGCGATCTCGGCCAGATTGATCAGGCCCTGGCGGCGTTTGAACGCACGCTCGGATACAATCCCGATCACGCCGATTGTCGCTGGGACCGCGCACTGACGCTGCTGCTCAAGGGTGAGTTCCTGCCAGGCTTCGAACAATACGACTGGCGCTGGAAACTGGAGCGCAGCCCGCCGCGTGGGTATAGCGAACCCGAATGGGACGGGAGCGACCTTAAGGGCAAGACGCTGTTGATCCATCAGGAACAGGGTTTCGGCGACATGATCCAGTTCGCCCGATATATTCCGATGGTCAAAGCCAAGGGCGGCACGGTTGTCGTTGAAGTGCAACCGGAGCTGTCGAGACTGTTTTCGACCCTGCCCGGCGTTGACAAGGTGATTAACCGCGGCTCGCCCCTGCCAAAATTTGATTTCTTCATCCCGATGATGTCACTGGCGAAAGTCTTTGCGACAACCATAGAGACCGTGCCCGTCGACATCCCCTATCTTACCCCGCCCGACAAACTGGGCGTGCAATTGCCTGCGTCTCTCGAACGCCAACGCCAGATCGGTATTGTCTGGTCCGGAAAACCAACGCATCAGAACGACAAGAACCGGTCCTGCCAGTTCAGTCACTTCATCGAACTTCTCGGCATGCCGGGGGTCACTGTCTACAGCCTGCAAAAAGGCCCGCGCGAAACTGACATCGCCGATGCCGGTTGCGAAGCCCTTGTGCTCAATCTCGGTAACCGTCTCAATGATTTTGCCGATACCGCTGCGGTGATCCAGCAACTGGATATGGTCATCACGGTCGATACCTCCGTCGCCCATCTGGCCGGCGCGCTTGGTAAACCGGTCTGGGTCGTGGTGCCGTTTGCACCGGACTGGCGCTGGATGACGGAAACCGATACATCGCCCTGGTACCCCAGCATGCGCCTGTTCCGCCAGAAACGGCAGGGAGAATGGGACCCGGTTTTTGTTGAGGTCCGCAAAGCGCTTCGCAAAGAGCTTGGATTCGGACCGTCCGAGACAACCTGAGCAGATTGCCCGACTTAAATCATCCGAAGACTATAACTACCGTCAACTGTTGGGCTGAGTGTCCCAATAATTAATGTTCAGGGTCCGCATCATTTCATCATGGCGGAACTCCAGACAGTGGCGCACACCGACCCCGTAAGCGCCCATTTCAGGTCCGGCGAAACAGTCGTCATAGGTTTTCCTGGCCTGATCGAAACCGACGCCCCCGGTCAGAATATTGCCAACCGACTCACGCCACAGTTTTTCACCCAGTCCCGGCTGGGCGGGACCCTGATCATGCATTTGGTTCAACACGCGGGTCAATAAACGTGCGGCGAAGGCCTGCGGGTCTTTATCGACAATGTTCTGCCCGTGCTTGCGAAGCGATCCCGTCACATAGGCAATTTCCTTTTTCGTCAGAGGATTGGGATCACCCTCTTCCGGTACCGGTATCAAGCTGGCGTATTCACCGATCCTGATTGTCGCATCCAGACTTCCCAGACGCTTTAGCTGACGCGCTTCAATGACAGCTGTAATTGTTAAAAACCCTCTGGCTTCCCTGAAGGTTACATACGGGGAGGACGGCAGATTGCGGATCTTGCCGGATGCGGTTTTCACACCAAGGATAAAGTCTTTCGCTTCCGCAGGCAGATAAACGGACCCTGCGTGCGGTTTGGGGCGGTCGCGTTGCAGACAATAGGTACTGAGTTCAGCACTGCAAAGTCCATCCTCACAGGTAAATGGAATTGCCGTGTCCGTTGCCAGAACCGCCAGAATTTGCGGGGCTGCCTTGGCGGAAGAGCCAAAGGCCACGCCGGATATTACAAATAACCCGATCATTCGGAGTAAATCGCGATAACCCATAGAATCCTCCCTTTGGAATTTGGGCTTCGTTGTCACCAATACAGTTCGATAATAGCGCATATTCGCACAGAAGCATAATCTTCGCGACAGGGTCGCCCGCAACCTGGCCTCGTCCGTTAACCGTTCAGTAGGGACTGTCTGCTAGCCTCAACGTGCACCGACGTGTCTGCCGGGGATGGTCCCGATCAGGCATGCGCTTTCGTTTGGAGGCCGTTTTTGGCAAGCGCGAAGACCGTATATGCCGATGGGGACGTGATTTACCGCGAGGGTAAAACCTGCGAACACGCCTTCGAAGTGCTGTCCGGAACCGTTGATCTGTTGGCCCAGAAAGACGGTAAATACCTGCGCCAAAGCAGCCTTGAAGCCGGTGATACCTTTGGCAAACCGGGTCTGCCCTATGATATCACGCTTCGCGCCCGGGGCCGCACGGTGCTGCGCGCCGTTGAAGGTCGCGGGCGGGCGCAAGTGAAATCAAACCTGCCTGCCGTACAGCAACCTCAGCAGGAGGCCGCGCAAAAAGCCGCGCCAAAGGAAAGCATGGTCGATTCGCTGATGCGCCATCTTGGTGCCCGTAAAAAGGTACCCCCGTCAAACAACGATGCCGATGGCGAGACAACAGCCTACTCCAATCCCGGCATGATCCGTCGTTTGCTGGACGGTCTATCCAGCGATACCGAGCGCATTGGTGTCAGAGTCGCCGTGTTTACCGGTGAAGACGGCCCGCAACACACCCGCCACGTTATTTCAGCGCTCGGTAATACCAGATCCATCCAGACCAGGCGATTCAACAGCCCGGTCAAGCTCGACCCTGCTGGCGACGTGCCCAAGCAACTCGACCGGATCGCCGCTGCGGCGCGTAAATGGCTGTCCCTGCAGGGTGCGGATATTCTGGTCTGGGGCCACGTTGCTGCAGCCGGTCAGGTTATATATCTCAGGTTTATCACGCTTAGCCATTGGGACCAGCAGGCACCGGGGGCGTTTGACCTGGAAACCAGTCTGGCTCTGCCCGTCAAATTCGGGCCCGAATTTGCTGATCTCCTGCGCGTTGTAACACTGTCCGCCGCGCTGCCCCGGTCCGACAGTAAAAAACAGAAGCGCCAGCATGCCCTTGTCGAGGCATTGGGATCGGCTGCGGCGGCCCTTGATATGGCTCCGCCCGACATGAGCATGCGTGAACGCGCCAGCATTCAGATGTGTTTCGCCAACGCCCTGTCGACCGCATCGCGGCCCGGTTACAACGCTGATCTGCTGGCCCGCGCGCTCGAACGATACCGCATTGTGCTGTCGATCCTGACGGAAGATCAGGCGCCTCTTGAATGGGGGCAGGCGCAAAAGCATGTCGGCAGCATCCTTCATATTGAAGCCGAACGGAATGGCGACCCGAAACTGCTGGAAGAAGCCGTCATCGCGCTTCGGGCGGCCAACGATATCCTTGACCTGAACCGTCATCCGCGGGCCTGGGCGATTGTCCAGAATCGCCTCGGTCTGATCTGTTACCGTCAGGGATTTGAAGATGGCGACACCAAGCTGCTCCGTCAGGCGCTTAAATGTTTCACCAGTGCGCTCAGGATTTATACCGTTGAGAACGCACCGCTGCGCTGGGCCGAAATCATGAGCAATTTTGCCCAGGCCGCGCAGGTTCTGGGCGGGCATCTGCAAAGCATGGAAGCCCTGGCAACGGCGGCCAATGCGTGTCGGGCGGTGCTGGAGGTGCGCAGCCGCAAAAAAATGCCAATGGCCTGGGCGGCAACCCAGAATAATCTCGGTTCAGCCCTGTTCATGCTCGGCAAGCAGTCGCGCAGTCCGGATCGCCTCAGGGCGGCGATCGGGGCGTTCGAGCAGGCCTTGCTGATTTACCGGGGCACCAATTCATCACGCCTGATCGCCGTCACCGAGAAAAATCTCGACCGTGCCAGTGAAATGCTCGATCTCGTTCAGCCCCGGCATATGCCCGAACTTGACTGGGAAGAGGTCCTGTTTGAAGACGACATAGACGACAAGTCCGATTTACCGGAACCGGGCGAAGGGTTACTCAAAACTGACGACCTGCCGTGGCCCGGCGAAGCGCGGGATAGCGGAGCAAAATCCGGTGCCGTCGAAGACAGTGGCGACTGGTTTCGCCAAGCCGTCTGATCTCATCTCGCGAACATTTTACCGGCCCGGCCCTCGCGCCTTCGGTCATTCGGGTTTATAAACCGCACTCCTTCCACCCCGCTTCAAGGACGGCGACATGGCGACGCACAAACAGAAACCCACGGCGATCACCTGGCGACAGCCTGACGGGCAACCGGTGTCGTGTTACGACAAGATCGCCGTGCTCAACCAGAACCTGAACGACCTGCGTCAGGAAAGTCAGGACGTGCTGGAAGACGCCTTGCTGATGGGATGCGACGAAGCCCAGGTGCGTGATGTGCTGGAAGAGATTATCCGCAAGCTGGATAACCCGTTTAAAAAACAGTCTTCTTGAAATGTACGTTGACGCATAATGTGAAAACAAACGAATGACTATTACTCCACACGATTGCCATACAGCATGGTGACATTGATTCGTCGGTTTGCAAATCCGGGTTTAAATTCAAATTCATCGGTCTCGTGAAACAGATCTGAATTAAACAGTCCGGCTCGATTTGCAGCATATGGAATAACCATTGCTTCCTCATTATTTTCTGCCAGGTACTCCCGAATGTGGCGGGTATCTGCACTCGTATTATAGAGATCATGTTCCCAGTTACGCGGCGCTTCCGCCTTGTAAACAATCAGTCCTCCTTTTTTAGGGTCAAGATTAGCGCTGTCGGGCGTGATCCAAAAGTTAACATTCACCGCAGCATCATCGGCATGAAGGTTTATGCCGCTCATCTGGTCATCATACCTGTAAGCCCATAATTGCTTGAGCCGATGGTCTTGGAAGATTTCTGGAAATGCAAGTCGCAGCTCTTCGGCTATTTGAAGCAACAATGGGCATCCTAATCCATCGATCAAATAGGCCCCGACATATCCTTCCGGGTGTTCAATATGATACCAGATTGTACTCTCTAGCAGAAACCGTCGAAGCGATTGCAGGGCCGGTTCGGTCATCATTTCATCGAAATAAGTGATGCCCGGCCCGTTATCGAAATAACTATCGGTGATCGCCGCAATATCCAGATTCGGATTAAGGGCGGCTCGATCAATTTTCGGCGCATCGACGATATGAAAAGGCTTGTTATAAGTGTCCGCAATCCGTCTGCGCTGATCTTCTGTTAGAGAAACCTTAAACTCCCTCCAGATGATTTCTCTGCTCAGAGCTTCGTAAATATCGGCCAAGTCCCCAAAATGCTTAGTGTCATCGCCAAGAGATTCAAGGTATCGGAATTGCAAGATATCGTGAGTTATCTTCGGCTTGGTGATGAACCTAAAGTTCTCAAGGTCTGGGTCGATGGGATTGTCACCACGTTCAAGTTCTATTTTCATTTGAAAATGAGAAAGTGCCTCCTCATGACGACCCTGAGCATTCAGACTTAGCCCCAAGTTGGCATGAGCATCAACATTATTTGGGTCGAGATCAACCGCCGCCTGGAACGCATCTTTAGCCAAGTCCCATTTCCCAAGAGTAAAATGGATATGCCCAAGACTATTATGAGCGTCAGCGAAATCTGGTTTCAACCGCAAGGCATTTTGCAAACAGGAGATAGCGTTATCCCATTTCCGCAACCGAAAAAATGTTAAGCCGAGGTCATTTTGGGTAAGGAAATCTTCCGGATTCAACCGCAATGATTCCTGATAGGATGAGATTGCTTCATCAATTCTGCCAAGATCATCCATTAATCCGCCCAGCACTCTGTGCAGATCTGCATCATCTGGTCGAGCCGGAATAGCCCTAGAAATGAGATCCGTTGCCTCCAATGTTCTCTGGGTTTGGTGACAAATAACGGCAAGACCGTAGAGAGTATCCAGTTGATCTGGACTTTTTTTCAATATCTCACGATACTCTTTTTCAGCTATCTGAAGATGGCCTTGCTGGTGGAACTCCACTGCTGCCTGTATTTTTTGTAAAAGATCAGGCTTCATCATTGTCTCCATTCATTTTACGCACGTTTCCTAGAACCGGATGATAAACATCTCGATGAGCTGCATAGAAACACCATTCACACATACCGACTGGAACCTGACTGAACAATAGTTCGTCATCAATACCTTAAAAAGTAGCAACTTGAACGTCTGTTTCTCTAGGCGCAGGACACAGGTCGGGCGTTTGATGATGCTGACGGGTTTCGCCAAGCCGTCTGATCTCATCTCGCGAATAATTTACCGAATCTACCCTCGCGCCTTCGACCAAAGACATTATCCGCAAGCTGAACAATCCGTTTAAAAAGCAGTCCTCATAAGTGTGTATTGCCTCAAACGGAAGAAAAACGAATTTGTCGTTCACCATCGAAATAATCGAGAACTCTATATCCTAATATGGCCGATATACATCGTAGTCTTTCAGTTGAACCAGAACTACTCACCTCGGTGCCATTGACCTATGCTCTGTTCTCCGGTTTCTTCTCTCTTTCAAAAGGATGAAGGCAATTAGAATGGATGACGACTTGGCTCTGTTGATTGACCTGCATAAGTCGCAGAAGCGTCAAGGCCCCGGTGGCGACGCAGAGACGAGTAAAGCAATTGCACTGGCAAATCTTCAAAAATCCGTGCCGCTTCGAATCGCCGATATCGGTTGTGGAACCGGGGCTTCGACATTGCAACTTGCACATTCTCTGAATGCTGAAATTACCGCCGTAGATTTTTCAGCGGATTACATCAAGGTGCTCAAAGATAACGCCAAAGCGGAAGGCTTATCTGAAAAAATAAAACCACTTGTATGTTCAATGGAAGAGTTACCCTTTGCCGAAGGGGAATATGACGTTCTTTGGTCAGAGGGAGCCATTTACAACATGGGCTTTGAAAAAGGGGTGAATGAGTGGAGGCGTTTTCTGAAACCGGGTGGAATTCTGGTGGTATCTGAAATTACATGGCTAACAAACACCCGCCCTCCTGAATTACAAAAATATTGGGAGGTCCAGTATCCGGAAATTGCGACCGCTTCCCAAAAAATCAAGGTTCTTGAATCGAGCGGATACTCTCCGTCTGGATACTTTGTGCTGCCGGAGAATTGTTGGCTGGAGAATTATTATCGACCCTTGCAAAGCGGCTTTCCCGGCTTTGTCGCAAGACAGAAGAATGACGAGAAGGCAAGCTCCTTTATCGAGGCTGAAAAAGAAGAAATCGCTCTCTATGAGAAGCATAAATCTTATTATGGCTATGGTGTTTATGTAGCTCAGAAACTTGCCTAGCCAAAGCCTGGCGACAGATCCGGCTATGGTTAAAAACCGCCGCCACTCCCCTCACGGAACCATGCCCGATCCTGCGGGGAAAACCCGGCACTTATTCCCACTTTTAAAACACACTCATATAACCCCCCGGCGTTTCATAAACGCGTGATAGACGGCGATGACGCTGATGATTTCCAGCGGGAACATCCATGCTTCCGGTTGATCAATATAAAACAGGGTTGGCGAGATATACGCCGACAGGCTGGACGAAATGACAAACGCGGCAAACAGGTTCATCGCCAGATGCATGCCGACGGCAGCGGCAATCCCGCCTGAACGGGCGGTGAACCAGGTGATGTAGAAACTGAAAATGATAAAATAAACCATCGCCGGAAGGGCGGCGTTCTGAACCTCGGCATTGCCTTTATGAAGAACCGCGAAGGCCAGCGCCGGAAGGGCAATCCGGACCCACCGGTTTGTTATCCAGATCGAGACGGTCTGCAGAAGGTATCCCCGGAAGACCACTTCTTCGGCCAGCACCTGCAACGGCACAACGACGATTGCCAGCGGCAGGTAATAGAGAATGTCAAGTGCCTCACCGTTGAGCGAAATCTGATCGCCAAACAGCAACAGCTCGACCCCGGTGAACAGGCCAAACGCCAGCGTCGCGCCCGAAAAACTGGTGACGAAAATGGACCAGTCAAACCCTTCGCCCGGTTTGCCGAGCAGGCTGGCGAACCGACGGCGGTGAACAAATCTGACAATCAATGCCAGTACCGGAAGGGCGACAATGACGGTTCCCATGGCCGCCCCGAACAGGAACAGGCCACTGGCTGTCGGCACCTCCGGCCAGCCCGTCTGCATATTGAAAAGATCAAGGAAGGGTTGCCCGGCAAAACTGTCCGGGAAGGCGCGCGACAACATCCCGTATCCGGCACTGGCGGCGATAATCAACAGGAATGCGCCGCCCAGATATCCGCCGATGAACAACAAAACGGCCGCTCCGCATCGCCATCCTTCATGTCGCCCGAGGCGCGCCGCATCGATGAAAGAGGGGTCGGGCGGCGGGTCGGTCTGCGGGTCGGGCATTATCTGCTGAATACGTTCAGCAGAAAAGCGTAAGCCAGGGCAGATTCCTGCACCCGGTCAAACCGCCCGGCGGCACCGCCATGCCCGGCATCCATGTTGGTTCTGAACAGCAAAAGATTGTCATCGGTTTTAAGTGCCCGCAGTTTCGCCACCCACTTCGCCGGCTCCCAATAGGTCACGCGGGGATCAGTCAGTCCGGCGGTGACAAACAGCGGCGGGTAGTCTTTGGCGGATACCTGATCATAGGGAGAGTACGAGCGGATATAGTCAAAAGCGTCCCGGCTTTCGATGGGATTACCCCATTCCGGCCATTCCGGCGGCGTCAGCGGCAAAGTATCATCACACATGGTATTGAGCACATCGACGAACGGCACTTCGGCCACCGCCGCGCCAAACAGGTCTGGGCGCATGTTGACCACAGCCCCGACCAGCATGCCACCGGCGCTGCCGCCATGCGCCGCCAGCCGTCCGGTTTTTGTGATCCCCTGATCGACCAGAAATTCGCCTGCGGCGATAAAATCGGTGAAGGTGTTTTTCTTCGCCTCCCGTTTGCCCGCCTTGTACCAGCCGTAGCCCTTTTCCATACCACCCCGGATATGCGCGATGGCATAGATAAAACCACGGTCGACAAGGCTCAGCCGCACGGTACTGAAAGCTGCCGGAATGGCATGGCCGTAAGACCCGTAGCCATACAGCAGAACCGGGGCCGACCCGTCCAGTGGCGTCTCTTTGCGATAAAGCAGCGAGACAGGAACCGTCTCGCCATCTACCGCCGGAGCCATCATGCGCCGGGTAACATAACCGTCCGGGTCGTGACCGGAGGGGACTTCCTGTTCCTTGCGAAGTTCGCGCTGGCGCGTACCCATGTCATAATCATAAACCCGTTCCGGCGTCGCCATTGAAGAATAGGTAAAACGCAGGTTGGTCGACTCGAACTCGTAACTGCCGCCCATGCTGAGGCTGTAGGCGTCCTCATCAAAAGAGATTTCATGCGCCTCGCCGTCGGCAAATGAGGTGACAATAATGCGCGGCAACCCATCGAACCGTTCGATCCGCACCCAGTAGTCGGCAAACACCTGCATTCCCAGAACCAGACAACCGGGCCGGTGGGAAACAAGGTCCCGCCAGTTTCCCCGTTCCGGGGCCTCGACCGGTGCCGTAACAACCTTGAAGTCTTCAGCTCCGTCAACGTTGGTCAGGATCATCAGGTTGTCGTCGTGATGGGCAATTTCATATTCAAGTTCGACCTCGCGTTTCTGAACCAGCCGCGGCGAGGACACGGGCGTATCGGCATCAACAAGCCAGGCTTCGGACGTTTGATGGTCATGCGCATGAATGATCAGGAATTTCCGGCTTTCGGTTTTGCCGAGACCGACAAAAAACCCGGAATCCGTCTCATGATACACTTCTGCGTCGCTACCAGAGTCAGCTCCCAACAGATGGCGTTTGACGGCATAGGGGCGATGGTTGTCATCAAGCACGGTGTAGACCAGGGTGCGCGAATCATTCGCCCACTCGAACGCGCCGTGCGCGCCTTCGATGACATCTTCAATATCTTCACCACGGGTCAGATCGCGAAAGCGGATGGTGTAAATTTCGGAACCGTTGGTATCCGCCGCATAAGCCATCAGTTTGTGATCGGGACTGTGTTCAATACCGGCGAGTTTGAAGTACGCCAGCCCCTCGGCCTCACGATCACCATCCAGCAACACGTCTTCGGTTCCGCCGGCGCGCTGGACGCGGCAATAATGCGGGTGCTGCCCGCCTTCGACATATTTGCGGTAGTAGGCGAAAGGCCCGTCGGCCAGGGGCACGGAGGAATCATCTTGCTTGATCCGTGCCTTCATTTCCTGAAACAGGGCATCCTTCAGATTTTCCAAAGGTTCCATACAGGCTTCCGTATAGGCGTTTTCAGTTTCAAGGCAGGCCCGGATATCATCCGAAAGCCGGGACGGATCGCGCATCACGTCCTGCCAGTTTTCGTCTTTCAGCCAGGCATAATCATCGATGATCGACTGACCGTGACGGACCTCCGTGTGCGGGCGCCGTTCAGCGATGGGCGGATTTTCCTTGGTAACCGGCATTTTTGTGTGAAGCTCCTTCTGATTGCAGCAAGATTCGCACAGAATAGTCGCACTTTTCCCCGCGCGGAACCAGAATCACCAAATGCGATGGCCGTCATGGCGATATTTCATTTTCCTCAGTGGATCGTCCCCGATAGGCTGGCATTCCGATGTCGCCTCATTATCAATGATTGGCTTGCCGTGTTTGAACTCTGGATACCGCTGACGATTGCCGGTGCATTCATGCAGAACCTGCGCTCGGTCCTGCAAAAACACCTTAAATCCAAGCTGTCGACGGCAGGCGCTTCGTATGTGCGCTTTCTCTATGCAATGCCTTTTGCCATCCTCTACAACTGGGCACTGAGTTCATTCGGCGGTTATCCGATACCGGAATTGAATGCGGTTTTTCTGATCTACTGCTTTCTTGGCGGATTATCGCAAATCCTGTTTACCTTCCTGCTGATCTATTTGTTCTCATTTAGGAATTTTGCCGTCGGCACCACCTTCTCGAAAACGGAAACCATCCAGGTGGCGATTCTCGGACTTGTCCTTCTCGGTGACCAGATCAGCCTGATAGCTGCGGTCGCCATCGCCATCAGCCTGTTTGGTGTGATGCTGCTGTCTGTTGCCCAGACCGAGATCACGTTGAAAAATCTGCTCACCAGCCTGTTTGAAAGACAGACCCTGATTGGCCTGACCTGCGGTGCATTTCTGGGCGCATCCGTGGTCTTTTACAGAGGCGCTGCGCTGGCGCTCGGAGATGGCGAAGTGATCATGCGCGCGGCCTTTGCACTCAGCGTTTCCATTGTCATGCAAACGCTCGGCATGGGGATTTACATCCGCCTGCGCGAACCGGGACAGCTGACGGCTGTCATCAAAAACTGGCCACCGGCACTGGCCGTCGGAATCGCCGGGGTGCTGGCCTCAATCTGCTGGTTCACGGCATTTACCCTGCAAAATGCCGCTTATGTGCGCGCCGTCGGTCAGATCGAGTTGATCTTCACCTTTATCGCTTCGGTTCTGATTTTCAAGGAAAAGACCAGCCCGCTTGAATATGCCGGTGTTTTTCTGGTCGCCATGGCAATCATCATTCTGCTGATTTCCAAATAACGCCAGAACCACCAATTTCGCCCTTGCACGACGGCGTTTTTTGGCAATGATGTGTGCCCTCGATATATTGATCCATTTACAGCTATCAGCGCAGGACATCATGACCGAAACCCAGATCATACTTGCCAATTGCCTGACCGACGCCACGTTCAGTGAATTGCCCAATCACGAGAAGGGCAAGGTGCGCGAATCCTACGACCTTCCGGATGGTCGGCGTATCATGATCGCAACGGATCGTCAGTCGGCGTTCGATGTTGTTCTGGCTGCCGTCCCCTATAAGGGACAGGTCCTCAACCAGACAGCCGGGTTCTGGTTCGAACAGACTGCGGATATATGCCCAAATCACGTTCTCAGCTTTCCCGACCCAAATGTCGTTATTGCCCGTAAACTGGACATGTTGCCGATTGAGATGATCGTCCGCGACTACATGACAGGCTCAACGGAAACCTCGATCTGGCCCATGTACGAACGCGGTGAGCGCAATCTATACGGTCATCAGTTTGTCGATGGTCTGGTCAAAAACCAGAAACTGCCCGCAACCATCATCACCCCGACAACCAAAGCCGCCCAGGGTGATCACGATGCGCCGATCACCGCCATCGAAATTGTCGAACAGGGTCTGCTGACACAGGCCCAGTGGGATGAGGTGGCTGAAAAGTCGCTGGCCCTGTTTGCCAGGGGCCGGGAAATTGCCGCCAGAAACGGCCTGATACTGGTCGATACCAAATATGAATTCGGGATCGATACAGATGGCGTGATCACCATCGCCGATGAAATCCATACCCCTGATTCAAGCCGCTACTGGATCGCTGACAGCTACCAGCAACGCTTGAGCGAGGGCAATGAGCCAGCCAGTCTGGATAAAGAGTTCCTGCGCTTGTGGGTTGCTGGTCAGTGTGATCCCTACAAGGACCCGATCCCCGATATTCCGCCAGAAACCCTGATGGAATTCAGCGCCAAATATGTTCGCCTTTATGAACAGGTCACGGGGCAGGTGTTTGACACGCTGGCAGCCGATGTGTCCGTCCGCGACCGAATTCAGGTAAATCTGGCGAAAGCCCTGCCAGAGTATTTCTGACCGGGCCGTTCACTCCGCTGCGGCTTCATTGACCTTGATGCGTGGATCGGGTTTCTCACTGAGCCGCGATTTAGGGAACCTGACGGTGACGGTTGTTCCCTTGCCGATTTCGCTTTCGATATGAGCTGACCCGTCATGAAGTTCAGCCAATGAGCGGACCAGAGCCAAACCCAGGCCACTGCCCTCATGATTGCGCACATGAATCTGGCTAATCTGCTGAAAAGGCTGAAAAACCCGCTCGATCTGGCTTTGTTCAATGCCGATACCGGTATCGCTGACCTGAACAAACAGCCCGTCGTCGTCGAGGCCGGAGGAAACCGTAATTTTCCCGTCAGACGGTGTAAATTTAATGGCATTGGAGACCAGATTGATGATCACCTGACTAAGCCTTATCCGGTCACCGAGGAGGCGTGGCAGCCCTTCCGGAATTTCAACACTGAGGGCCTGTGATTTTTCGGCCGCCTGTCGGCGCAGAAGTTTGACGCTGGAACGAATGACTGCATCTAGAGATACCGGTTCGGAGCTGACAGACATCGCCCCTGCTTCAATTTTCGCAACATCAAGGATATCGTTGATCAGATTAAGTAAATGATAACCTGCACCCTTGATGTCACCTATATAACCTTCGTATTGGCTGTTGCCGAGTGGTCCGAAGGTTTCCTCCTCCAGCAATTCTGAAAACCCGATGATCCCGTTTAGTGGTGTTCGGAGTTCATGGCTAACATTGGCCAGAAAATCCGTTTTTGTGCGGCTGGCAATTTCGGCCTCCTCCTTGGCACGCAACAACGCTGTTTCAGACCGTTTACGCGCAGTAATATCTTCGTAGGTAGAAACAAAACCGCCATCAATGAGCGGACGCCCGCGGATTTCCAATATCACGCCGTTCGGCCGTGTCCGTTCGAAATGATGAGCGACCATCTGTCGTGACAGCACCATTCGTTCCTCGACCTGCTCGTCGACATCACCCGGTCCGTATTCTCCGCGTTCAGCAACGCAGCGGAAAAATTCAGATAGTGATGTGCCGACGGGGAAACGGTCTTCCGGAAAATCACAAATTTCGCGAAACCGGAAATTGCAGGCAGTCAACGTCAAATTCTGGTCGACCATGGTGATGCCCAGTTCCATATTTTCAATGGTGATTTCAATGAGCTGCTTTTGTCGCAAGAGTTCTTCTTCAGCCTGACGCCGGGTTTTCAGATTGCCGGCAATCGCCTGCAAGATATGATTGGTCGAATCTGTCAATACCCTGAATTCATCGCGCTCATGACCGGATGGTGAAACAAGCGGTGCCTGATCTGGGTTTTCCGGATCAATATTTGCGATCTGGCGGATGACGCTGAGTAGCGGGCTTGTCATCATATAGTAGATAATTGCGAGCAGAACCCCGGCAAGGATTGCATTCCGGACGATCCCTGTGGTCAGAATAACAATCGCCCTGTCAATAAATGCAGCGGCCGTAGTTGTCGGATCAATCAACACCACCATCTGGCCGACAGCTTTTTGAACAGTCTTGAGATTATTCAGTTCAACCGTATGTTTGATCTGACCGCCGAACAGGGCTTCAGCAAGCTTCGAATGCCCGATGTTTGTGGTATCGCGTTTAAGGTCGACCAGAATGCTGCCGGTGTCATCAATCACCTGAACGCCGACAATCGGCTGGTATTCGAACAATCCGTCGGCAACTTCTTCGGCCAGGGCGTCATCATATTCGAACGCCGCCGCACTGGCCGGTTGGCGCATGGTGTTGATCACCTGCCGGGCAATAACCGACAGATCGCTTTTCTGATTTTGATAATCCAGAACGATCTGCACGAGACCAAATACAATGCCGAGCACAACCGCCGCCAGCACGATCATACGTGCCTGACGAAATGCAATCTTTTCTTTCATCGGGATATTGATGTCGCGTTGCTTAACGTTCATCCCATTTTTGTCCCGGAAGTTCCCCGTTAAAACCCGCTTTTTGTTGGCATTTTAATTATCATACGATGCTCATGCCATTTGTCGAGCTTGGGCGTGGGCGAAGCCGGTCAACACTTCTGCATCAAATTTTTAAGGACTTCCGGTGACGGGGTAGCAATCAGATTTCCGGCGGTTTCCGGGCAGTATCGATGCTCAGCACTCGACAACGTTTACCGCCAGTCCACCTTGACTGGTTTCCTTGTATTTTGTCTGCATGTCTTCACCGGTCTGGCGCATCGTCTCCACCACCTGGTCCAGCGATACGAAGTGTTCACCGTCTCCCATTAACGCAAGCGAGGCGGCGTTAATCGCCTTGACTGCTCCCATCGCGTTGCGTTCGATACACGGCACCTGCACGAGCCCGCCAACCGGATCACAGGTCATGCCAAGGTGGTGTTCAAGTCCGATTTCCGCCGCATTTTCGACCTGTTCGTTGGCACCGCCGAGCGCCGCTGCCAAACCGGCAGCCGCCATTGCGCAGGCTGAACCAACCTCACCCTGACACCCCGCTTCCGCGCCGGATATGGACGCATTGGTCTTGATCAATGAACCGATGGCCGCTGCAACCAGAAGAAAAATGCGCACGCCTGCCTGATCTGCACCCGGACAGAACTCAAGATAATAGCGGATTACCGCCGGGATGACGCCGGCGGCACCATTGGTTGGTGCCGTAACAATGCGTCCACCCGATGCATTCTCTTCGTTTACGGCAATTGCATACAGACTGATCCAGTCCATGCATTCATGAGGCAAGCGGGCGTTCTTGCGCTGGTTTGCCAAAAGCTCGGCGTGAATTCTCCGGGCACGACGACGCACCTTCAGACCCCCCGGCAGCACACCACCCGAACTCATGCCCCTGTCCATACAGGCCCGCATGACGTCCCACAACTTGTCGAGACCCGCCTCGACCTGATCCGACCCCTGCAATGATGCTTCATTCGCCATCATCAATTCATCGATACGTAACCCTGAATTCCGTCCAAGGCGCAACAATTCACCCGCCGTATGGAAGGCGTAGGGTAAATCTGCCGCCACTTCGCGAACATCGACCGGTGATGCCAGTTCCTCATCGTCGGCAACGAACCCGCCTCCGATTGAATAATAAATGTGGTTGGCCAGTTCACCTCCGGTATCGGAATAGGCGAGAAATCGCATACCGTTCGAATGTCCGGGCAACGGTTCACCATAATCCAGAACAATATCCGCGGTCTCATCAAATGATACCTGTCGGCGGCCACCAAGCTTCAATGACTTTTCCCTGCGGACACCCGACAGAATATTTTCAACAAAATCTGGATCAATCTGGTCCGGCAGTTCGCCTGCGAGCCCGAGTAGAAGGGCGGTATCCGAGCCATGCCCCTTGGCCGTAAATGCCAACGACCCATAGAGTCTGACACAAACCCGCACGGTTTGTTCCAGCAAATCATCCTCTGCAAGATATTCGACAAACCGACCGGCGGCGACCATCGGCCCGACGGTATGTGAACTGGACGGTCCGATGCCAATCTTGAACATGTCAAATACACTGTAAGTCACAGCCACCCTCCTCATCCGGTTTCCTGCCGGAAATATTTATCATTGGCACTCGCCTGACCTGCACCAAGACGACTATAAATGTCAAAACCACGCCAATCGAACAAGGGATACTGTCTGATGATCGCTGTAATGTTTGAAGTTCGTCCCGCCGAAGGCCGGGCCGAGCGCTATTTTGAACTGGCCGGGCAACTGAAAAGCGAGTTGGAGAAGATCGAGGGGTTTATATCCGTTGAACGGTTTCAAAGCCTGGCAGACGACGGAAAGTACCTGTCCCTGTCATTCTGGCAAGACGAGCAGGCGATTGAAAACTGGTTTTGTCATGATCGCCACAACAGTGCACAAGCAGAAGGGCGGAGCGGCATTTTTGCAGATTATCGCATTCGTGTGGCCAACGTTTTCCGGGACTATGATCTCGCCAGCGGGCGACCTGAGACCTGAGGCAAGTCAACCTGACATGGCTTTTTCGATTGCCGCGTCCAGCTTGCCTTGCTGACAGAGCGTGATTGCACTTTTGGGCGGCTTGCCGCCTGTCAGGTCGCGAATGGCCTGCAAGCAGATTTCGATCTCCCGGGCCGATGGTTTATCTGCCGCCTGAACAATCAACGGCACGGCGATAAACATCAGGGTAACGATACACAATAACCGCATTTTCACCGCCCGCTCCTAGATTTCCAGTGTGCCAAGCTGGTTCAGGACCGTCCTGAAAACATCCTGAGTTCCGGCATCTCCTCCCAATTCACACGGGACAAGTCCACCCGCAGCAAATGCCGCATCTACCGCCCGTGTGATCAGGTCGGCGGCACGGCTGCAGTTTTCGTCACTGTGCCGTTGGCCGAGCCAATCCAGCATCATCGCCGCCGACAGGAACATTGCCGTGGGGTTTGCCGTGCCTTGCCCGGCGATATCCGGCGCACTTCCGTGGCACGGTTGAAAGACCGCATGATGGTCTCCGATATCAGCAGAAGGGGCCATGCCCATCCCGCCAATCAGAGCGGCCCCCAAATCAGACAGAATATCGCCAAACATATTTTCGGTCACCAGAACATCAAAGTTCCACGGATTGCGGGCCATATTCAGCGCCGTTGCATCAATATAGGCGTGGTCCGTTTCGACATCCGGGAAAAACTCCGCGCGTTCATCAAAAATTTTTCGGAAAAAGGCAAAGGCAGAAAAAACATTGGCCTTGTCAACGCAAGTCAATTTACCGCCCCGTCCCTGCTGTATGCGCCGTTCGGCCAGCCGATAAGAAAAATCGAACAGTTTTTCAGATACCTCACGCGTGATTACCAAAGTCTCTTTTGCGACCTGATCATTTTCCACCGTGCCTTTGCCATGAGAGGCAAACAGGCCTTCTATGGATTCACGAATAATAACGAAATCCAGTTGGCTGGCACGCGGGTCGGCGAGTGGCGTCGGCACACCGGGCAGGCTTCTGACCGGGCGCACACCAGCATACAGACCGAGATCAAATCGCAGTTCAATCTGTGGCGATATTTCAGTGCCGTCAGGATAGCGCACATCCGGCAAACCCATCGCCGCAAGTAATATGGCATCTGCGGTTTTGGTTTTTTCACGCGAGGCTGCCGGAAAAGAGTCACCGGAATCACGATAGCATGCGGCACCGGCAGGCAAAATTTCGAACTCGAGCGTGAACCCGCCGACGCGCTCCGTCGCGACTGCCAGCAATTCCAGACAGGGGGGCACGATTTCCGGGCCGATACCGTCGCCCGGCAAAACAGCGATGTTAAAGGATGTTAATGACATTTTTCCTGTCCTTGCGAAATGGTCGCGCATGACATAAGCGCATGTAACACGGGTCCTGATATCACTCTTTTGGAAGGTTGGCTAACGAACCGGCAATTCGGAAAGAATTCGGTCAAGCTCGGCAACGCTCGGAGGTTTTTCGCGATCAATGCAGTTGCTGAGGCAGGCCATAAAGTTTTCGATCTCATCAAGGTGGTGGGAGGTCACTTCAGTTCGCCCTTCCAGATAATTTTCCAGCCGCGCGGCAATCTGGCTGAAATCACGAAACCCGAACGTGCCGCCAAGGCCTTTAAGCGTGTGAAGTTCGTTGAGCAAGAATTCCAGCCCCCCCCGGCGAGAGTCAACGCGAAGATCATCGACAACTGTTATCAGACCTGACAGTTTTTCTCTGGCACTTTCAACAAACTTGGTGCGCAGACTATCGAGTATTTTCTGTTCTTCCGAGGTGACGGTACCGTCCATGGTTCCCCCTTGTGGGAAAAATATACAACTGGCCTGCCCTATTGAGAACAATTGAAGGGTGCCTGACAAGTAAATATCACACCTTTGTATTCACACAGCGACCATCTTGTCATAAAGAGAACTTTTTGAATTACAAATATTTGTAATTTGCAGTTATAGACCTGACACCTACAATCAGCATATTGAGTAGAAAAAGAGTAAATTTGGTATGACTGTATATACACCTTACTGGTGGGAAGAAGCCCCAAGACCTGAACTTCCTGAACGTGCAGTCGACGATGCTTCTGACGTGGTCGTCGTCGGGGCCGGATACACCGGACTGTCTGCGGCTCTTGAACTGGTTCGAGCCGGACGCTCGGTTCAGGTGTTCGACAAGAGTCGCGCCGGTGAAGGCGCTTCATCCAGAAGTGGTGGTATCGGCAGTGGCAATTTACGTATCGGGTTTGGTGAAATGATCCGGACATTGGGATTGCCGCGGGCAAAGGCGCTTTACGGCGAAGGCGTCGCGGCGCGCGAAGATCTTGACCGGTTCGTCAACGACGAAAATATCAATTGTCATTATTCACCGGTCGGTCGTTTCACTGGTGCCACCCGCGCTGAGCATTACGACAGACTGGCACGCAACAGCGACCTGTTACGCGAACACTTTGGCCTCGACACCTATGCTGTGCCAAAGTCCGAACAACGCAGCGAAATCGGCTCTGATTTTTACCACGGTGGCGTTATCCGCAATGACATTGCAGGTGTTCATCCGGCGCTGCTGCATCAGGGCATACTGGAGCGCGCACTGGAAGCAGGTGTGACGGTTCACCCCCACACCGCTGTTCAGGGAATTCGTGGAGAGGCTGGCAATTTTGATGTCACGACCGCGCGCGGTGTTGTCAAAACCAGAAATGTGATCGTCTGCACGAACGGTTATACAGACGGTGCAACGCCGTGGATTCGCCGCCGCGTTGTTCCGGTCCCCAGCCTGATGATCGCAACCGAACCGCTACCCGCCGATTTGATGAAACAGCTTGTGCCAAAAAAACGGATGCTCGGCGACACCAATCACATCCACCATTATTTCCGTCCTTCGCCGGATGGCACACGGATTCTGTTTGGCGGACGGACGTCGGGTGCGCTGAACGTTGATGGCCCGGTCAGTCACCGCCAATTGCAACAAAAAATGGTGCGCATCTTCCCCGAACTGGAAAATGTCGGGCTTAGTCATATCTGGTGGGGGTATGTGGCGATGAACCTCGATCACTTGCCGCAATTCGTGGTCAAGGATGGTATTTACTACCCGATCGGGTTTTGCGGCTCCGGCGTTGTCTGGGCGCGCTGGTTCGGGCGCAAGGCGGCATTACAGATACTCGGCGATCCGGCCGGGGAAACGGCCTTTGAAGGGCAACGGTTCCGGCCCATTCCCTTTTATAATGGCAACCCCTGGTTCGTACCGGGTGCGGTGTTCTGGTACAAGATGCGTGATGTCTTCAATATCTAGCGGACTTCACTGATCCTGCGGATTTCCTTACGGAACGCCTCGGCAAAGGCGCTGGCAATATTCGACAGCGGTTTATGGGCCGGCGTCATGATCGCTGCGGTGAACAGGACCGTTGGCCTGAAGGGGCGGAAGACCACGCATGGGTCTGTCGGATGGTAGATATTGTAGCTTTCGGCACTCCAGGGGTCGACGACGGCGTAGGCCAGGCCACGTTCAACAAACGTCAGCAGCGGGATAAAATATTGTGTCTCGAAACGCTGTGTGAACGTTACACGCATTTCATCGAACGCCGCCTTGGTTTGAATATAGCTCGGGTGATCAGCAAACAGCGTCGCCATGGGTTTGCCATCCAGATCCTCGGCCGTGATTTCGCTTTTTTCGGCCAGCGGATCATCAGCTGCCAGTGCACATACACATTCCAGCTGAATCACATCATAATCAACAAGTGGTGATTTGATTGAGCCAACGACACCAAGGTCGCCCAGTCCCATATCATATTGCTGCACAGATACCAGTTGCTGGACCTGACGGGAATTGCGGGTAATCAGGGTGACTTTGACCTCATCACGACCGTCAACAAAATTACTGATCAAATTGGGTAGCAGAAAGGCTGACGGACCGGGCATGGCGACAATGCGAATGACGCCGCGCTCAAGATCGCGCACACTTTTCAAAGTCTGCTCTACGGCGTCAAGGCGGGCCAGCACTTCCCCCGCTTCCTCATATAGATAATGCGCTTCCGGCACCGGGTGAAGTCGGCCCCCATGACGGGAAAACAACTGGTAGCCCAAATCCTTTTCCAGCGAGCTGATCATGGCGCTGATCGCCGGTTGGGTCCGGTAAAGGTTACGGGCGGCTTCCGACACCGACCCTGTCCGCATCACCTCGCGAAAAGCATGAAGTTGTTTCAGATTCATAATTGGCACCTGATTACATAATTGACGCCATTTTAGTATATAAACAAAAACTATCGATATAAAAATATTTATAATTTGCTTTTATATATTGTTCTCTTACCATCCTTCCTCTTAAATATCATGCACGTGTTGTCCGTGGGGTCCGGGTGGTCCGGTCCGTTCGGGATGTTTTATAATAGAGGGAGGATCTCCATGAAGTTTACAGGAAAACTGTTTATGACTGCCTTGGTTGGTGCCATGCTTGCAGGCACCGCAGCCCAGGCACAGGAAATGAAATTCTGGCGCATTGGCACCGGCGGCGCCGGTGGCACCTACTTTCCAATCGGTGGCTTGATCGCTAACGCCATCTCCAGCCCGCCGGGCTCTCGTTCCTGCGACAAGGGTGGAACCTGCGGCGTTCCGGGTCTTGTTGCCATCGCCGTTTCAACCAACGCTTCCGTCGCCAACATGAACGCCATTCACGCAGGTCAGCTTGATGCCGGTCTTGCCGGTGCGCA
>JAJFIJ010000241.1 GCA_021775105.1 Rhodospirillales bacterium | reverse complement strand
CGGACCTTCAATTCAGCGTCGTGGATCTACTATGGACGGCGCGAAGAAGGCGGGCGCATGGTCATAACCCAGCCAGGAGCAGACCGCGCCGCCCCAATCTCCACCCTGAGCGAGGTAACTCTCGAAACCCAGGACGTCGGTCATCAGGGAGCTGATCACCGACGCCATTTTTCGCGGCCCATAGGGTCGCGGTGGGCGTCCGGAGAATCCGAACCCCGGCAGAGAAGGGGTTATGACGGTAAAGGCGTCCTGAATATCACCACCAAACCGTTCAGGATGCGCCAGCGGTTCTATCAGATCGAAAAATTCTGCCACCGACCCCGGCCAACCATGACTGATCATCAACGGCATCGGATTTGTACCACTGCCCTGTTCATGGATGAAGTGCATATCAATGCCATCAACAGGTGTCTTGAAATGTGAAAAGCTGTTAAGTCGCGTCTCCTGGGCGCGCCAATCAAAACCATCTACCCAGTAGGCGCACAGCTCCTTCAGGTATTCCATATTGGTGCCGTAGTCCCAGCCACCATCATCAGGCATTTCGTGCCAGGGATAGGTTGCGACACGGTTTCTGATGTTTTCCAGCACGTCATCGGAAACGTGAAACTCGAACGGTGTTACATTTGGTATGGTTTCACTAAAATCTTTCAAAACGCCAAATCCTTGACTTGAATATTTGCACAATGAAACAGCAATGCATGCGCACGTTGTGAGTTAGATAACCGTAAACATGAAAGCCCGGCGAGAGACAGGTAGCGCCTTTCGAAGGGACAGATGGTTTTAATGACATCTCTTGATCTCAAAGAAGCTTCTGAACTTCCTCGGCGATAATCTTGACACCATCATCCATTTTAGAGACCGGCACATAGGCAAATCCAAGTCTGAAACTTCTGCTGTTATTGTAGTTCAGGTAATAATCCTGGCCTCTGTCCACCAGCACCCCTTTGGACCGCAAACGCACTGCCAGTTCAGATGCATCGAACCCCTCTGGCCCGGTCAGCCAGAAAGAAGTGCCGCCTTCTGACTGAGTTCGCTGTAACATTCCAAGATGCATTTCCATCGCATTGTTCATAGCGTGCCAGCGTTTCTGGTAACGCCGTTCAATGTTGCGAAGATGGGCGTCGTAGTGACCAAGCTGAAAGAACAGCGCGACGATTTCCTGCACGATGGTAGGCGGGTGGCGCATCATCACGCCGCGCGCGATACGTGCCTCTCGTATGATATCGCGATGGGCCACGATAAA
Organism: Rhodospirillales bacterium; assembly: GCA_021775105.1. GTDB lineage: Bacteria > Pseudomonadota > Alphaproteobacteria > Rhodospirillales > Casp-alpha2 > JAJFIJ01. The sequence continues at coordinate 5,077 of JAJFIJ010000241.1, read as the reverse complement.
ACCCAGTCGAATGCCCGGTGATACCGTTTTCGACAAGCTGCCAACATAGATCACCCGGCCTGTGGTATCCATTGAACGCATCGAAGGCGACACTTTGGCGACATAGTTCATCTCTGCTTCGTAGTCATCTTCAATGATCAGGAAATCCTTGGCCGCCGCTGTTCCAAGCAGCTCTTTGCGGCGGGTCAGGCTCATCGTGACCATGGTGGGGAACTGATGGCTGGGCGTTGTAAAAACCAGCTGACAATTCGCGGGAATTGCCGAAGGAACAATGCCATCCCCGTCGACCGGTACACCAATCAATTCGCTGCCAGCGAACCGGAATGCATTGCGGGCACCGAAGAATCCAGGGTCCTCAAGAGCAATAGGTTTACCCAACCGCGAAAAGATTGTTCCGAGTATAAATAATGCATTCTGCGAACCAAGTGTGATAAGGATTTCGTCATCTTCAGCATAGATGCCGCGCGTGTTGAGCAGGCGTTGACGCAACTGTTGCACCAGTAGCGAGCTGTCACTTTCGACGGAGTCGCTCGCCCAGACGGGTGTTTTTTTGCGTCCCAATGCCTGTCTTGTGCATTCACGCCATCCGTCGACAGGAAACAGGTCCGGATCGATCTGATTGTAAATAAAGGGATAGGGGTAGGCATTCCAGTCCAGCGGGTTGACTATGGGCATCAGGTCGTTGGGTGGGAAACTGACCGGGCATGGAATGGTGTTTTTGCCTGAAATGTTGCTGTCGCTTCGCAACTTCTGCAAACCAGCCATTTGGGAATTGACGAAGTAACCCGACCTGTCACGGGATACCAGAAGTTCCAAATCCACCAAGCGGTTATAGGCCGCAAAAACGGTGTTTCTGGATACGCCAAACTGTTCTGCCAATTCCCGGCACGACGGTAGCGGGCGGTCATATGCCAACGAACTCGACATGATTGCAGTACTGACCACCTCACAAATCTGATCCCTCAAGCTTAAGTTTGAGGATTCGGGGAGTTTCAGAAATCGTGGCGTGGTCGAATTCAATGCGGCCCTCCTTGATGTAACACGTCAGGACTAAGCAAGATCATAATCAATTCCGCCTGACAGTATTAGGAGCAATTCTATCTGTCCTTTTTATTCAAGTCATCTGTCACTTTCTTTTGCGCAATACGCAGTAGAAGATGCGCCCAATCAAAATTCATGAAACGGGAGATGAATTCGATGAGGATAAAATCCATAACCAAGATGCTCTGTCTTGCATCAGCAACAATACTATTCGCGCAATCGGCCTCGGCAGAAAAAGTTCTGAAGCTGGGCACGGTCGGCTTTCTGGGAATGCCGATTGGGGACGCCATTGATCAAGCACTGATCCCGACACTGGAAAAAGTATCTGGCGGTCAGATGACGATCGAGCCGCATTACCGAAAATCACTGTGCAGTGAACAGTCTTGCGGCGAGCAGGCTAATCAGGGGCTGCTGGCGCTCTGGACAAGCTCGACCGCGAATTTTGGCAATTTCGGCACTGCTCTGGCGATCTTCGATTTGCCTTATATTTTCAAAAGCATCGAAGACGCAGACCGGATTTCTTCTGATTGGCTGGCCAAAAAACAGTGCGATATTGCAGCAGAAGAAGCCGGGCATGTTTGCCTGACCGTTTATTCCAGCGGTGGTTTCCGCCAACTGGGCAACGCCCACGGCCCGGTGCATGTCCCTGCGGATATGAAAGGCATCAAATGGCGCGTCACAAAAAGCCCGATTGAATACACACTGGTGAAAAACTGGGGTGCTGTTCCAGTGCCATATGACTGGAGCCAACTGTATCAGGGTCTGCAAACCGGTGTCGTCTCGGGTCAATACGTTGCCACACCATGGCAGCATGTCGCCAAGCTGCACGAAGTTGCAAAATACTTCACCGAAATCGGCGGCTCCTGGTCTGGCAACCAGTTGTCCATAGACAAACGCCAGTATGACGCGCTGACCGATCAGGAAAAAAAGTGGCTGCACACAGCCGCTAAAGCCTTTGGCCAAAAGGTGCAAGAGCTCGACCGCGCATGGGTTGAAGCGGGCGAAGCCGAAATCAAGGCTTCGATCAAAGAATGGTATGTACCGACCGAAGAAGAGATGACACAGTGGCGCGCGGGCGCAATCGACGCATGGCTCAACGCCAAAGGCAGCTTCAATCCTGAAACCGCCCGTCGCGTTCTGGAAGAACAGGGCATGACCGGTTTCATCGCTCAACTTGAGAAAGCTGGCGCACTGTAACCTTTGACACTATCATTAAGCTAACGGTGGCGCGAACCTGTTTCGCGCCACCTTTCGTCTCTGAAACTGATCTCGTAATCAAAGAACGGTTTAGGACCACTCCTCGATGGAAAGCGTTGTTCTTCTGATCATACTCGTGCTGCTGATTTTGCTCGGCGCACCGGTTGGCTTCACCATGGTCCTGATTCCGGTGGTGTATATTCTCATCACCGATGCGGCACCGATGATACTCATACCTAGCCAGATGTTCAGTGCCATCGACTCGGTGCCGCTGACGGCAATCCCGTTCTTCATGCTGACCGGAGAACTGATGACCAGCGCCACGATCACCGACAGGCTGGTCGAACTGAGCCGGCGCCTGATTGGCCGAATGCGAGGCAGTATGGCGCAGGCGAATGTGCTGGTCAGCATGTTCTTCGCCGGCATGAACGGCTCTGTAGTAGCCGACACCGCCACAGTTGGGTCCTTGCTCGTGCCGGCTATGAAAAAGGCAGGTTACCCCCCGGCCTTTGCAGCGGCGATCACAGCGGTTAGTTCCACCATCGGCGGGATCATTCCGCCCTCCATCATGATGATCGTTCTGGCGAATGCAGGCGGCATATCGGTGGGCGCGCTTTTCGCGGGCGGCATCATACCGGGCATCATGATTGGTGTATTGCTGATGATCATCAACTACATCATTGCCTACCGAAACAATTTTGAACGCAGCGACGAACCTTTCAGTCTGAAGGCAATCGCAATCGTTGGCTACAAATCGTCCTTTGCACTGCTCATCCCCGTCGTGCTGGTTGGTTCCGTCGTGTTCGGCATTGCGGGCGTCGTTGAAGCGGGGGCTCTGACAGCGACCATCGCGCTTTTTGTCGGGCTATTCGTTTATCGCACGATCACCTGGAGCAATTGCAAAGGCGCGTTCATCCGCGCCTTTAGAAATTCTGCAATGGTCTTTATTATCATTGCCGCAGCAGGGCCGTTCAGCTGGCTGCTGACGTCGCTCGGCGCGATCAACCAACTAGAGCAGTGGCTGCTTAGTTATACTTATAATCCGTTTCTCTTCGCAATGGTGCTGGTGTTGTTCATCTGCTTGCTTGGCATGGTTATGGACTCGGCGGCCAATATCATCGTTGCCGGGCCAGTGCTGGTCGATGTGATGGTGAAAGCAGGGTATCCCGATGTTCAGGCAGCGCTTGTCGTGGTCGTCGGCTTTCTGATCGGATCGGTTACCCCGCCTGTTGGCGTTGCGTTTTTCACGGCAGGTGCAATCGCGAAAGTACGACTTGAAAAAGTAGCGGTTGCAATGTTGCCCTATCTCGTTGCGCTTTTTGCTCTGTTGTTCGTGCTAATCGTCGTTCCGGACATCACGATGTTTCTTCCTCGTGCATTCGGGTTTTCAAACTGATGCGCGCGGGGTCCCTCAATCCCCGCTCTGGCCGTGTGGTCGATCTTTTTGGTGAAAACTCACAGGAGGCCTTGTAAATGTCGGCTACTGTAATGTTTGTGGACCGAATGGTCCGAAAGGCTCTAACAGCCTTTTGCGCCGTTCTTCTTTTGTTAATGGTGGTATTCACTGTCTATTCGGTCGTGATGCGCTATGTCTTCGAAAACCCGCCCGTGTGGGGGGATCTCCTTACTGTTCTTAGTAATATCTGGCTGGTCTTTTTTGCTCTTGCACTTACGGTCCGTGACAAAGACCACATTGCGCTGGACCTGGTCTATACCTGGCTGCCCCTGAAAGCCGCGTTTGCCGTTCAGCAATTCTGGTCACTTGTCATCTTCGGCCTGGGCATTGTGATGATCGTCTACGGGATGGAAGCGGTTTCTACTATGGGCGGCAAATACTGGGAGATGTGGTATTTCGCCTGGGAGGATGGCCGGTTTGTCTTCAAACCGAATTATATGCCCAAGAAATATGCGATCTCTATTGTTCCGATCTCAGGATTTCTCGTCAGCCTCGCGGCGCTCGCGTCAATCATTGAGGACTGTATGCGATTGAACACGGGCACATATGAGCTCGGAAAAGACACCGACATTCAAGATACGGCTGATCAAGCCTGATCGATATTTTGACCAGTTGCAGTGAAACCTCCAGAAACGGCTCATAAAGCGGACTCTTTCGACCGGCCATCACTTTATGACCGCGCTGGATCGCGAACTGCCCAAATAATCATCAGAAATCTTCGACCGTATGCGTGTGACAACGGACATCAAATTCAGATCGTTCTCAATTTATGTGTCAATCCACAGTTCCGACGGTGAAATCACTGTCAATCCTGCTCCATTTCCGACCAGGCCGGACCTGGTTCAGCTCATCCTATTACCCAAATTTATGGCCAGTCATTTGTCTTCCGAAAACCATGCTGAGCGGTTGCAAACTGCCGCTTGCACGGGCCGGATATCTGTGTATTATCCGCCGCCTTGAAGCTTCCTGCCGGGAATGGCCCGGCTATGCCCGCAATTGCGGGATGAGATAATCCGTAGGAAGGAGAAAAAGTTGGCTTTATATGAAAGCGTGTTTATCGCACGCCAGGACATTTCGTCTGCCCAGGTAGACGCTTTAATCGAACAATTTGAAGGTGTCATCACCGAAAACGGTGGGTCCATCGCCAAGCGTGAATCATGGGGCCTTCGGTCGATGGCATACAAAATCAAGAAAAATCGCAAGGGTCATTATGTATTGCTCAACATCGATGCACCGGCACCGGCCGTGCACGAAATGGAGCGCCAGATGCGGATCAACGAAGACATTCTGCGCTATATGACGCTGGCTGTTGACGAGCACGAAGAAGGGCCGTCGATCATCATGCGTAACAAAGACCGTGGTGACGAGCGCCCGCGCGGTCGT
>JAJFIJ010000025.1 GCA_021775105.1 Rhodospirillales bacterium | reverse complement strand
ATACTCGTCTGCGGAGGCTGGCCCGGACAGGTTCCTCGCCAACCCGGTCAGATCCGGAAGGAAGCAGCCGTAACGAGTTTCGACCTGGGTCGGTGTCCAGTCTCCACTTTCTGATATCCACGTATATTGACGTTCCCAAATAGGCTTCAGAAACTTCATGACCGACGACGGCTCTTCAGTTTCGCGCCAGGTGACAGAAGACTCAGAATCCGCCGCTTATCAGGTTCTCGCCCGCAAATATCGGCCAACTACCTTTTCCGGCCTGATCGGTCAGGACGTTCTGGTCCGCACCTTGTCCAATGCCTTTCAGTCCGGGCGTCTGGCCCATGCGTTTATCCTGACCGGGGTGCGCGGTATCGGCAAAACAACGACGGCCCGGATTATTGCCCGTGCCCTCAACTGCATTGGCCCGGATGGAAATGGTCAGCCAACGACCGAACCCTGCGGCGAATGTGAACATTGCACGGCGATTGCCCGGGACCGCCACGTTGACGTGCTGGAGATGGATGCCGCCAGCCGGACAGGCGTTGACGACATCCGCGAGCTGATTGACGGCGTCCGTTACCGGCCGACGTCGGCGCGCTACAAGATTTACATCATCGATGAAGTGCATATGCTGTCGAAGAACGCCTTCAATGCGTTGCTGAAAACGCTGGAAGAGCCGCCGGAGCATGTCAAATTTGTTTTTGCCACCACCGAAATCCGCAAGGTGCCAATTACCGTTCTCAGCCGCTGCCAGCGTTTCGACCTCAACCGGGTCGATGTTGAAACCCTGAGCGCACATTTCACCCGTATTGTTGCCAACGAAGGGGCCAAAATTACAGACACGGCACTTCACCTGATTGCCCGCGCCGCAGACGGTTCCGTGCGCGACGGCCTGAGCCTGCTTGATCAGGCGATATCGCAAACGGATGGAGAGATCGAAGAGAGTACGGTCCGCGAAATGCTTGGGCTGGCTGACCGCTCACAGACATTTTCCCTGCTGGAACTGGTGCTTGGGGGAGATATTGCCGCTGCCCTCGGTGCGTTCGAGCAACATTACCGTGACGGCGCCGATCCTTTGGCGGTATTTGAAGATATGCTGGAAATTATCCATTTTCTAACCCGGATCAAGGTCATACCGGAGGTCGCCGAGGGTGTTACCATACCGGAGATCGAGCGGACCAAGGGCAAGGAAATGGCGGCCCGGCTGTCGATGGCCGCTTTGGCCAGAAGCTGGCAAATGCTGTTGAAGGGGTTGAACGAAGTGCGCATGGCACCATCCCCCAAACAGGCCGCCGAAATGATACTGGTGCGCCTTGCCTATACGGCGGACCTGCCGACACCCGACGAAGCCGTGCGCATGCTGACCAGCAGCGATGGTCCTGCAGAACCTGCTTCACAGCCGCCATCGCAACCGACAGGTGGAGCGTCTTCCGCCAATGGTGCTGCGACGGCAACGGCAGCAGCGCCGTCCTACGATCCGGTCCCTCAGTCAGTCGCACCTGATTCTGCGCCACGGGCCGTTTTACAAACTTTTGAAGACGTGTTGGCGCTGGCCGACGAAAACCGCGAGGCCATGCTGCGCACCCATCTGATTTCAGATGTCAGAATTGTCCATTTTGAGATTGGGCGGATAGAGTTCAATCCGGGTCCCAACGCACCAAGGGACCTCGCTGGACGTTTGGCAGGATTCCTCAACGAACATACCGATACCCGATGGATGGTTTCCGTATCCACGGAAGCTGGCGAAGACACGTTACTGGAAAAACGACAAACCGAAGAAAATGACCTGAGAGCCGAAGCTGTGGACCTTCCGCTGGTTAAAGCGATCATGGAAACGTTCCCCGGGGCAACTCTTGAAGACGTCCGCAAAGCCGGTCAGGCGGAGCCGCCGCCTGTGCCGGATCCGGAAGACCCAGAACAGGATTAATCATGTACAACCTTCATTATTTTCCCGGCAACGCCAGTTTTGCCCCGCACGTCCTGCTTCATGAGTCCGGAGCAAATCATCAGCTGAAACTGGTTGATCGCAAGGTCAACGCGCATAAGGACGCGGAATATCTGGCGGTTAATCCTGCCGGGCGAATTCCGGCTTTTGAAGACGATGATCTGGTGATGTTCGAATCTGCGGCGATCTGTCTTTACCTCTGCGACAAACATCCGGAGATGGACATGGCCCCTGCCTTGGGATCTGCAGAACGCGGCACGTTTTACAAGTGGCTGATGTTCATGACCAATTCAATCCAGCCGGATATTCTGCAATATTATTATACTGATCGTTATACCACAGACCCGGATGGCATAAACGGCGTCAAGCAGTCGGCCAAGGGCCGTATTCAGAACTGGTTCGACATTATCGAGCAGAATATGGGAAACGGCCCCTACCTGTTGGGTGACAAAGCGAATGCAGTGGATATTTACCTGCTGATGCTCAGCCGCTGGGCGCACTTTCTCGACCGCCCTCCGAAAACACTACCCAAAATCGGCGCTTTGCTGGAACGGGTTCTGGAACGTCCAGCCGTTCTCAGGGCGATTGAGGCTGAAGGGATTGAAGGGCCATTTTTGCGTTGAGATTAATCAACCCATTTGAGGGCGGATTTTTCAAAACTTGAATACGAGACAATCTTGTCGACGACCTGCCCATCATCCGACAGCGGCAACCGAAGCGTCAGATGGGCAAGCGGAACGGAATTGTCGATGGTGCGCCGATTGTGGGTGAAGGCTTTCGGCTGACCTTTCTCGAAAACCAGCTGATTTTCCAGATAATTGATCTCCGCCCTTTCTGCCGGCATCAGTTCGCTGACCTTTTTACCGGTGCATTCTTCATTTTTCATGTCAACGTGGCCGGTTCCCCAGTATCGGTACATGAAATCGAGCGGTTCCAGTTGAACATCAACCACGGCGACCATGGGAACAACATTTGAGGGAAGACGGACCAGCTCAAATGC
>JAJFIJ010000240.1 GCA_021775105.1 Rhodospirillales bacterium | reverse complement strand
GGTATTGAAATTGGATGCCCGACGGATGATGCCGTGCACTTGATATCCCTTGTCCAGCAACAACTCAGCCAGATATGAACCATCCTGTCCGGTGATACCGGATATAATCGCCTTTTTCATAATCGGTCACACAATTGAAATTATCGCAAATTAACTGACATCTATAGATCACTTCCGAAAGTCTCACGCCATAGCTGATTGAGGTTCTTTCGAAAATGCCCGAACCCATATCCCTCAACAACAGATTTACGTGCATTTTCAGAGAGCGTTTGACGACGCGCCGGATTTTCGCAGATTTCCGAAATACAGCGCGTCACTTCGGCGACATCAAATCCGGTCAGGTAACCATTTTCATTGTTTCGGATATAGGCCTCGGGCCCACCACACCGAGTTGAAATCACCGGAACGCCGCTGGCCATTGCCTCGATGCCTACGATAGCGTGCCCTTCCTGAAAGGACGGAATAACAAAAACATCAAGGTTTTGATAAAAATCCCGCAGTTCAGTTGCATTCAAGATGCCGGCAAAATTCACAACGTCACCCAATCCTCTTCGGGACACTTCTGCATTGAGTCCTGCTGTCGCCTCTCCTGTCTCAGTAAGCGATACGTTTTGTCCCTTTTTCCTGAGATCAGCAACTGTATCCAGAAGCAAAGCCGCGTTTTTTCTTGGATCGGAAAGACGTCCCGCAAACCCCAGGCGCCATCCGGGGGCATGACTGTCAGGCGGTTTAAATAAATTCATGTCCGTTGGAATAGACAACAAACCCACATCATTTTCTTGACGGGAATTCCGGTTATTCAGGCACTCCATAGAATAAGGGCTGATTGTCATTACCCTCCCGCCGCCGCCAAGAACCCGGCGTTCCTGCGCCTGTAATCTTGGCATCACAACAAAACGATCAACCAGCCGTCGCGGAACGCTGTAAGCCTTTTGGCGATCAATACGATCTCCCAGAACGTCACTTGCACACCAGACAAAATGCGGCACGCCAGCACTCACGAGCGGAGTGGCCATAACGGGTGTCCCGCACACAGCCACGTGAAAATCATGGTCTTCGATAATTGACTGCCACAAGGGCGAAGGTTTGCTGTAAGTAAACTCCAGTTCGGGCAGACGCGTTCCGACTGCGATGCAGTTGTGCCCGTTAAATGCCGTTTCATATCGAATGGAAGGTTGTCCAAGTAAAGACGCCGCGTTGAGCTCTGGGCGGTGCGTCCGCGTTGCCGGAAAGGCGATGCTTATCTGCTGCCTCTGATCGCGAAGGTGGTCAGCAAGTATTTGCGTTATCGTTGCTACCCCACCGAAAATCTCGGGCGGCAAGCTGATGATCAGCGTCCGGCTAATTTCAACACCTCCAGTGTCTTTTTCTGTGTTGCATCCCAGGAATACTGCCCCGCCCGCTTTGTTGCCTTTTTAACATACGCATCGCGCAGGCGGGAATCGTCTAATAGGCGATTCAGCGTATCTGTCATATTCCCGACATCATCAGGGTCAAAGTACAGGCCTGCATCACCAAGAACTTCCGGCATGGCTGCCGCATCAGAGCACGCAATTGGCGCGCCGCAGGCCATCGCCTCAACAAGCGGATTGCCAAAAGTTTCGACTGTTGACGGAAAAACAAATACCGTGCATCTACGATACATTTCTCTAAGCTCTGCGGCATCAAGGTGCCCAAGGAATTCAACTTTATTATCAAGACCCTTGTCAGTGATGATCTGTTTCAGAACATCCAGATATTCTTGATCAACGGGACGGCCTGCAATCTTCAAAACAAGTTCGGGGTGCTTGGGTGCCAGTATCGAAAATGCCAACAACAGATTAGTGAAATTTTTCTGTACGTAAATATCAGAAACAGCCAACAACAGATTCTGATCACGCACCAAATCGGGATCAATGGAAAACGATGCGTTCACACCATGAGGCACAACAGTAACCCGGCGGCGTAACCATCCCCATAAGGCTCCGGTTCCCACCTTGCGTGCATAATCGGAAACCGCAATCGCCCCTTTGCTGGTTGTCAACGAAAGAAGCGTCGCCAGATAAAGCAGTGCCCAATAGGCCAGTTTCAACGGTCTGCGTTCAACGAATCCAACGCTGACTGCGTTACGAAGCATGACAACCGGATTGCGCGCAAAAACGGGACCATAATTCGCAGGTGAAAAGGTGACATCAGCGGAAATTTTTCGCGCCAACCCAGGTAAATCTATTTGTTCACGCCACAGCACATTCCAGAATCCCCGACGAAAATTCAAAAAATGATAGGTTACATTTTCAAGATCAGCGGGGAGCACATCCTTCTGGTCTTCGTGGGCACAGAGATGCACATCCACGTCTGATTGCCGAGCCAATAAAGGCAGCATGTTGCGAAGATAAGTAACACCGCCGCCGGTTCTGGCGTGGAGCCCGTTGATCAGCAATCTGAATGTTCGCTCTCCGGCAACAGAGACAATCGTCTGTTTGAACTGCGCGATATGGCGCCCCCACGTAAACATGCTTTCAGCGCGTATTTTTCCAGACGCAACCAACCGTTCCCTGAGCTCGGAATCTCCATCCAGTTCCTTGACTCGTTCCGCCAGATCATCAGGATTGCTTAACTCGAAATATAGCGCAGCATCACCGCAGATTTCGTGATGTATCGGGATGTCTGAAACAATCAGCGGAATTCCCGCCCGCATGGCTTCAATCATTGGGAATCCAAATGTTTCAGCCATAGATGGAAATACAAATGCATCGTAATCAGACAAGGCGGAATTCAATTCCTGATGATGAATTCGCCCGAGAGACAGGCATTCGGAATACCGATCAGACCTGAGCGCTTGCAGTTCTGCCTTGTTCGAGGGCCAGGGTTCAAAATCATTGGCCTCCATCGTAATCCGTGACCTTGTGGATACCCCCTGATCATTCAGAATCCGTGTAGCCTCCGCCAGCGTGACCGGGTCTTTATGGGGATAAAATACGGAAACGTACAAAAGACGGATGTCACCATCGGCCCGCCATGAACGACGTTCCATATCGCCGCCGAAGCGCGGGTTAACACCTAGGTAATTAACGACGGAATTTGCTTTGATATCCGGGCCATAATCCAGAGCAGCCTGCAACGCAACTTCCGAAGGAAATACAGTGATTTTGGAATGGCGCGCAGAATAAAGCATCAGATTCCGGCGCATGAAGGCCGATACCCTTTCGCGCAGACTCAAATGGGGAAGGACCTTGTCCCGGTAAACGGGATTTAGATAAATCTCACCCTGAACCAGAAGTATTTGAGGAATGGGTGGAAACAGAATGCCATAATTTGCTGATGAATAAAGAACATCAGCACCGCTGTCTTTGACGATACGTCTCCAGAACAATTGTTCCCACAAAAACCGATGAACAGCCCCGTAGAACCGTTTAACCGGCACGGTTTTGACGGTTACATTGGGATGACTGAATTTGCTGGCATCGAAAGCACGAGGGACATAAACAATTGCCTCCACCTCCTCGTCACCCAGATATTCGATCAGGTTGGTTGTGTAGGTAACGATTCCCCCTGTATTGGCGGAAATGGCGTTGATAATGACCCGCATCACGTTACCCAAACCTGAAATACCCGTGCCGAACGGCAATGATGGCGAAGCTAAGCCAGCACAGGCGCCGGTTCAACACGTAACTCTATTTTTGCCAGCGTCTTCCCCCTATTGCGGGTCGGGACAAGCAGGGTATAACCTTCCCAGCACCGTCATCAACCAAAGCCGGATAACATGAGCATCGGCCATCTCATCAAATACGCGCTCAGTCTCAGTCCGCAGGCGGCAGTGCGTGGCGGGTGGCGCTATCTCAAGCGATCCGTCTCGGGTTCGCTGGAAACATCATGGCAATCGACCGATTGCACCTACCTGCCAGCAGAAACCACCACCAAACCCAATCGGTTGATATCTGATTTGACCCCCCTGAAGGATACAGGTGTTTTGCTCAAAGAGATTTCTGACATGATCCTCGATCATCGGTTCAACTTGTTGGGATCAGGTCTGATCGAAAATTGCTATGGCATGGAAGCCCGTGGATTCGGGTCACACAAATACCCGGCGCATTCCGCAAGCGCCGACCCGGAATCTCTTGTTGCGCGATTGAATATCGGAAACCGGCAACGAGCACTTTCGATTCGCAAGTTGATTTCCGCTGATTATACACCCATCGACTGGCATCTTGATTTCAAATCCGGATACCGCTGGCCAGAAAACGTCGCCTCCAACTCCATAAGATACGGGCACAAAGCGGGAGTTGATATCAAGGTGCCATGGGAACTGGCGCGGTTTCAGCATCTGCCAGTACTTGCGCTCAACGAACTCTCTTCAGATGATGACAAAACCCGCAGGGAGTTTGAAAATCAGGTTCTTGATTTTATTTCTGCCAACCCACCAGGCTGGGGCGTCAACTGGGCTTGCACCATGGATGTCGCCATCCGCGCGGCAAACATGGTTTTGGCGTTCGATCTTTTCAGAATCAGCGGCAAACCCTACGAAGCCTCATTTCAGGGTGAGTTTGTAGCCAGTATTCGCGCTCATGGTCGGCATATTGTCCGCAATCTTGAATGGGATGCGGCGAAACGCGGGAATCATTATCTCGCCAACATCTCGGGGCTGGCTTTCATCGCCACTTTTCTTCCGGGCGACGATGAAATCAACTCCTGGCTGGCCTTTGCGTTACAGGAACTGATAACAGAGACCGAATTCCAGTTTCTTGAGGACGGAGCCAATTTCGAAGGCTCAACCAGTTACCATTCCCTGTCTGCCGAAATGGTGGCCTATGCGACTGCTCTCTTTCTGGGGCTTCCTGCTCACCGACGATCAGCAATGCAATCGGTCTCACCATTAGCCTGGCCCCATCAACCGGAATTACGGTTCCCCGATTACGATTGGCATACAGATTTTGGGCCGTTTACCGAACAGCATTTCAGTCGACTTCAGAAAATGGCCGAGTTCTCGATTTCGGTGACCAAGCCCGATGGCCATGCCGTCCAGGTTGGCGACAACGACAGTGGCCGATTCTTTGAATTCGGATCGATAGCAGCCAATGACAGCCGAAAACACCCTTCTCTTGACCACCGCAGTGTTGTCGCCGCGATTAACGGTCTGATCGGACGCGAAGATTTTTCCGGTTTTACAGGACCCGACCACATAATGGAATTTGGGATTGTGCGGTCGTTGTCAGATTGGCAAAGCTCGTCGGATATTTGCCGTCCTGTAAAATCAGCAAGCACCGAGATCACCCCGAACAACAGCGTTGCATCCCAACTCACCCAGGTCGACATCATCCTGCCTGATTCATCCATCATCAGTGATATGAAAACCCTTTCCTACCCCGATTTCGGTCTCTTTATCTGGCGTTCAGACCGATTGTTTCTCTCAGTTCGCTGTGGTCCTGTTGGGCAAAATGGCCGGGGCGGTCACGCCCACAATGATCAATTGGCAATCGAGTTGCAAATCGACGGAGAGGACTGGATCGCTGACCCCGGCTCTTACGTCTACACCGCCGACCCGAAATTACGCGATGCCTATCGATCCGCTTTTGCGCATTCAGTGCCCCGATACGGAATCCGTGAACCATCCAGTCTGGGGCTGGGGATGTTCCGGCTGGAAAACAATGCCCATGCCCGCACCCTGCATTTCAGCGACGCCGGTTTTCATGGCGTTCACACCGCCTATGATCAGCCCGTCTTCCGACTGATCAAATTCCATGACGGGATGATTACGTTGCTAGACGGTTTCGGCGGCGAAACCCCGGGCACTGGCATTCCAAAAGTCAAAACCGCCCGCTCCGGCAAAGAGCTGCGTAATATCTTCGGCCTGACGCTTCCTTTTTCTGGCGGATATGGCCTTCTCGATTAATCGTTCGCAGTTGACAACAAATCTGACAGCACCACCGCCAGCAGTTCGGTTGAACGCCTGAGATCGTCAAGAGACAGAACTTCATCAGGTCCGCTGATATTGGCGGCGCCCGGGTCTTTGGGACCAACGCCATAGAGAACAGTTGGAATTCCGGCGTTTGAATAGTGACGCCCGTCCGTGTCCAATGGCGTGCCACCGATTTCCAGCGGTTTCCCCAAAATATCTGGCGCGTGGTGCTGGAATGTCTCAACCAGCTTTGCCGTACCCTTGTTCGGAACCATCGCCTGAGACAGGCCCTTGCGCCGAACCTTGCACAATACACCCGGCACCTGAACGACACTGGTTCCGATCAGCGTCGTCAGTTCGTTTTCAACCCTTGTCGGGTCTTCTCCGGGAATCAGCCGGCGATCAATGGTGATCAAAGTTCGGTCGGCCACACTTCTCGGGCTCTCGCCACCTTGAACCTGTGAGATAACAATTGTCGGCGAGCCGATTCCCTCGACTTTCGATCTGATCTTGCTGTAATCCTGACGGTGTTGATAAATCGCTGCCATAACCTTCGCCGTTGCCTCCAGCGTATCAATTCCTGAATCCGGAAGTGATGCGGGTGCCGACCGCCCTCTGATTTCGACTTCCAGAAACAAACAACCTGTTGCCGCAGTGGTCAGGCTATGTGTGGTGCCAGCGGCAATCACCAGATCAGGGGCAACCAGTTTATTGGCTAATAACCAGCGACACCCCAGATCACCGCCGGTCTGACTGTCGAAAGTAATATGCAGTTCGACCGCACCCTTCAGATTCTCGGCCTGATTACGGAGCGCAAGAAGGGCATAAACATAGGCCGCAAGCACACCCTTTGAGGCGACAACGCCGCGACCATACATTTTGCCATCATCGATTTCTGCGCCGTGGGGTTTATGTGTCCAGTCCTGACCGGAGATTGCGGTATCTCCACTGGCGACAAGGGCAATCGTCGGGCCTTCGCCGAACTCCTGACGAACGACCAGATTGCTGAGACCGTGATCATTGATACCGGCATTTTCATCCGGTTCCGGGAACCTCCGAACAGAGAATCCCAGTGCCGTCAGGTTGTCGTAAAGACAGGCCGCAATCTTCCCGCATTCACCCGGCGGGTTTTCAGAAGGCTGGCGGACCAGTGCACCCAGAAAGGCGAACTGTTTCGAGCGTCGGGCAGTCAAAAACTCGAAAATTCCGGATTTATATTTATCGTCCATATATGGAAGCTTGCAAACTCTGTGCGATCCGTCAATTTTGATTATATCTGAATAAATTGTGCGCAACCATTAGCACAGACGTCAACTACTTGCTGGAGCCCCCATGGCCGATCAAAAAAGCATTGAGCTTATTGAAAAACTGATCTCGTTTGACACCACGAGTCGCGAATCGAACCTTGAACTGATCGCCTTTGTTCAGGATTACCTGTCCGGTCTGAATATTGAAAGCACCCTTGTTCACAATGAAGAGGGCACCAAGGCCAACCTGTATGCGACGTTGGGTGATCAGGATAAACCGGGTGTCATGCTGTCAGGTCATACCGATGTTGTTCCGGTTGATGGACAGGATTGGGATACAGATCCGTTCAAAATCACACAGAAAGGCTCCAGACTTTATGGCCGGGGCACATCCGATATGAAAAGCTTTATCGCCATCGCCCTCGCCAAACTGCCTGAATTTCAGGCACGTGGTTTAGAGACTCCCCTGCACTTGGCACTGTCCTATGATGAAGAGATCGGCTGCATCGGTGTCAGGCGCATGATCGATATGATCAACACGCTACCGGTCAAACCGGCGATGGCAATTATTGGTGAACCGACCAGCATGCAGGTAATTGTCGGCCATAAAGGCAAGCGCTCTTACCGGGGAACGGTTCGTGGCCTTGAAGCCCATTCAAGTCTGGCACCGACCGGCGTGAACGCGGTTGAATATGCTGCCGAAGCTATCAGTCACCTCAAATCCATGGCGCGCCGGATTGCTGGAAACGGGCCGTTCGACGAACTATACGACGTCACCCACACTACGGTTCACACAGGCACCATCCACGGTGGAACAGCTTTGAACATCGTCCCCAAAGACTGTGTATTCGAGTTTGAATTCCGCTTCATCGGTGACGATGACCCGGACGCTATCGAGGCAGAAATCAGGGGTTTTGTCGCGCAATCCCTGGAACCCGGCATGCATGAAATCAGTCGTGAAACTGGAATTGATATCGAATGTGTAAATGATATGCCCAGCCTTGACCTTGGTGCCGACGAAGAAATAGTCACTTTTGTCAAAGCACTGGCCGGTCGAAATGACCATGCCAAAGTCGCTTTCGGCACGGAAGCCGGCCTGTTTCAGAAACGCGCAGGCATTCCCGCCGTTGTTTGCGGGCCGGGCGACATCAATCAAGCCCATAAACCAAATGAGTTCATTGAAATCAGCCAGATTGAAGAGTGCGAAACCTTTATCGGGCGTTTGATGGATAGAGTTTGCGCCACCTAATCTTTATAAAATCGAGCCTGCGGCGACAGTCGAAAATCAATTCAGCTTGGTTCTGGCAACAAAGCGCCCGTCGATCATATCTTCGAAATATTCATCCATTTCGGGATGACTGATTGGATCATCGCGGTCCCCGTCGAGCACAAGGTTCTGTTCAGAGACATAAGCCACATAGGGCGATTTATCCTGAGATTCAGCAAACAGATGATAAAACGGCTGTTCTTTACGCGGACGCACATCCTCGGGAATACTGAGATACCACTCTTCAGAATTGCTGAACGAGGGATCGACATCAAAAATCACGCCGCGAAATCCGAAGATCCGGTGTTTGACCTGAGTGCCAATCGTAAACTTCGCCGCTCCGCAGTCTTTCGGAATCAGGCTGCCGGAGGCAGATTCGCCGTGTTGATTTGAAATATCCATAGCCCCGATGTAACGCCAGAGCCCAGATACGTCAATAGGGAGCAAAGGCCCCCTATTAAAAACGTCCGGTCCTGCCGAACCTGCCTCCGAAAATTACTTCCGGAGGTGGTCAATTTACCTCTATTACGCGGCGATTCCGCCAGAACGCCAGACAGTGGTTTCCTTGCAGGACGGGCATACCCGTTCGCCAATGTGGTGCGAAACAAAATCGCCAGAGCACATCAGGCATTTTCGGGATTTTTGTACGTGTTCACGATCAGATTCCGGCTTTTTAGTATCTACTCGTCTTGAGGACATTATGCTGCTTCCTTTACCATCTCAGTCATCATCGTGCGACGTGCATTCAGTTTGCCGCCCAGGTTAAGAAGCTCTTCAGCTTCGTCGAGAAAGACTTTTGCCATTGTCGGCGTGGCTTTCTCTGCCTGCTTGATCAGCGCAGCGGCTGAATCAGCAAGAAAATGTATCAAATCTACGTTTTGCATCGGTTATCCTTGGTTAAGTGTTGACATTCATATACACGAAACAGATTCACGATGCATCAATTATTTTTGTGCAGTGCAATATATTTTACATTTTTATGGCATTTTCCTTACAATTAAAGGCGTATCCGCAGTAAAAAGCGCCTATCCGGCGGTTATGTGGGTGTACAACCGGCAGATAGGCGCTGTGTCCTGACCCTTTGGGGATGGAGAAATCAGGGTCGGGACTGGGGAATCCGTGAAGCCAGCAAAATTTCACCGCTGACAATGTCCAGATAAGATTCGCGCTCCATCCGGTTACCGAGCAATTTTTCCGGCATCCGGACGTGAAACGCGAGAAATATCTGGCGTGCCTCGTCTTTATTGGGTGTCGGATATCTTGTATTTCCGTTCTGGGTCATGGATCAAATTCTCCGGCGTCGATTTGTTTGTTGAATCCATTTTAGGCCGCGAGTCGTTAATTGAATCTGAATCGCTATGGTTAATTTTTATCCTTCACCAGAATCGCATAGATTGAATATTTCGACACCAAGAACACAGAATATGGTGTGCCAATACCACATTAAAGGTAGTACAGAGAGACCGCAGAGTGACAATCGACCTTAATACCAGCCCGACGCAAACAATCTGGATGTTCTGGAGAACACACCGAGAGGGTTTTAGACAAGATTTATGTCAGGCAAATTTCAGCGCTGGAACAAATTTTCGCCTCAGAAAAATCCGCGATGGGTTCTCTATAAATATATAGGAAGCGTACGCTAAGGCGATTACAAGCGCCAGTTCCACGCCCGCCAACAGCCAGACCCAGGCACTTTCGAAGACGAAGGAGAGCTCAGGAAAGAAAGTTACCCAGCGCTTATTCAGGACCTGAGTAACGATGTTATTGGTCATATACAGGGAATAAGAGATCAAACCCAGGAAATACACAGGCCTTAGCCGACAAACCCAGCCGATCCAGCCACGATCAGCCGACGAAGCCAGAATTAATATGGCAAAAAAAGGCACTATCACGATATCTGCGACACTGAAATGCATCACTGCAAGAATTCCAGCGACGGCTATCGTCTGCAAATAGTTAATAGCCGCCTCACTTAATCGAGATTCGTGACCGGCCAGGCAAAAAACCACCATTCCGGTACAAAAGCCACCGAGCCCCCGGATGAATCCCAGATCTGTCTTCGTGTTGAGATTCCCGTCCGATACCTGAAGAAAGGAAAGAAGTACAATAGCAGCGAGTATACAAAACACCATCATTGCGGAGCGGTTCTTATTCAACCATACCGCCAAAAACGGGAAGACCAGATAAGCAAAAAACTCGGCACTTATAGACCATGATGGCTGGTTCCAACCTTCAATATCAATAACGCCCCAAGCATGAATTAAAAGAACATTGGCTGCCAGAGAGAAAGGAGAGCTTTGACCCGAAAAAACCGCAATGCCCTGAAGATGGCCAAACGCAACAGATATGTATTGAACTACCTCGAACCCGACAAATACCATCAATGTGGCAAAATGAACCGGGTATATGCGGATTAAGCGCACCCACATGAAGCGGATATAGTTCTGGGTGGAAACGCCATTTGCGAAAATCTGGCGATAGACGTAACACATTATGAAGCCGCTCAGGGCAAAGAAAAAATCGACCCACAGATAGCCCTTGTTAAAGACAGGGCTGATGAGATCAAAATTCCAGAACTCCCGGACAGGCGGGTAAAGGTGATATATGACGACCCCCAGAGAGGCTACTCCCCTGAGGCTTGTCAGGCTGATTATTTCGTTTTTAATGTTAATTGTGGGCTGAGACATTTTTGACCAATTGGGATTTCAAATTTATTACAGTCTGCAATCCCCCAATTTTTACCGCTCCGGATTGGTTCAACTTCTCCGCATCGGCAGATTTCAAGCAGTCAATTGCTCGCACAGTTATAATTTACCCAAGTCAAATGACAAGTCATTCTCACTGCATCCGACGCCGGGTCGGCTCAGGCACTGCGACAATCAGATAGAGTTAACTCGGCTCCGGCGTCCCGGTTACTGAATTTTCGGGATGACCCTGACCCGGTCGCGACGCACCGAGCGGCAGGCGTCGATGATGGCGTCGGCATTGATCCGGTATTTGACATAAAGGTCATCAAGGTCACCGGATTGACCAAAATGTTCGACACCCAGGCTTTCCAGCCGTTGGCCGCGCACCCCACCCATCCAGGCAAGCGTCGCCGGGTGACCATCGATGATGCTGACCAGACCGGCCTGACGGGCGAGCGGGGTCAACAGCTTTTCGACATGCGATACGGCCTGCCCGTCACCGTTCTGGCGCGCCCGCTGGGCGGCATTCCATCCGGCGTTCAGACGATCTGCTGACGTTACTGCCAGCAGACCGGCACCCGGCGTTTCGTCGCTGACCCGCTGCCACGCCTCCAGCGCTTCGGGTGCAATCGCACCGGTGTATATGATCGCAAGATCACTTCCCGGTGCTGGCGGGCGCAGCCAGTAACCACCGGCAAGGATATCCTGACGGATCGGCTCATCAAGATCACGGTCTGGCTGCTCTAGAGTGCGGGTCGACAAGCGCAGATAAACAGCACCGCCTTCCCGGTCACGCAACCATTCGATCTCCCCGGCGCCGGCACCCGTACCGTTACCGTCGCGCTGGATATAATCAAAGCTCCATTCCATGATCGCCTGCAACTCGTCAGCATAAGCGGGTTCGAACGTGGCCAGGCCATCCTGGGCCATGCCAATTAATGGCGTGGCGATGGACTGATGCGCGCCGCCTTCCGGAGCCAGTGTAATCCCGGATGGGGTCGCCACCAGAATAAAGCGCGCATCCTGATAACACGCATAATTAAGCGCATCGAGGCCACGCGAAATGAACGGGTCATACAGCGTGCCGACCGGCAACAGGCGTTCACCAAACAACTGTTCGGACAATCCCATCGCCGACAGCATCAGGAACAGATTGTTTTCGGCAATCCCCAGTTCGATCTGCTGGCCGGTCGGTGATTTCTCCCATTTGATCGGCGAGACGACCTTTTGTTCACGAAAGGCATCGGCGCGCTGTTCGCGTTTGAACAGGCCACGGGAATTGACCCAGCCCGACAGGTTGGTCGACACCGTAACATCGGGTGATGTGGTGACGATCCGTGCCGACAGATCGTCATCTCGTTTGGCCAGTGCATTCATGATCTTGCCGAA
This sequence comes from Rhodospirillales bacterium, assembly GCA_021775105.1. Taxonomy (GTDB): domain Bacteria; phylum Pseudomonadota; class Alphaproteobacteria; order Rhodospirillales; family Casp-alpha2; genus JAJFIJ01. The sequence continues at coordinate 2,965 of JAJFIJ010000240.1, read as the reverse complement.
TGTGACCTGCGTCGATGTTTTGTTTTCGCGGGACAGTCCAATGGGTGCGACCGGAATAACCGGCGCCCGGCGGGCCGGTTTCGGGCGGGCACGGAACGGCACCTCATTCAGTAATTCCGTCAGTTGATCTCCGTCGATATCGAGCCCGGAAAACGGTGCCCATTCCTCACCATCATCAATCGTGTTGCTGCGCCTGAACATCTCCATCTGCTCGGGCGTCATCAATCCTGCGTGATTGTCCTTGTGCCCGGCCAACGGCAGGCCGTGTCCCTTGATGGTATAGGCAACAAAACAGGTCGGCGTGTCGTCGCCCTCGGCTTCGCGGAAGGCTTCCAGCACGCTCTCCATGTCATGACCACCAAGGTTGGTCATGATTTCGTGCAGGGCGTCATCATCATGCGCCTTGAGAAACGCATTCAGCCCTTTGGTGCCCTTGAGGTCCGTACTCAGGTGCTGACGCCAGGCCGCGCCACCCTGAAAGGTAATCGCCGAATAGAGATCGTTGGGACAATCATCGATCCATTGGCGCAGCGCCTCACCGGCCGGACCTTCGAAAGCACGTTGCTGGAGTTTGCCATATTTGAGGTTGACCACCTTCCAGCCGACGGTTTCAAAAAAGCTTCTGATTTTCTGAAACAGGAAATCGTTGACCACACCGTCGAGGCTCTGGCGATTGTAATCGACGATCCACCAGAGATTCCGCACATCGTGTTTCCAGCCCTCCAGCAGGGCTTCGTAGATATTGCCCTCATCCAGTTCCGCGTCACCCATCACCGCGATCATTTTCGATGGCGTGACGTCCTTGCCGCCAAGTTTCTTCTGGCGCACGTAATCCTGTATCAGCGAAGCAAATAGCGTGGCGCCAACCCCCAACCCGACCGAGCCGGTCGAGAAATCAACATCATCGCCATCCTTGGTCCGCGACGGATAGGACTGCGCCCCGCCAAAGGCGCGGAAATTCTGGATCTGCTCCAGCGACTGGTTGCCGAACAGGTACTGGATGGCATGGAAGATCGGTGCCGCATGAGGTTTCACGGCAACCCGGTCGTCTGGCTTGAGGATATCGAAATAAAGCGCCGACATCAGAGTCGAGACCGACGCACAGGATGACTGGTGACCACCGACCTTCAGGCCATCGCGGGCATCGCGCAGATGATTGGCGTTATGGATCATCCAGCTCGACAGCCACAGGACCTTTTTGTTCAGTTCCTTCAACTGCGTCAGTTTTTCAGGGCTGGTCATGTTTTCAGAGATCGGTGCGGGGAAATCCAGAACGGCTGACATGGTCGGTCCTTATATTTTATTTGATTGAACCGCATCCTAACGCCGAAGCGCCGGGCATGTCCTTGCGTTTTCACCTGTTTCGGGGTTCACTTTGGCAATCTTTATGAAATTCAACCGCTACATTAGGTGACTTATGCCAGTTTCGCCCTTAAAGGAAATTGACCAGAAAATCCTTCACCATCTTCAGGGCAATGCACGCCTCAGCAATGTCGAGCTGTCGGACCGCGTTAATCTGTCGCCCTCACCGTGCCTGCGCCGGGTCCGCAACCTCGAAGAGGGCGGCGTCATCAAGGGTTATGTCGCGCTGGTTGACCAGAATTCGGTCGGCCTGCCGGTCAGTGTGTTTGTCAGTGTGTCGCTGGAAAAACAGGTCGAACGGGCGCTCGGGCAGTTCGAGGACGCCATCCGTGCGCGCCCGGAAGTCATGGAGTGCTATCTGATGACCGGCGACGCCGACTACCTGCTCCGCGTCGTCGCCGCCGACCTTGCCGGCTACGAGCGGTTCCTGCTTGACCACCTGACCCGCATCCCCGGCGTCGCCTCGATCAAATCTAGCTTTGCCCTGAAGCAGGTAACCTACAAGACGGCACTGCCGATTGCCTGAACGCGAAAACCCCCATTTACCCCCATAAAACCCCATCATTTTTCATCGCTGGAAGATTTCGCTGGAATAAGTCCCGGGTTTCCGGCGTTTTCTCCGCAAAGGTTCATAAAACATCCCCATTTACCCCCACTCCACCCCCATAAAACTCGCTAAAATCACCAGGCCATGGGGGTAAATGATAGGGGTGGGCAGACCTGCCCTCAATTTCTTGATTTCACTCCCAGCGCACAACACCGGTTCCGAATTCCAGTAGTTTTTGACGGAGATCAAAATTCGCGCTAGTCTGTCGTCATGCCTCGCCCCTCCCCGACCAACGCCTTTACCGACCACGCCCCCCGGTCCTTCGAACGGTTCTATCTGAATAATGTTGCCATCACCGAAGGCTGCGGTTGTCAGGAAGCCGTTATCCGCTATTTCACTCCACATCATGGCGGTCAAAACGGACAACGCGGGCCACTCTATATGATGAGATCATTTTTCCGCTGGGTGGTTGCCAACCTTCGGCATTGAATTCATCCTGACCGTCGGGACCGAATCATTTCGGAATATCGGAACTGCAATTTCTCCAATTACTGCTGTTCACCCTTGCGGTGACCTGCTTCATTGTCGGGATTACCAACCGGGACCGACCGGGCCTTTGGTGTTCATCGATTTCTGATTCATCTTCAAAAAAACATCTCAAGAGGTCCCAAGGGTGATGACGTCAGACAAACGCTGGCGTAGTGTTGTGGGTGACTTAAAAACGACGGATGCAATTCAAAGCAAATTGATCTTCGGACTGCGGTGTTATTCGCCTGTCGATCTCTCATCATCAACACACAAGGACAGTACCCATGGAATACATCAAACAGGCCCCGGCGCCAGATGCCGACGCTGACCGGTCCATCCGCCAGACCGTGGAGACCATGTTGACCGAGATCGAACAGGGCGGCGAGGCTGTCGCCCTGGACTATGCGGCAAAACTCGACAGTTGGCAGGGCGATGTGGTGCTGTCAGATGAGAAACGCGCCGCCTTGATTGATCAGGTGCCCGGTCAGGTGCGCGAAGATATCCAGTTTGCCTACAGACAGGTCAAAC
>JAJFIJ010000239.1 GCA_021775105.1 Rhodospirillales bacterium | reverse complement strand
CCGGTTTGCGAAGCGGGGCCTCTCAGTGCCTTCCCGTTGCTTGATGAGGATTATTAGGCGGCCCGTGATCTCTCTGCAATCCATATGCCGCCAAATACCATTGCCAATGCGACGGCGTGGAACAATTCGAACGGTTCGCCCAGATAGGTAACCGCGAAAATAGCTGCGAAAATGGGGACCAGATTGATGAATACCCCGGCTCGTCCGGGCCCAATCTGCTCGACACCGTGAATAAAGCAAATTTGCGCGATGAAAGAAGGAAACAGGGTTATCAGGGTGACAATAATCCAGCCTTCCGCGCTGGGCCAGACTTGTTGGCCGGACACATACTCTGAGACTGTCAATGGAATTGATATTAGAAACGCCGCAAACGCCAAAATTGTGAACAGTCCCAGCGCCGACGTTTGTGGTCGTTTTCGAAGCCCCAGCGTGTAGGCCGAATAAAGAACACCAGCGGCCAGCATCAGCAGGTCGCCCTGATTAAATTCCAGTTCAGCAAGTCGGGAAATGTCCCCACCGATGCCGACAACAACAACTCCAAGAAAGGTGGCGAAAACGCCAATTGCCTGAAATAGGCTGACCGGCATCTTGTACAAAAATACCGCGCCGATCATGACCATTGCTGGCATGGCACCCTGAATAATCCCGATATTCAGTGCTGTCGTGGAGTGCGCGGCAACATAAAAAAGTGAATTGAACCCGGTGAATCCGGTTGCTCCCATAATGAACAGGAACAAGAGATGTTTTCGGATGATGGACCAGTCCTGGCGGATATATTTGTTGGCAAAAACAGCCAGCAACAGCACTGCACCACACCAGCGCAGAGAAACCAGTAACATTGGCGAAACTTCGCCGACCGCCAATTTCCCGAAGATGGCATTTCCAGCCCAGCACAAGGTTGTGATGGTCAGCAGCAAATAGGCGCGCCCGACTCCGTGCGAAGCGGCGGTATGAGAAGGTTCAGATGACATGATCCCTGACATAGAGGCTATGATCGGCAGTGGCAATAGATGGATTAGGCGGCACCCGCGCAATTTCTGTTATCGTATGTTGATAGGCACTATCATCAGCGAAAGATTGCGAACGTGAGGGTGCCAAGTGAAGATTGACCGGAAAAACGATCTGAACCTTCGAATGCTTGAGGTGTTCGGTGCGGCGATGCGAAACCTGACAACTGTTGCGGCTGCTGAAGAACTGGGGATCTCCCAGCCTGCCGTCAGCAATGCGATCAAGGCACTTGAAAAACAACTGGATTTTTCGTTGTTCGAGCGAACCAGTCGCGGCCTCATCCCGACGGATGAAGCACGCATCCTGTATGATGAGGTCGAACCGATCTTTATCATGATGCGCGGTATTGAAGGTCAGGTTCACGCCGTCCGCTCAACCCGCAAGGGACGTCTGCGTATCGCCGCCACGCCGCCTTTAAGTCAGTCGGTTATCCCGGTCGCACTTAAAAGGTTTCTTGAAGATCGCCGGGATGTCAGGGTCAGTTACGATGTTCGCGGTCTTGATGCTGTTGTTCGGTCAGTCGAAACCGGCGGAGCCGACCTGGGCCTTCTGTTGGGGATGGAGAGCTATCCCGGCTGTGAGCTCGTTCCATTGTTTGAAGGAACAATGGAATGCGTGATGCTGCCGGATCACCCGCTCGCCAGGCTGGATCAGGTAACGCCTGCGGATATGGCGAAACATGATTATGTCGGGATTGGGCTGGATCACGAATCAAAACTCGGCGCGCTGGTTCGTGCCGCATTTGCGATGTCCGGAGTCCCGCATGATACCAACCTCGAAGTCCGTTATTGTCATACCGCCTGCGTTCTGACGAGCGCGGGTCTGGGCGTTTCCATCGTTGACTCATTTACATCGCGATTTATGGAATCCGATGCGTTGATACGCCGGCCCTTTGTGCCTGAAGTCAGCGTCTCTGCCGCCGCTGTTGTTCGTGAAGGCAAACCCCTGTCCCGTGTCGCAGGGGCCTTTATCGAAGAACTCAAGGCGGTCTTCAACGAAGATGTAAAATAGATTTTGTTAACAGGGGTATTTTCTCAATATAACTAATGATTATAGTTACGGCGAAAACTTAATAGGCCAGGTTATTGCAATTTGAATCGATTCGGCACTTTAATGCGTCCGGGAAGCGCGTTTTATGCGTCGGTTGATCGACGCACTCTATTAACAAATTTATAGGAGATGAAGATGAACAAGTCTCTTCGCAAGATCGGTTTGGGTCTGGCTTTGTCCTTTTTTACTGTAGGTGCCAGCCAGGCTGCCGAGGATCCTTTGAAAGTAGCTCTTGATGGTACTTTTGCCCCTCACGCCATGCCGAAGATGTCTGGCGGCGTTGAAGGGTTTAATGTCGATTTTGCCAATGAAATTGGTCGGCGTCTGGGACGAAAAATGGATATCACTGCGGCGCAGTGGTCCGGATTGTTGCCGGGAATGCAGGCAGGGACCTACGATTTTCTGGTTGCTCCGACCACAGTTACCGAGGAACGGACAAAAAATATTCTGTTCACAGAAGGGTACCTGAACACCGATTTCCAGTTTGTTATCAAGAAAGGTGCGGCCAAGGCGAACAGTCTGGAGGATTTCAAGGGTAAAACGATTGCGGTGAACAAGGGCTCCGCTTATGACAAATGGGCGCGTAATCTGGCCGGAGAAATGGGCTGGAAAGTAGAATCTTACGGCACCAACACCGATGCGGTTCAGGCCGTTACGGCGGGCCGTGCCTATGCCAACGTTGCCGGTAATACGGTTATCGCGTGGGCAGCCAAGAAGAACCCGACTATCGAATTGTCCTATCGCCACTCAACCGGAAAAGTTTTTGCCGTACCGTTCCGCAAAGACGATGTTGCCATGCGCAACAAGGTGGAAAACGCTATTGAATGCATGAAACTTGACGGGACGCTGGCAGAACTGTCGGTCAAGTGGTTCGGTGTCGCACCACGTCCAGGCGATGCCGCCGTATCCGCCTATGAAGGATATGGTGTTCCCGGTATGCAAGGCCATCAGTCCGGTGCGCATGCGCTGACCTGTAAATAAATCAAGATCATGTCCCGCCTGCTCTTATGCGGCAGGCGGGATGGCCGTTCTTGTCAGCCTAAAATATAAGGGAGTGTCTTTCGTGAATACGACTGACAACGCGATCCTTGATGTTACCGATTTGCATATGGCATACGGAAAACTGGAGGTTCTCAAGGGTGTTAGCCTGTCACTAAAACAGAGTGAACTGGTTTTCATCCTCGGCCCGTCCGGATCTGGTAAAAGTACATTTCTGCGTTGCTGCAACCGCCTGGAGAATGCGCAGAAAGGCCAGATTGTGTTTGATGGTACGGACATTATGTTGCCCGGCACCGATATCAATAAATATCGCCGCCAGATCGGTATGGTGTTTCAGTCATTTAATCTCTATCCGCACCTTTCGGTTGTCCAGAATGTGATGCTGGCGCTTCGCAAGGTGCTCGGGTTGTCATCAGGTGACGCCCGGACGATTGCCCTCAAACAACTTGATCGCGTTGGCTTGAGTGACAAGGCCGAAAATCATCCGGCTCAGCTGTCGGGCGGGCAGCAGCAGCGCGTCGCCATTGCCCGTGCTCTCGCACTTGATCCGAAGATCATGTTGTTTGATGAACCGACCAGCGCCCTTGACCCTGAACTGGTCGGCGATGTCCTGAATGTCATGAAAGATTTGAAAGACGCCGGCATGACCATGCTTGTGGTCAGTCATGAAATGCGCTTTGCCCGAGCTGCGGCAGATCGGATCATCTTTATGGATAACGGGGTTATCGTCGAGCAGGGACCGCCTGAACAGCTGTTCGAAAATCCTGAACATCAGCGCACCCGTGATTTCCTGCGCCAGGTCGAACATTAGGGCACGACCATGACCCAGTGGGAACGCTTTCTCGACACCTTCTTTAACCGGGACGTTATCGTCCAGTACCTGCCGGCGATTGGCAAAGGCTTCATCGTCACCTGTGAACTGGCGGTTCTGGTCGTTATCAGCGGTATCGGGCTGGGGCTGGTTTTGGCCATCGTCCGCGCCTATCAGATAAAACTGATCAATTTACTGATCGTCATTGTCGTTGATGTTCTGCGGTCTTTGCCGCCTTTGGTCCTGATCCTGATGTTGTTTTTCGGGCTGTCAAACGTCGGGCTCAACCTGAGTGGATTTGCCGTCGTCTGGCTAGTTTTGTCTATGGTTCTGGCGGCGTTTGCCGAAGAAATCTTCTGGGCCGGAATCACCTCGGTCAACAAGGGGCAATGGGAGGCCGCGCGTTCGACCGGGCTCAGCTACACAAAGACCCTTATCTATGTGGTCCTGCCGCAGGCCGTTCGCCTGACCATTCCGCCATTGACCAACCGAACCATCGCGATCACCAAGAATACCGCCCTCGGAATGGTTATCGGGGTTGGAGAAATTCTCGGTCAGGCGTCCACGGCACAATCGTTTTCATCGAACGCCTCTCCGATGATGATGGGAGCGATTGCTTACGTATTACTGTTCATACCCGTTGTTTATGCCGGAAGATGGATTGAAACCCGATTTGCATGGAAGAAGGCCTGATGGAACAGATTATTCAGCAATTCTTCAATATCGGGATCATGATCGAAGCGTGGCCGATTGTCTGGCGGGGTCTGGGTATGACCTTAATGCTGAGTGCCGCCGTGATTCCGCTCGGGTTAATCGGTGGGTTGATTGTCGCACTTCTGGGAGGATCCCGGTTTGCTTTGGTGCGCGGTTTAACCATTATCTATGTTGATCTGTTTAGAGCCATTCCGCCTTTGGTTCTGCTGATTTTCATCTATTCGGCCCTGCCGTTTGCTGGTATCCGCATGAGTCCTTTCGTTGCGGTTTGTCTGGCGTTTTTTCTGAACAACTCATCCTACTATGGTGAGGTTTACCGGGCCGGAATCGAGAGTATCGGAAGTGGGCAACGCGAGGCCGCCCGCTCGACCGGACTAACGCAACTTCAGGCCATGAGGTATGTGATCCTGCCGCAAGCTGTTCGTAATGTCTTGCCAGATCTGATCAGCAATACCATTGAGGTCGTCAAGCTGACGTCACTGGCAAGTGTCGTCGCCTTACCGGAAGTGTTGTATTCGTCTGATATGGCGCGCTCACTGACCTATAACGCTTCTCCCATTGTCATGGCTGCGATCTGTTATCTGGTTATTCTTTGGCCTGCGGTTCGGGGATTGAGCCGGTTTGAACAGAAACTGGCAACTCACTAAAAAGAAATTCTGGTTAGAAGGAGAAGTCGTGTGAGAAATGTTGTTGTTGGCGGAGCCCAGATGGGGCCAATCCAGAAAGCCGATAGTCGTTCGCAGGCAATCGAGCGGATGATCAGCTTGCTTGATCAGGCAAAGCTTCAGGGGTGTACTCTGGTTGTCTTCCCGGAACTTGCTTTGACAACTTTCTTTCCGCGCTGGTACATGGAAGACCAAGCCGAGGTTGATACCTGGTTCGAGCGTGAAATGCCGGGACCGGATACCCAACCCCTGTTTGATCGCGCACGGGAACATGCGATTGCCATCTCTTTTGGATACGCCGAACTGACACCGGAAGGGCTGCACTACAACACCTCGATCCTGACAGACCGGGAAGCCAATATTGTTGGTAAATATCGGAAAATCCATCTGCCCGGCCATTCTGAATTTGACCCTGAACGCGATTTCCAGCATCTGGAAAAACGCTACTTCCTGCCGGGCGACATGGGCTTTCCGGTAACGCGGACCATGGGCGGCATTTTCGGGATGTGTATTTGCAACGACCGGCGCTGGCCGGAAACCTATCGGGTGATGGGACTGCAAGGCGTGGAAATGGTTTTGCTTGGTTACAATACTCCGTCGGTCAATTCGCAAAGACCTGCGGAAGGACCGGCAGATCGCCTGTTTCATAATAGGTTGTCGTTGCAAGCCGGGGCCTACCAGAATTCAACATGGGTTGTCGGGATTGCCAAAGGCGGTGATGAGGACGGGTTCCCGATGATCGGTGGCAGCCTGATTGCCGCTCCGGACGGCAAGATCGTTGTCGAAGCGAAAACGGAAGATGATGAGTTGATCGTCCACGCATGTGATCTGGATGACTGCACGTTTGGCAAAAAGACCATTTTTGATTTTGCCCGCCACCGCCGTATCGAACATTACGGCATCATCACCGAACAGACCGGTGTCATCGAACCAGCGGAGTAACCCGTGTTTCTTGATTTTGAGAATCTCGCAACGAAAGACCGCTACAAGTTATTGACGGCGACTGTGGTGCCGCGCCCGATTGCACTGGTCACCACACGAAACGGGGATGGTTCAACCAATGCAGCGCCGTTCAGTTTTTTTAACGTGTTTTCCGAAGACCCGCCGTTGGTGGTGTTGGGGTTGCAGTCCAAACCGGACAACGATCTGAAAGACACCACCCATAACATCCGCCTGACCGGCGAGTTTGTGATCAATCTGGTTGATGAAAGTATCGCCGAAAGAATGGTGGTCTGTGCCGCGGGGTTCCCGAAAAACGAGAGCGAAACAGAAACCGCCGGTTTTACCTTGGAAAAATCGGAAAACATTGATGTCGACTATATTGTCGAGGCACCCGTATCACTGGAATGCCGTCGCGTGACCGTACTTCAGTTTGCCAAAACGCGTGACCTGGCGATTGGTGAAATCGTTGGGATGCATGCACGTGACGGACTGATCGACCCGGATACGTATCGCATCAACTGGGACCTCTATAACCCGATTGGCCGCCTTTATGCCGATCAGTATATCCGTACCCATGATCGCTTTTCGATGGGTATCCCCGCTTATGAAGATGCTGCCAAAGGCGTCACAATGAAAAATACTGGAGAGAGTTAACGTGGTTGAACGGCTAAGTGAAAATACCAAAGGGGTCTACATTATTTCTGCGACCCCGTTTAATATTGACGGTTCTATTGATTTCGACAGCGTCGACAATCTGATGGATTTCTATATCGATACGGGCGTCGCCGGTATCACGATCCTCGGCATGATGGGGGAAGCCGTCAAAATGTCCGTTGATGAAGCCGACGGCCTGATGCGCCATATGCTGAAGCGTGTGGATGGCCGGGTGCCGGTGATTGTCGGCATTTCTGACCCCGGCATGAACAATATGGCCAGTCTGGCGAAATCAAGCATGGACGCGGGGGCGTCCGGCGTCATGATCGCGCCGGCGAGCGGCCTGAATACCGATGAGAAAATTCATAGTTATTTTGCCCAGGCCTGCGCGGCACTTGGCGACGATATACCGGTTTGTTATCAGGACTATCCGCAGACCACAGGTGTTCATATTTCCGCCGACTGTTTTAATCGACTGGTTCGGGATTTCGAGCAGATCGTCATGTTCAAGCATGAAGACTGCCCGGGACTAGGCAAACTGACGCGCATTCGCCAAAGTGCAATTGATGATGACAGTTTGCGCCGCGTATCGATTCTCGTTGGCAATGGGGGGCTTTATGTTCCGGAAGAAATGGCAAGGGGGGCGGACGGCACGATGACGGGGTTTGCGTTTCCTGAAATGCTGATTGAAGTTGTTGATCTGTTTGCCGCAGGTGATGAAAAGCGCGCGCGCGATATCTTTGACGTTTACCTGCCAATCGTGCGTTATGAACAACAGCCGGGTTTCGGCCTCGCTGTACGCAAGGAAATCCTGCGTCGACGTGGCGCGATCGCCAATTCAGTGACCCGTGCGCCGGGGCCCAAGCTGAACCCCGTCGATCATGATGAATTGAGCGGCTTGCTGGCGCGCCTCGAAAACAGACTGAAGGACATGAATTAATGGATTACGGTTTAACGGGAAAACGCGCCCTTATGCTGGCCTCAAGCCGCGGACTTGGACTGGGCATTGCCGAAGCGCTGGCGGGCGAAGGCGTAAACGTTCTGCTGTGCGGGCGCTCGGAAGACAAGCTGGCGGTCGCCGTTGATACGATCAACGCCAAAGGGCAGGGCAAAGCCGACTTCACGACAATCGATCTTGGTGATGCCGGTTCGGCGCAGGCATTGTTTGACGTTGCAGCCGGAAAATTGGGCGGCGTTGATATTCTTGTCAACAATACCGGCGGTCCGCCGCCGGGGTCAGTCAGTGGACCGGATGCGGATCTCTGGCGGGCGCAGTTTGAAACCATGGTCCTGCGGGTGTTTGAAATGACTGACCTCTGCCTTCCGGCAATGCGCCAGGCGGGATGGGGGCGTGTGATCACGGTGGGCTCATCGGGTGTGGTCCAGCCTATCCCCAATCTTGGTATGTCGAACGCCTTGCGTTCTGCTTTGGTGGGGTGGTCGAAAACCCTGTCAACGGAGGTTGCCGGTGACGGCATCACCGTCAATATGGTGATTCCGGGTCGTATCCATACGGAACGTGTTGATGAGCTGGATGCCGCCGCATCGAAACGCACGGGCAACTCCGTTGAAGAGGTATCCGCCGCATCGCGTGGCACAATCCCGGCCGGGCGCTATGGAAAAGTTGAAGAATTTGCAGCGGTCGCTGCGTTCCTTGCCAGTCAGGGCGCCAGTTACGTAACCGGTAGCGTGGTCCGTTGTGACGGCGGCGCGATCCGTTCGGTTTAGGAGAAATCATGAGTACATTTGATCTGATCATCAAGGGCGGCACCGTGGCAACAGCGTCGGATACCTTCGAATCCGACATCGCGATCAAGGACGGACGCATCGTTGCGCTAGGGCATGATCTCGGCGCGGGGACCCGAGAAATCGATGCCAACGGCAAGCTGGTTTTGCCGGGTGGAATTGATGCCCATTGCCATATCGAACAGGAATCATCGACCCGGATCATGACCGCTGATGACTATTATTCCGGCAGTGTGTCGGCAGCCTTCGGCGGCAATACCACCTTCATTCCGTTCGCCGCCCAGCACCGCGGTCAAAGTTTGCGCGATGTTGTCAAAATAACCCACGAGCGGGCCGGACCCAAATCGGTTATCGATTACGCTTTCCATCTGATCATTTCCGATCCATCGGAAAATGTGCTTGGCCAGGAATTACCGGCGTTGATCCAGGACGGGTATTCGTCGTTCAAGGTTTATATGACCTATGAAATGCTGAAGATTGATGACCATCAGATGCTTGATGTATTGTCTGTAGCGCGCAAGTACGGGGCCATGACCATGGTCCATGCGGAAAACAACGACGTCATCAACTGGTTGTCCGAACGCCTGCTGGCGCGCGGGCACGTGGCACCCAAATATCACGCTGTCAGCCACAATCCGATCGCCGAAAGTGAGGCGTCTCGCCGGGCTATTGATCTGGCGCGACTGGCCGATGCCAGGTTGCTGATCGTCCATGTCTCCGCCCCTGAAGCGGCACAGGCGATCCTCAATGCACGCAATCAGGGGCTGCCGATTTTTGGCGAAACCTGTCCGCAGTATCTGTTCCTGACGGCTGAAGATCTGGATCGCGATGGCATGGAAGGAGCCAAATTCTGCTGCTCGCCGCCACCGCGCGACAAGGCCGGGCAGGATGCCATCTGGCTCGGCCTCACCAATGGAACATTTCAGGTGTTTTCTTCTGATCACGCGCCCTACCGGTATGATGAAACCGGCAAGTTCAACGCCGGGCCAAACCCGACATTCAAAAAAATTGCCAACGGTGTGCCGGGCATTGAAACCCGGATGCCGTTGCTGTTCTCCGAGGGGGTCGGGAAAGGGCGGCTGTCGGTGAACGCGTTTGTCGCGCTAACCTCTACCAATGCCGCCAAGATTTACGGTCTGCATCCACGCAAGGGAACCATCGCTGTTGGCAGCGATGCCGATATTGCGATCTGGGACCCGGACTGGAAACGCACCATTTCCCAATCCATGCTGCATGACAATATGGACTATACGCCCTATGAAGGCATGGAAATCACGGGCTGGCCTAGAACAGTGATCAATCAGGGACGTATTATTGTCGAAGATGATACCCTTCAGGTCGAACGCGGGTCGGGAGAATTTCTTGAACGTCAACCGCTGGACCCGGCAACCGACGAACCGGCTGATCATGCGCCCCTGAGTCCGGCACGAAATTTCGGCGCGGATCTGATGTAAGGACTACGAGCATGCGCATTCTCGTCATTAACCCCAATTCCAATCAGGCCGTCACCGATGGCATGTCGGAAGCCCTGAAGCCGCTGGCGGTCGCGGGCGGACCGAAAATCGAATGCGTGACGCTGGCCGAAGGCCCGTTCGGGGTCGAAAGTCAGGCTGATGTCGACTCGGTCGCGTTGCCGCTCAGCAAGCTGGTTTCGGAACGCGACGATGCCGACGCCTATGTCATTGCCTGCTATTCAGACCCCGGCCTTCAGGTTTGCCGGGAAGTGACTGAAAAACCCGTTCTCGGCATACAGGAATGCGGTGTGCTGACGGCGCTTTCCCAGGGCGACCGGTTTGGCGTGATCGCAATCAGCAACACCTCGGTCAAACGCCATTTGCGATACCTTCGTCAGATGGGGGTTATGGAACGTCTGGCAAAAGAACGCGCGGCCAATCTTTCTGTCGAAGAAAGTGCCGCCGGATCCGGAACCTTTGCCCGCCTCTGTGAGATTGGAACGGAACTCCGTGATCTGGATGGTGCCGAGACCGTCATACTGGGCTGCGCCGGCATGGCCGCTCATCGGGTCGCGCTGGCCGATTATCTGGGCATTCCCGTTATCGACCCCGTCCAGGCGGCAACCAGCATGGCCATCGGTGCCGTTTTGCTCAGACGTTCGGTCTAATTCCTAAGCGATACCCAAAAACACCTAATAACTAAAGGGCTTTTTCTTTGAGCAGGGATTTAAAATTTTTGAGACTGAAACAGGCTAGGCTGGATAATGTGCGGCGGGTGAAAAGTGCCGACAATTACGTAGGGATTGTTCACATTCATCATATGAAATTTATAAGTTGTTCCGAGAAATAGGTGTAAATCTTTAGTCCGTGCAAAATCTTCTAGGTACTTTTCTTTTACTTTTTCAACCGAAGTCGCTTCATCATATTTTTTGCGGCAGTTCCAAAACAATTGTCCGATTTCCCAATCTTCGATCATTAATGTACTTTCCTGTCCTTGATCATCACAGAAATGATATGAGAACTTGTATGGCAATTTGGGCATTAGTTTGAAATCAGATCGGTCTTGATCTTCAAATAGCGACCCCTGTTTTAGGCTGATTAGTGCTGCTTGTTTGCGGTTTATTTTCCAATCGGAATCGACTTTTTTAGCCACAAAATTCAAAATTTCTGTTGGTTTGAAAACTGCGAGTGAAAACTGATTGCTTTTGGCCCCGTCAATGACCGTTTGAAGGTTTGTGTAGACAGTATTTTTGCTGAGAATAAAATTGCGGCGTTCTTCCCAACTGCGTGTCGTTGGAATTTTTTCGCCCAGCTGGATGTCATCAATGTTAATAGGGCGATAACTTTCAGGCCGTTGATCACGTGGATTTTTGTCTAATTCCAATTCGATCCACTGATATTTTCCGTATCGTTGCTGATCTTCCAAAAATCGAAATGGTGATGGGTAAATTCGGATCCAAGAGCCATCTTCACGAAAACCGGCAGTACAAACGAGTTCAGTATATTTCTCGGATAATGTTGGGTAAGTCTTTACCGCAATCAGGACCCGTTCTTTCGTCATATAGAACTCTCTTCAGATATGTTGGATATCATAATCCCAACTGGGCAAAGTCTGTAACGCCGCCGCAACTCTCCCTCGGTGGCACATACAGACCTCCGCTTCGAAACACGTAATTGCTACGCGTTTATCTTTCACAAATACCCCATAAAGATGTTCCAGCGCTACCTTATTCTCCTTGAGAACAGTTTTTTCATAATCGTCAAATAATTGGTCATAGTCTTTTTGACTAACCAATGACCGGCGCTTTTCAGAGATAATACCTAGTTCTGGTAAGTGAAGGTATTCAATGTCCAGCTTTTCCAATGTGTCCGACAGAGTGCTTTTGGAAAAACCAAACTTCCGACTCAAGGGATTTTTCCGCACATCCACCAGAGTGTTGATTCTATTCAATATCAATCGGTTTAAATAATTTTCAAACGATATACCTTCATAGCCAATTGTAAAAAAGCACATTTCATCGTTTTGCGGTACGGCGGCATTAATCTGGCACAGTTCTTCGTCTGTCATAAGGTCAGATGCTATCTCGCTACGAATGGCATAATAGGGGTATTTTTTGTAGATTTCTTTCACCAAGTTGTTGCCCCGTATACCAGCGAATTTATGGTGAAACAGTTCCAATTTCTTGCGTTCGTCTGGTTTGACTGCCGCTAGAAAGTCATAATCAGAGGCTAGTTTCCAATTATCTACGCGGGCCAGTGTACCGGTTTCAATTAATCGCCGGCGATCAGCATAAGATTGAAAAGAAAAACATCCAAATTTGTACGGAACAAACTCATAACTTTTTTCTTGTTGGCAAATTTGTGTAAACAAGAATAAATATTTTTGAAGATCGATATTGCTAAGTGATCCACCAAATGACTGTAACAGCGCCAATAGCACTTTTTGTCTATAAAATAATTTTGGAGTATTCGTTGTCATTGCGTTGATTATACTCGAAAGGCCTGTATACGGAAATTGCCAACATTTTTATCGATTGCGATTAATCTATATGGTCAAATCTTCTGATTACGTAAAGTTGATTTGTGGGACATTTCTCGGTTTCATTGCATGTGGCTCTGCCATTTTTTTGATGGATACCTTATGGGTATCTCAGAAACAATTAAAAATGATGAATTTCCGAAGGAAAAACCTGAATTGAAAAATTCGCTTATTGGTGTCGTTTTGCTTCGTTAGCACTTTTCTGATATTACATATTCCAGTTATCGCATATGTGAGCCGGAGGGTGCCTTGAGAAATCCTGTTTATTTGATCCTATTCACTGTCGCCTTGATGATGGGCGGGACATCCGTCAGGGCTGAACCCGTTCAGCTGCCTTACAAGGGGCTCAATCTGGTTGGCGAGTTTGTTGTCGCGGAAGATCGCAAACCCTCGGACAGCGTCGTTCTGATATTGCACGGCACGCTGGCGCACCTTGGTATGGAGACCATCAAGGGGCTCCAGACTGTGTTGACGGAACGGGGCCACAATACCCTGTCAATAAACCTGAGCTTTGGCCTCGACAATCGCCGGGGTATGTATGACTGTGCCGTTCCCCATCAACACCGTTATGACGATGCTTTGGACGAGTTATCTGTTTGGCTGGACTGGTTGGCGGCCAGGGGTATCAAGGACGTGACCCTGTTCGGGCATTCCCGCGGGGGCGGGCAGGTGGCTTTGTTCGGTGCGAAAAAAGACCATCTGCTGGTCAAGCGGCTGGTGCTGTTGGCACCGGCGACCTGGACCGAAGAAAAGGTGGCAACGGGGTTTGAGAAATCTCATGGGCGACCTTTGATTGATGTCCTTCAGGAAGCCCGCGGATTGTCGAATGGCGGTAAAGGCGGCACGTTCATGAAGGGGACGGGAATTCTCTATTGTCCCGGTGCCGATGTAACCGCCGACAGTTTCCTGTCCTACTACGAACCCGATACGCGGTTTGATACGCCGACTTTGTTGCCGAAAATAAAGCAGCCCGTGCTGGTGATCGCCGCCGGGCAGGATACGGTAGTTCCGGACATCGCCGAAAAGGTCAAGCCGATGGTCGATGGTGATCACGTTCGTCTGGCTGTTGTTGAGGACGCCGGACACTTCTTTCTCGACCTGTTTGCCGAAGATGTCGCCGACGCCATGGAAGAGTTCATGGACCCCGGAAGCTGATGTCCTATTCTATCTGAGCAACGCCGAGTGGCACATTGTATTTCCGACACCAGATAAATACCTGATCATAGTTTTCGGCATTGACGCCCGAGGGCACTTCGTATGTCTGTTCGCCATTGTTGTTTTTCAGTTTGGAAATCTCTGTTCTCGGATCGTACCCGTCTTTACCCAATCCAACATAAGGGTCGGGCGCGCCATCGAGACTGAAATCACTGCCGAGAACGACCATATACTTTCCACCCTCCTTAACGATTTGTGCCCGCCCGGATGTTTTGTGATCGCTGGTCCCCTTGAAATTTCCCTGAGCGATAACTTCACCGGAATATGCCGCCGCAGAGTAACCGCCAATTATCGCAACTGCCAAAATGAGACTACGTGCCCACATTTCCTGAACTCCAATTTATCCGGTTTTGCCATATATCAAGCAACGTAAACCTAGATAAAACAGGCCAGGAAAGATTGCATTACAACTGTGCATCACATTGAGGTGATGAAAACTCTAAACTCTCACGAAGAACCAATAGAATGCCGAACTCAGTTGCGTCGACCCTGTTTCGGAATTTTCGGCGCTTTTTCCGGTTTGTCAGGTCCCCATACACGGCTGAAATAGGAATCTGCCAGCGCCAGTGCGCCGACGGGGTTGTGTGCCAGCACCCGGTCTTTTGCGACAAGCGTCGTCGCCAGCCCTCCGGAGTGTTTGAAAAACAGGCTGTCGTGACCGATGCAGAGGCCAAGCACGACGTTAAATTCACACCCCGCCTCATTAAGAAGTTCCGCCTGAGAGATCGGATTACACATTGATTCATGACCACCCGGCCGGATTTTTTCACTGTCTTTCAGACCAATGTCTTCTTTCGGGATGCTGCCGTTCTTGCAGGCCGCCGAAGCCACCTCAAAGCCGTGGCTTTCCAGAATCTGGCTTAGTGTATTGGCGTGATCGACAAAACTGATGCAGGTGGCGATACCGATTTTCCTGAACCCCATTTTCTTGGCGAACTGGGCAACTTCCTCAACCCGGGTCCATTTGCAGTACCCTTCAGACTCTACGCGCGCTGATTCCTGCGCAACGCGCCTGTAGAAGGGGTCTTCGTACATGGCTTCCGCATTGCAGACGCCTTCGGGGTTGACGTTGGTCGGGCAGAAACCCGGTCCCCGGTCTTCATCTTCACCCTGTCGACAGGCGCGTACCGAAGGCGGGCAGTAGGCGCAGCCGGGGTCGGTGTATTTATTGGCATTGGGGCCGGGTTTGGCGTCCGGATTTTTCGGGCTCATGACTTCCCTCACATAACATCTATCCAGCACATCCCGATAGTGCATCAGGGACCGGTTTTCCGCAATAGAGGGCAGAGTTCAGTTTGCCGCGACAAAAGTATCATAAACGTCCAGCGCCACCCGCTTTGACGCCGCATCCAGAAACGATCCTGTATAGGCATTCCGCCCGAGTTGTTCGATTTCATCGCGGCTGAGATTGAGAGCTTCCTGAACAGAGAGATAGTTCTCTGTCATGTATCCGCCGAAATAGGCCGGGTCGTCTGAATTGATTGTCGCGCAGAGACCGGCATTCAGCATTCGCCGAAGCGGATGATCTGTCATGCTGGTGACGACATTGAGACGCAGGTTGGACAGGGGGCAGACGGTCAGGGCGATACCTTCATCGGCTATGCGTGATACCAGCGCCGGGTCCTCAAGTGCGCGGTTGCCATGATCAATGCGCGAAATTTTCAGATAATCCAGCGAGTCGGCAACGTTTTCAGCGGGCCCTTCTTCTCCACAGTGGGCGACGGCAACAAACCCTTCGTTGCGCGCTTCGGCGAATACCCGCTCAAATTTTCGCGGCGGATGGCCAATTTCGGATGAATCGAGGCCAACACCGAAGATGTGCCCTTTGGCCTTTCTGGCGTGGGCCAGCGTCTCGAACGCTTCTTCCTCCGATAAATGACGCAGGAAACACATGATCAATTTTGATGTGATGCCAAATGTCCTGTTTGCCTGATCAAGGGCATCGGTCAGTGCGGACAGCACCGTATCGAAATTTATGCCGCGTGCCGTATGTCCCTGAGGGTCGAAAAATATTTCGACGTGGGTGACGTTTTGCGTATGCATTTTTTCAAGGTAAGCCCATGCCAGATCAAAAAAATCCTGACGCTCCACCAGTACCGACATACCCGCATAGTAGAGATCAAGAAAATCCTGAAGGTTGGAAAATTCGTAAGCCTGACGGATCTCATCTACCGTTGCATAAGGCAGCGTCACATTATTGCGTTTGGCTAACGCCATCATCATTTGTGGTTCCAGCGTGCCTTCGATGTGCAAATGGAGTTCCGCTTTCGGCATGTTTTCGATGAATGTTCTCATGCTTAAATGCCGGGCTGCTTTCTATCGCGTAGGAATTCGTAAATGCGGGTGAAATCTGACCCGGGCAGGGCGTCATCGCAGTCGTTCCAGATCCCCGAGACTAAACTGCCGACGCTGTCGGGCATGTCCGCTTTTTGAGCGTTCGCCAGATAGAGGCGCACGTCCTTTGCCAACAGGGCAGTCTTGAATCCGGCATCAAAAGAGCCGGTCAGGACGCGATCAGGGAATTTGTCGCGGGTGGCCGTGTTTTGACCGGTCGAGACATTAACCACATCGAGCAACGTTTTCATATCCAGTCCTTCCGACAGCCCATAGAGCACCGCTTCCGATGTCGCGGCCATGGCAGTGGCGGAAAGGAAATTGTTGAGAATCTTGACGGCCTGCCCCTGACCGGGTTCATCGCCAACATGGAACTGGTTTTTTGAAAACGATTTCAGAACATCCGCGTGGCGCTCCATCTCGTTGCCTGACCCGGCCCACATAACAGTGATGGTCCCGGCCTTGGCACCCGCCGCACCGCCACTGACCGGGGCATCGGCGTAACCGATTCCAGCATCCCCTAAAATACGGCTGGCTTCACGCGCGGCATCAGGTCCAACGGTCGACAGGTCGACAACGAGTGTGGTTGCAATATTGCTCATCTTTGAAATTTCGTTGGCGACGGTGATCGAAACCGGACCATCGGGAAGGGACAGGAATATGGTTTCAGCCATGCCGACAACGTCTTCCAGCGATGTTACCGGAGTCGATCCTTCGGGCGCGCGTTCCACTGAACCTGCTTTGTCATAGACGATCAATTCGGCACCACTGGCAGCAATATTCGCCGCCATCGGTTGACCCATCTGACCAAGCCCTACAAATCCCGGTTTGATCGACATCAGTCCGTTCCTCCGTCCATGGTCGACGCATCTATGCCTTCCGCGTCAAGAACCTCCCGGGCCAGACGAAAGGCTTCCACACCTGCGGGAATACCACAGTATACGGCAATCTGGATCAGGATTTCGCGAAGTTCCTCCAGACTCAGACCATTTGTCATGGCCCCCTTGAAGTGAAGTTTGAATTCATGACCGCGATTGAGTGCTGCCAGCATCCCCAGATTTAGAATGCTGCGTTGTTGTTTGCTCAAAACACCCCGGCCCCACGTTCCACCCCAGCAATATTCGGTAACGATTTTCTGAAAATCCCGATTGAAATCGTCGGCCTTGGCCAACGAAGCATCGACATAAGTTTCGCCCAAAACATCCTTGCGACATTTCAGTCCTGTTTCAAATTGCTGATTTGACATTCTTGCTGTTCCCGATCCTGTCTGTTGTGCGTCTGTTTCGCGAGCATTGCCAACCTGTATTGAGAAGGACGGTGCGTGGTTTCGTCAACATTTTTCAGCCATTTGATTTGCGTCTATTATTGAGGGAGTGAAAAAAATCCGCACAACTCTGCAATTTTAATGGATTTGGCAATATGATACTTCAGGTCCAATGAGATATGACTTCAGGTCACTAATCCGGTTCAGATTGTGCAAAGTCAGGGAAAATGAGACAGGAATTCCGTACATCGCCGGGCAATCGCTGGAATTGTACACAATCTCTAACGGTTCCCAATTGACAGGATGAATTGAGGTCTCTACCGTCCTAGTCAACAAATACAAATGTCCCGAAACAGGGGGGATGATATTGGCTACACTTCTGGAGATCGATGACCTTCAGACCCATTTCTTTACTTCGGCGGGTACCGTAAAGGCCGTCGACGGTGTTTCGTACACTGTTGACGAAGGTGAAACGGTTGCTGTTGTCGGTGAGTCGGGTTGTGGAAAATCAGTAACAGCAATGTCCATATTGCGGTTGATTCCGTGGCCGCCGGGCAAAATTGTCGGCGGTTCCATCCGCTTTGATGGCAAGGATCTTCTGGATCTGGACGAAGAGGGTATCCGCAATCTTCGCGGCAAGGATATCGGCATGATCTTTCAGGAGCCGATGACGTCGCTCAATCCGGTATTGACCATCGGCCTGCAACTGACGGAAACCCTGAAAGCGCATACTGATATTTCAGACGCTGACGCCAACGCACGCGCGGTTGAATTGCTGGGTCTTGTCGGGATTTCCGAACCGGAGCGTCGGCTGGATCAGTATCCGCACCATCTGTCAGGCGGTATGCGCCAACGCGTCGTGATCGCCATGGCGCTGTCATGTGAACCGAAACTGATCATTGCCGATGAACCGACGACGGCGCTGGATGTGACGATTCAGGCACAAATTCTGGAATTGATGAAAGACCTGACCAAACGTCTCAATGTCGCGATGATTGTCATAACGCATAATCTTGGTGTGGTGGCGCGCTACGCGGATCGGGTCAACGTCATGTATGCCGGACGCATTATAGAATCGGGTACGGCACGGGATGTTTATTATAACCCCAAACATCCCTACACATTGGCGCTGCTGAAATCCGTACCGCGTATGGATCAGGCCCGACAGGCCAAACTTGATCCGGTCGATGGGCAACCGCCCGATCTGTCGATGCTTGACGGCGGTTGTGCGTTCCGACCACGTTGCCGGTTCGCGACGGAAAAATGCGCTCAGGATTACCCGCCGCTGGAAGCTGTGTCTGATAGCCAGTTCGTATCCTGCTGGGAAAAAGACAATCTTGAGGAGAAAGCATCATGACAGCCCCTGATGGTGCAGTCCGCGATGATGCCCAGTTCCGCGGAACACATTCCGAAGAAATTCTGGTCGACGTGAAGGATCTGAAAATGTTCTTCCCGGTCACGGAAGGTGTTTTTGTTCAGACCGTGGTTGCCACCGTGAAGGCGGTCAATGGAGTCAATTTCCAGATCAAAAAAGGTGAGACCCTTGGGCTTGTTGGAGAGTCCGGCTGTGGGAAAACCACAACAGGGCGCTGCATCCTTCAACTGGAACAGGCAACGGATGGTGAGATCCTGTATGAAGGGACGGATCTGACCAAACTGGATTCAAAAGCGCTGATTGATTATCGCAAGAAAATCCAGATCATCTTTCAGGACCCGTTCAGTTCGCTGAACCCGCGCATGACCATTGGCGAGATTATTTCCGAACCGATGAAGGTGCACGGCATCATCACGGATGAAACGGAACGCCGTCAGCGTGTGCTGGAACTTCTGACGAAGTGTGGCCTGAAGACCAATTTTGCCGAACGCTATCCCCATGAAATGTCCGGTGGCCAGCGCCAGCGCGTCGGTATTGCCCGTGCTCTTGCCATGAATCCGGAGTTCATCATCTGCGATGAAGCCGTATCGGCGCTGGATGTTTCCATTCAGGCTCAGGTCATCAACCTGCTGGAAGACCTGCGTGACGAATTCGGTCTGACGTATCTGTTTATTTCTCATGATCTGAGCGTGGTTCGCCATATCTGCCACCGGGTTGCCGTGATGTATCTTGGCAATATGGTTGAACTGGCCGATTGTGATGAACTTTATGACCACCCCCTGCATCCTTACACGCAAGCCTTGCTGGAGGCCGTGCCGATTCCTGACCCGGACCTGGAGAATGCCCGGGCCCACAAGATCGTAAAAGGTGAAATTCCGAGCCCGATGAGCCCGCCGAGCGGATGTGTTTTCCATCCGCGTTGCGAAAAGGCGGTTGCGAGTTGCAGCCAAACCGTGCCGGAATTCAGAGAAGTCAAACCGGGCCATTGGGTGGCCTGTACGGAAGTGTGATCGCCTGAACCAGTGGCGGCGCATAAAATTGGGAACTCGGGAGGTTCCTGTAATACTGGGAAGGAGAGAGTAAATGAGTAACGCCTATACCAAAATGGCGGTGTCTCTTGCAGTCGGGGCAGGTCTTGCCCTCGGTGCAAGCAGCGCTGTGACGGCACAAACCCCTAAAAGTGGCGGTGTCCTGAACTTCGTCGTGGGATCAAAAATCCCCTCGTATGACGGACACAAGGAAACCACCTTCGGCATGGTTCATCCGATCCGGCCGTTCTACAGCCTGTTGATCCGGATTAACCCGGATAACCCATCTTCACCGACGGACTTTGTTTGTGATTTGTGTGAAGGTGCTGTGCCGAAACCGACCGAAGGTGGCACCAAGTACACCTTTAAAATCCGGTCCGGCGTAACGTTCCATAATGGTGCTGCACTGACGTCTGCCGACATCAAAGCCACCTACGACAAGATCATTTTCCCGCCGGAAGGAATTCCGAGCGCACGGAAAGCGTTCTTCAAAGCTGTTGAATCCGTTACGGCACCTGATGCCAATACGGTTGTCTTCAAGCTGAAGTTCCCGACGGGCAGCTTCATCCCGGCTTTGGCAACTCCGTTCAACTTCATCTATTCGAAAGCTGATCTGGACGCGTATGGATATACCTGGCACACCAAAAACATCAACGGTACCGGTGCATTCAAGTTCGTTCAGGAGCAGAAAGGGTCGTTCGTTGAAGGTGTGAAAAACAGCGCTTATTACCATAAAGGACAGCCTTATCTTGATGGTTTCAAGGCGATTTCCGCGCCCAAGCTTGCGGTTCGTGTGAACGCCATTCGCGGTGATCGCGCAGCCATTGAATTTCGTGGTTTCCCGCCAAAGCATCGTGACGATTTGGTCAAGGCGCTTGGTAAAAAGATCACGGTTCAGGAAAGCGACTGGAACTGTGTGTTGATGTCGACACCGAACCAGGAACGCAAACCTTATGATGATGCCCGCGTTCGTCAGGCGTTGTCTCTTGGTATGGACCGCTGGTCCGGTTCCAAGTACCTGTCGCGTATCGCCATCGTGAAAACGGTTGGCGGCGTTGTTTTCCCGAACCACCCGTTTGCTGCGACCAAAGAAGAACTGGTCAAGCTCAAGGGATATGGTGAAGACGTCAAAGCCAATCAGGCAGAAGCAAAAGCGCTTCTCAAAGCAGCAGGCGCAAGTGGCCTGTCCGTTGACTTCAATAACCGTGGTGTTGACCAGCCTTACAAGGTTGTTGGCACGTGGTTGATTGATGAATGGAAAAAGATTGGTGTTCAAACGAAGCAGCGGGTTCAGCCCTCACCGCAGTTCTATGCAACGCTTCGCAAGAAGAAAGATTTCGATGTCTCCATCGATTTCAACTGCCAGTCTGTCATTAACCCGATCGCTGATATTACCAAATTCCTTGGTTCCGCCGGTAACAACTATGGCAATTACGAAGATGCGGAACTTGAAGCGATCTATGATAAAATCCTGAAATCAGGTAGTGAAACTGAACAGCGCAGCCTCATCCGTACGTATGAGACCCGTGCTCTCAGTGAACAGGCTCATCTGGCCATTACATTGTGGTGGTACAAGATCAATCCACACCGTTCCTATGTGAAGGGTTGGAAGATCGCACCGAGCCATTATCTGAACCAGTCTTTGGATAATATCTGGCTGGACAAATAGAGGTTCGATAAGTCGAACACCGGTTCCCGCCCGCTATCTTCATTGATGGCGGGCGGGGCATCGGGCTTCAGTGGTCCAGTTTGAGGATCCTTTCGGGAAGACAATATGTCGAAATATATTTTCAAGCGGCTGTTAATGATGATTCCGACCCTGTTCGGTGCCGCTATTTTTGTATTCTTTTTATTGCGTATGATCCCAGGTGATGTCTGTGAGCTGCGTCTGGCGGGAACCGGTCTCTATGCCGACCCGGCGGAGAT